>CALZTP010000090.1 GCA_945829115.1 uncultured bacterium | reverse complement strand
TTAAACTCAAGCATCTATATCCTTTAGTTACTTTTTAGACTTTACAGACTACTAGCAAGAATGTTGTTCTTGTTGTCTCTGTTGTCGTGTTAAAAAATACCTCTGTTGTCGTTATAATCAACGGTTGAGGTTTATTTGGTTGTTGTTAAGAATCCACAGATGCTAAACAGATTTCAAACAGATGAGTATATTCTGTATAACATCTGTCTAACATCTGCGGATAAAATGAACATCGGAACCTAAACCGATTAAACAGAATCAGGTTAAGTCCCGTCTAAGTTCCGATGAAAAAAGACGCATAAAAATACGATAACCCCTTACTCATCACTTACTGATAAATCACTAAAATTTTAACGACCTAAGCTAACAGTAAGCTAACAGTAAGCTAACAATAAGCTAACAATAAGACATCGGTAAGACATCGGTAGGACAACAAAAGGTAAATAAATGTTTAAGAAATTGATAAAAATAACAAATTTTGGACGCTTACAGTTAAATAATATAAAGGTAAGCAAAATAATTTTATACCGTTTAGATATTCATGACTTGCAGGTTACCTTTTATGAAATGCTTAAAATTCTACGATAAGGTTCCCTTGGTTTAGCCATTGTAAGGAGGTGTGGATAATTTTTGTGAAACAGAGTCTTCCTTACGCCTTAAAGGTAGGATGTATCGGTTGCGCAGAAAAAGCTTACAATTCTTACAGTTTTAAAGAGTCCAAAGACTTCAACATTCTATCCCCCTACAATGGAATAACCTATTTTCTATTTCTTTGAAACACTTTTCTTTTTTTGAGAAAATCGATTCAAACACCATTGAAAACACCACAGGAACACTCCTTTTTGCTGTTTCCACACTGCAAATTTAATTTTTTCTGCACTTTTTTCTTAATTTTCTTTTGTTGTTACAGAGAAATTTGTAATTTTGCACCATCCTCATGCCGATAGAATAGCATCTGCTATTTCTAAAAGGGAGGGTATTAACTGCGGTTAATGCCCGTGAGGGTCTTTATAAAGAATAGGCGTTTATCACGCGCTTTGTTCTCTGACAATCTGAAAGCCTAGGAAACTCTCAAATTACAGTCAAGAGACATAGCAACGGTAGATGCCCATGGGTATGTATTTTCGCATACCCTTATTATATCTTTTAGTCAAGGAACAACTGTCTCCTTGTCTGGCTTTACATATATATATATAATAAGGGATTTCTGCGTTACATATCGGCGTGGGGTCTTAGTTGCTCGTTCTGACTGTAATGGGCAATTCCTAGGGCCTCAGATTGTGGAGCGAGTAACGGGTACAGTCTCCACGTCTTTTTTTATTATCGTAACTAATCCAAATACATTAATCTGCCAGAATCTGGGGGCTCTATGGCAACATAATTCTATGAGTTATGAGAAAAAAACTATTTACTCTTCTTTCATTACTCGCTCTCATCGGAGTATTGGCATGGGCGGAAGAAACAGGAACGTCCGAAGACACCACAACCTATGTGGCGAAAGTTGGAGATACACAATATGAGACTCTCCAAGATGCTATTGATGCCGCTACAGGGGACAACCCAACCGTGTCACTTCTTTCAAATGTTACTTTGGATAAAACTGTTACAATCAACAAAAGCCTGACGCTGGATTTGGTTAGTTTCAATATTGAGGCTGTAGATACTAGAGCTTTGCATATTACTGGAGGTAATGTGGTAATCCAAAGGTCTGGCACAACCAAAGGTTATATTATAGCTAAACCTGCGGCTGAGAATTCAACATTTGATGAGAATTCATCTGTTATCCGTGTAGGTGATAATTCAGGAGAACAAAGAAATGTATCTTTGACTATTGAGAAAAATGTAAGGGTCAATACTGATTATTGTTATGGCATCACAGTATTCGGAAATAAGACTAAAGAAACGGTTACAATAAATGGTACTGTGACAACAGCAGGTAAGAATGCAGCTATATCTGGTAATGGTTCATCTGGTTACGGTGGGACAACTATAACAATTAATGGTACTGTTTATGCTACAGGAAGTAAAGTTGAGGAAGTTCCTTACTCAATATATCATCCTCAAGATGGTACATTGAATATTAATGGAACTGTTGGTTCAACATCTTTATCTAAAAGTGGAGCAATTGAGGCAAAGTCTGGTATTATAAACATCAACGAAAATGCAAAAGTATATGCTGCCAAAAATGCTATAACCACTCATACAGGTAATACTAATGGTTATTCAACCACAGGTTATGCTATTGCTGTAATAAACAACAATTCCTATGCTGGTGGCACTAAGGTAAACATTAATAACAAAAAGAATCTTATTCAAGGAGAATTGGCCATTTTGACTGACCCAGAAAAGGGTTTTGATGATGCTTCAAAAAATGGTTCAATTGTTATCGAAAGCGGAAAATTTACAAAACCCGTAAATCAAGATTATATAAAAGAGGGCAAGACTTATGCCCCTTCCAAGAATAAATACTACTATGTGTGTGAAGAAAGTGATCTCTTAGCAAAAATTGGAGACACTTACAAATACACTGTATTTAGCGAAGCCTTTCCAGAAGCATCAGAAGGTGAAACACTTCAATTGCTAAAAGATGTAGCATATACATCAACACTTACTATTGGCTCAGCAAACAATGGCATGACTTTAGATCTTAATGGATATAAATTAAGTTACGCTGCATCAAAGGTAAAATCTGGTTTTATTACTGTTAATCACGGTGCTTCGTTTACTGTTATGGATAGCAGTGAAGGACAAAATGGAGAAATTAATAGCGGTGAAAAAGCAAATGCTGCTATCATTGTCGGAAACTCAACAACAGCTACAGAGCCAGCAAAACTGACTGTAAATGGAGGTAAATTAACAGGGCTTTATTATGCAATTTCTGGAAATGGAACATGCCATAATACAGAGATAACAATTAATGGCGGAACCCTAACAGCAACAAAAGATCAAAGCAACCTTGGAATTTATCACCCACAGGATGGTATACTAACCATTAATGGTGGACAGATTGAGGGATATAATTCTGCTATAGAGTTGCGTGCTGGTACCTTAAATATCTCTGGCGGTTCTTTCAAATCAACTGCTACAGAATATTCTACAGCTGCCAATGGTAGTGGCACTACAACATCAGGTGCAGCAATCGCTATTGCTCAGCATACTACACTCAAAGATATTAATGTATCGATATCTGGCGGTACTTTTGAGGGATATAACGGAATCTGTGTGGTAAATCCGCAAAACAACACATTAGGAAACGTAACATTGGCAATAACTGGTGCAACTGTAAAGGCAACAGATAAGGCTATCATATCTGATTACGGTACAACAAATATTTATGGCGGTACATTCAGCAGTGATCCTAACAAGTTCTGCGCTGAGGGATATTCTGCAACAAAGAATGACGGTGCAAATTATACTGTAGAAAAGATTAAGTCTGTGGAAATTTCTACGCCAGAACTGTCAGGATCTACTGTAAAGATTGAGAGTTCAGAAGGTTCAGAGGGTAGTACAGCTCCAACTCAAGAACAAGCAAATAGTGCAGTTTCTCAAGTCGTTACAAGCAACTCTGCAGTAACAGATTTCGACACAACTCCTGCTTCTGAGAGCCTCTCTATGACGGATGCTGCCGCGAGTGAGACCAAAGAAACTGTACATATTGGAGGTGAAGATGTAAATGTAGCCGGCAAAACCATTGTACAACTTGTTCAAATGGCAGCCGCCAAAACAGAAGGCGTTTCAGAAGATAGCAAGAACAATATCGTAGCGTCTGACATTAATCAGATTGTGAAGATAGATTTCAAACAAGCTTCTGTAAAGAGTGAGGGTGGTAATGCTGTTGTTGATAAGATTTCTTTCAATATCAAGCCGACAGCAGTTGTTATGGTTGAAGACAAGAAGGTAGAACTTCCTGTTCCTAACGCACTGATCGCTAATCCTATCACCTTCCGTCTCCCTGTTGACAATAATACTCAAATGCAGTTTGTACGGCTCTATCATAAGGCAGATGGTTCTGAGACAGAAGAGGACCTCGGTCTCTACGAGATTCGTACTGACGAGAATGGAAATAAGTATATAGAGGTATCTGCTAAAAACTTCTCTGAATACGGATATACACTTAGCGAGACATCAGGAAATATTGACGTTTACCTTGGAACTGCAACAAAGGAAACAAAGGCAGTGGGTGATTGGGAAACAATTCTTGAAGCTACTCCAAACGCTATTGCTGTTGTAAGCAGCGAGCTTGCTACTTGGGCAGGAAGGACTAAGAATGTCCTCGTAAAGTACACTGCCGGTTCTCAGGATGTTTACGAATGTCCACACTTCGAGCTTACTGATTTGAAGGAGTTCTACACACCTGTTGAGTTCAAAGCTATTACTGGCTCTTACAACCGTCAGCCAAATGCTGCAGATGTGTCAACTATCGAGTACAACTCTGTTTGTCTCCCATTCGCATTTAGCGCATCAGAACTTTCTGAAACTGCAACAATTCTGACCTTCGCATACTACGATAATGCTAACACTGCTTACTTCAATAGAGTAGACAATATAAGCGCAGGTAACCCATGTATTATTCAGGAAACCGAAACTTCATGGAAAAAGATTGATCTCGCTGGCAAGACAATCGTAGCAAGTCCAAACATGGACGGAAATATGCGCGGAACATTCGTGACAACAAATGCTTATGGCAAGGATAGTGAGGGTAAGACAGAATATTACTCTGTAGGTGCGGACAATAAGTTCTCTCCACTTGCAGATGTTCTGAAACCATTCCGCTCTTGCCTCTGGCTCCACAACGATGGTTCAATTGGTCAGGGTTCTGCTTCTGCAAAGGCAATCCGCATCATTGAAGATGGTGAGGTAACAGGCATCGAGTCTGTAGTGTCTTCTGACATTGAGTCACGAGAAATCTACACCATCAACGGTATGAAGGTTTCTGGCAATGCAAAGAGCCTCCCACGCGGAATGTACATCATGAACGGAAAGAAATTCATCGTAAGGTAAAGCAGTTTGTGGGCGTGCAAGGGCTTTGCTCTTGCAGCGCCTGCGAACAAACTCATTACACAACAATAACATTAATTCAATAAAGACAAATGGAAACAAAAAAGAAATATCAGACACCAGAGATGACTGCTTATAATGTTAAGCCACAGGCTTTGCTTGCAGGTTCAAATATAAACCATGAGGGTAGTGCACCAGGCACATATAGCTGGGACGGTGAATACTCACGTGAATAATTCCAGCACTTGAAAGCACTCAGAAAACTCCCCAATCCCTTGGATTTCCTTTCTTTCCTCCATAATTCCGTGGAAAGGCGTTAGGAAATCCAGGGGATTTTTTTGCTTTACCTTCAAACCATACAGGTAGTGAGAGAATAAGTAGGTGCACAAATTTTATCGATGGGAGAGTAAAAGTTCTGCAGAAGCAGCATTGAATAATAATGATGTCTAATCTAAATAAAATCTAAAAAACAGGCGTTATGTTCTTGTACTATAAATATTTTGATTATTTTTGCAAGATAAATCAATTTTTATTTTTACTTATGCTAAAAAAACTATTATTCGCCATTCTTATGCTTGGAACAATTACCAACACCGTGGCAGCAAAAAACGAAAATAAGGGAACACGTATAAACCTTTGGCAGAAAAAAGCACCTCACAGTAACGGAAACAAACAAGACACCGCATGGGTGAAGGTATTCCTTCCTCAGAAACAGCTTGCAAACGGAAAGGCTGTGGTGATATGCCCTGGAGGAGGATACAGCCATCTCGCCATGAACCACGAAGGCTTTGACTGGGCTCCGTTCTTCAACAACATGGGAATAGCAGCCATCGTACTCCATTACCGCATGCCTAATGGCGACCACCGTGTACCTATAGAAGATGCAGAGGCTGCCATACGCCTTGTGCGTGCAAATGCAAAGGCATGGAATATAGATACAGAGAAAGTGGGAATTATGGGTTCCTCGGCAGGAGGTCACCTTGCCAGCACTATTGCCACTCACAGCACAGGAGATGCAAAGCCGAACTTCCAGATTCTCTTCTATCCGGTAATAACGATGGACCCTGGATTTACACATAAAGGCTCACATGACAATTTCCTCGGAAAAGACGCAAGGAAAAAAGACGAGAAGCTGTATTCTAACGACTTGCAGGTGACACGCACAACTCCTCGGGCATGGATTGCGCTTTCCGATGACGACCGTGCAGTGCCAGCAGCCAATGGCTTCAACTATTATTTCGAATGCTACCGCCATGATGTTCCGGCATCACTACATGTCTACCCTACTGGCGGTCACGGCTGGGGCATACGACCATCGTTCTTCTTCCATAACGAGATGATGATGGAACTACGTGCATGGCTCATGAGTTTCTAAACCTCCCTCTCTTCTTCACAAGAGAGAGAAGACAGAAAAGAAAGAAAAGAAAAATAACATACACAAACAAGAAAAAATAATGAAGATAGCACTTATCGGTTACGGCAAAATGGGTCATATGATCGAGAATATTGCTAAAGACCGCGGACATGAGATTGTATCTATTATAGATATCGACAACCAGGAAGATTTTGAATCAGAGGCTTTCGCAAGCGCTGATGTCGCTATAGAGTTCACTGCACCTCACGTGGCATACGGAAACTACCTGCGTGCTTGGAAGGCAGGAGTAAAGGTTGTTTCTGGCTCTACAGGCTGGCTGAAAGACCATGGCGAGGACGTAAGACGTGCTTGCAACGAAGAAGGGCACACCCTCTTCTGGGCATCAAACTTCTCTATCGGTGTGGCAATTTTCTCTGCAGTGAATAAATACCTTGCAAAGATCATGAACGGCTTCACACAGTATGATGTGGAAGAAACAGAGACACACCATATCCATAAGCTCGACCACCCTTCTGGAACAGGCATCACACTCGCAGAGCAGATCGTTGAGCAGCTCGACAGAAAGACCGACTGGCAAGTGGGATGGGTGAAGAACCCTGACGGCTCTGTGACTCCTGCTGAGGGAACCGACAAGCAGAAGCTCACCATCAACAGCATTCGTGAGGGAGAGGTGCCAGGAATCCACTCTATAAAATACTGCAGTGAGGCAGACGAAATCACCATCACGCACGATGCCCACTCACGTGTTGGCTTTGCCTTAGGAGCCGTTCTTGCAGCTGAATATACTGCTGCCCACAATGGCTTGCTGACCATAGATGATATGTTCCATTTCTAATTCTTCACACCTTTACTTTTTAGACATCTATTCACAACTCTTTCCTCCAAAGAAAAAAACGAGGAATAGAAAACAAAAAAAATGAGAAAGCAAAAAAGGAATATGAAGGTGCAATGGGCGAAATTTGCCGTTGTCACCGCACTCTACCTCCTCTTCCTCTTATGGGTGGAGTCATGGCTCGGACTGATTGTACTGCCGTTTATATACGATGCGTATATCTCTCGGAAGATTAACTGGCAGTGGTGGAAGGATGCAGAAGGTCCTACACGCTTCATAATGTCATGGGTAGACGCACTTGTCTTCGCACTTGTGGCAGTCTATTTCATTAACCTGTTCTTCTTCCAGAACTACGTGATTCCGTCAAGCTCGTTAGAGAAATCATTGCTCACAGGCGATTATCTCTGTGTCTCTAAGGTTAGCTACGGACCTCGAATTCCTCAGACTCCACTGACAATGCCTCTCACACAACACACACTCCCGGTGTTCGGATGCAAGTCGTATATAGAATGGCCACAGTGGGACTACCGCCGTGTGAAAGGTCTTGGAAAGATTGAACTGAACGATATCGTGGTGTTTAACTATCCGGCAGGAGACACACTCGTCTCAGAACCTGCTTGGCAGGCTGCTGACTTCTACCAGATGGCATACTCTTTCGGACAGCAGATCGTGCAGACAGATAAGCATATCGACAGCCTTGATATTCTCCAGCAGAGAAGACTGTTCGAAGCATACTACAACGCAGGAAAGGAATACATCAGTCAGAATCCAAACACCTATGGCGATATCATCACTCGTCCGGTTGACCGCAGGGAGAACTATGTAAAGAGATGCGTGGGACTCCCTGGACAGACTCTTGAAATCCGCGACCGAATTATCTATCTCGACAACAAACCAAACAAAGAACCAGAGAACGTGCAGTATACATATAATGTGAAGCTAAAGGCACAGATGCCAGTGGAACTTATGTACGAACTGAATATCTCTATGGAGGATATCACTCAGCTAAACCAGTATGGCTGCCTCCCTCTCACCAAGCATGCTGCTGAGGAGCTGAAGAAGCGCACAGATGTTGTGAAATCAATAGAACTGAACAGAAACGCACCAACTGGCGACCTCTATCCGCTCAATGCACGCACTCGCTGGACACGAGATAATTACGGTCCGGTATGGATTCCAGCAAAAGGAAAGTCCATTGACCTTACACTTGAGAATATCGCTGTCTACGAGCGCCCTATTCGCACTTACGAGGGCAACGACCTTCAGATTACACCAGAGGGAAAGATTCTCATCAACGGCAAGGAGGCAAAGTCATATACGTTCAAAATGGACTATTACTGGATGATGGGCGACAACCGTCACAACTCTGCTGACTCCAGATATTGGGGCTTTGTTCCTGAAGACCATATCGTGGGGAAGCCTCTCTTCATCTGGTGGTCGTCAGACCCTGACAGAAACGGCTTCAGCGGCATTCGCTGGAATCGCCTGTTCACTTGGGTAGACAACATAAAATAATTCATCTTTCACAAATTCTTTTTTCTTGTCACGATATGCTGCTCTCAACAACATATTTCGGACCAATACAATGGTTCTCGAAACTATTCCAGAACCAAGGGAAGGAAACATATATAGAGGCTTGTGAGACATTCCAGAAGCAGACTTTCCGAAACCGATGCGTAATAGCAACGGCAAACGGTCAGCTGCCACTGACAGTGCCTGTAAGCCATAGAAATGGGGCTCCTATCTGTGACACTCTAATCTCTGACCACGGAAACTGGAGGCACCTGCACTGGCAGGCATTGCAGACAGCATACGGTGAATCTGCCTTCTTTGAGTATTATGAGGATTCCCTGCGACCGTTCTTCTTTGACGAAGGACCGTCATCGCCTGTTCACCACAAGTTCCTCCTTGACTATAATCTCGCAGGAGCGGAACTCCTCTGTAAACTGCTCGACATTGACGTTCGTATGGCATTTACAGAGCAGTTCCTGCCTCCTGAGAGAACAGAGGGAACAGAGAGTTCTGAAGGTTCTGAAGGTTCTGAGATCAATAAGAACGACTGGCGCTATTCAATCCGCCCCAAGAACGCTCCTGCCGACCCTTCTTTCTTTCCAAAAGAGTATTATCAGGTATACAAACAAAGAACTGGATTCCTGCCGAATCTCTCTATCCTCGACCTCCTCTTTAACGAGGGTCCTCAGGCGATACTCACACTTAGAGATTGCTTTCTTCTACCAATATAATTAGAGAATGACCTGTCCCTTAACCCTTCCCCGGTTCATTCGGACAGCAATAGTTAAATACCTTTAAATTATTGCCATTATATTTTTCTGCATGTAAGATATTTATTACTTTTGTATCATGGAAGCAATAAGAAATATCCTATTTTCGGAAGAGTTTGAGTTGTATTACAATAATCTCGAATCTCGGATTAAAGAAAAATACAATTATGCCCTGAATATTATTAGGACACAAAGAGTCGTTAACAAGAAATTTGTGAAACATCTGGAGAATACAGATTTCTACGAATTGCGTATTTCTATAAGCACAGACGAATATCGTACAATTATTTTTTCCGTTGATAATGAAAGTTTTATCGAAAGCAATACTGTCATATTGTTAAACTCATTTTTGAAAAAGAACACGAAACAATATAAGTCTGAAATAAAAACAGCAGAGAAAATTATAAAAAGATATACGGAGGATTAAATATGAAGAAATTAGACACGAACAAATTGAATAATCTCAGGTCTTTTGACAGCTACTTGAACGAGCAATATGGTGAGGAAAACAGTGTTGAACGCAAGGAGTTTGAAGCTAAGTCAAAGGCTTGGTATTATGCTGAGTTGCTAAAAGACGAGCGTAAACGCCAAAATATTACGCAAAAAGCCCTCGCTGAACAAATTGGTAAAAAGCGAGAGTATATATCTGCTCTTGAAAAGGGACAGACAGATATGCAATTGTCAACATTTATCAGTATTGCAGAGGCTCTCGGACTCAGGTTCTCATTGGTATTAGGGTGATGCTTTTTATGGTCGCAATGAATAGAAATGAACAGGGGACAAAAGAACGGAGTCTGTCACCTGTTCACGCTGAAGTGGTGAGAATGTTGATTTTAAATTCCGTACAATACTCAAATACAATGCTTTCAAGAAAACCGTTATATGAACAGAATATTTACGATAACCTCCCACAATTTTCCGATATATAATTTGTTGATTAAGCAACAAAAACGGCGAAATAACGGCGAAATAACGGCGAAATAGCGGCGAAATAGCCTATAATAAGCATGCATCATTTTGTTTATAAAAGTTAAATTAGAGAACGCTTCTCTTTGTTAAAAAAATCGCATAAAGAGTTGTAATACAGAATGATACACATATATTTTGCCTATAAAAATGATGC
>CALZTP010000089.1 GCA_945829115.1 uncultured bacterium | reverse complement strand
TGCCGTCAATATCTTGGGCATCGAATGCCCGAAAGTCCAGCCAAATTTTTTTGCTGCTCTGCCGTCAATATCTTGGGCATCGAATGCCCGAAAGTCCAGCCAAATTTTTTTGCTCCTTTGCCGTCAATATCTCGGGCATCGAATGCCCGAAAGTCCAGCCATAATCAAGCAGCCACTCATTTCTCCTTCTTAACCTCATGCAGCACCTTCCCTTTTTTGTCTATCATAAACAGCGAGAGAGCGGACTTTGTCGCAGAGAGCACTGAGAATCCCGGTTCTGGAGAGCAGAACACTGTTCCCTCTGTTGCTTTCACCTTTCTTGCCAGTGCCCCAGCGCTATTCACAACATAGTCAATTTCATCTCCCTGCATCTTTATATGCTGGAAGTTATGTATATGTCCGCAAACATATAGCGCAACATTCTTATGGCTCTTAAGAAAAGGAAGCAGGCGAGACTGCATATCTTCTCGCTCCTCCTTGTTCTTTGATGTCTCGGCATAAATAGGATGGTGGCCAACAACAATCACCCAGTCTTCCTTCGCCTCACCGAGAGTCTTCTCCAACCATCTCAACTGCTCCTCGACATCCTGTTTGCAAGCATCTGGATATTCCTCTTTCTCTTTCTGGTAACGCCCTATGAGTGGGGTGGTGTCAAGGAAAACAACACGCACCGAAACACCTTTCTTAACGAAAGTCCTCGTGTAATACCTCTCACCACTCATCCACCGTCTGCTAACCTTCCCATAGTCCATCACAGCCTGGGTGTTCCCGCGATACTCGTGATTTCCAAGCACTGGAAACCAGTCGATCATCAGCTCCGGATGAGAGTAGATATCCTCAAAATTCGTTCTCCATAAAGGATCGCTGACAGAGGCAACACCATTGAAATGATGCACGTCTCCAATAGCAAGGATTGCTTCCGGACCAACCTCTTCTGCCATCTCACCCATCAACGAGGCTATTGGCTTCTGGTCGTAATAACCGTTCCTGCCAAGGTCGTTAGCAATAAAGAGGTTTACAGTTCCCTTTAGGCTTTTCCATTCTTTCTCGCTTCCCTCTGACTGCACTCCTGTTTCCTGTGCAGAAACATTCCCGACAGTTGTCAGCAGCATTGCTGCAACCGCCATTATTGACAGTAGTCTTTTCATTCGTTCCAATCAATTTAAAGGTTAATCTTAAAGCCGGCATTCACCTTCACACCGTAATATTCCACCTGCATTGTTCTGTCTTTCTGACCTTGATAATAGCGCAAAGGCTGGTTCAAGAGGTTGTTTGCTTCTGCGAAGATCGTGAACTTCGTCTTCTTGCCCCATGTGTAGCTTGCATTCAGGTCAAGGTAGTTAACTGAGTCGTAGTATCTGTCAAGTTCTCGACTGCCAGTGTTCATCTGGTCGATAAAGTTTGATGCGAAATTGTATGACAGACGGACATTGATGCCGCTCTTCTCGAAATACAAAGAGGCGTTTGCAGTGTGTTCTGGAGAACCAGCCATCTTTACATCGTCACCATCCTTAATGCCAAGGCGTTCGTTGTAGTTCCTTGTTGTTGTATGTGTGAAGGTGTAGTTTCCGTAGAATCCGAGGCAACGGAGGGAAGGACAGATAAAACCGAAGTCACGCTGGTAAGCAGCCTCCACACCAAACACTCTCGCATCGTAAGCGTTCATGTTCTGTGTCACCTCAAAAGTCTCTTCGTTATCTGAAAGTCCAAGCTCTGTACCTGTGTAGTAGCCGAGTGTCTCGATGTTCACGTTCTTGATGTCTTTGAAGAAGACTCCGAGGCTAACCATTCCAAAGCTTTTGAAATAGTAGTCTGCAGAAAGGTCTGCATTCCATGCCGTTGTAGGCTTTATGTTTGGGTCACCAATAGTTGCTTCCTGGTCGGCAAGGTTAAAGCTTTTGTTCGCTACTAAAGCAGAGTATTTCGGGCGAGACAAACTTTTGGTAATCGAAGCTCTCAGATTACCTTCTTCTCCCATCTTGTATTTCAGGAGCAGGGAAGGCAGAAGGTTCGTGTAGTCGTTCTTGTATTCTCCAGTAGGAGTGAGAGATTCTTTCTCATCGGCATCCATAACATAGTTCACACCACTTGTGTTCAGACGGGTGTTCTCTATTCTCAATCCGAGAGAAGCCTCCAGACGCTTTCCAAAGTGCTGGTCAAAGCGAAGGTAACCAGCATGAATCTGCTCTGTAGCCTTGTAGTTGCCAGCCTCTTCTGCTAAGAGTTCCTTTCCGTCTGCCTTGTTGAAATCAATGCGTCCCATATATTTCTTTGAAACAAACTGACTGCCTATAGGATATTGACTTCCTGGCATAAAGCCGTTGCGAACCTCTGATATAGTGTTCTCCTGCCAATCGCTGATATACTTATCTGCAGCATCGGTGTAGTCGAAGTACTCTGTCTCACGCTCCTTCTCTTTTCGAGTGTATTTATATCCGAACTTCAAGGAATTGCCATATATTCCAGAAGAGAGGGGGAGAGAGAAGTTTATTCTTTCCTTGAACTCGTTCTCCTTGATAGCCTGATCGGAGTTGCAGAATTCGTCTATCTTCCATTTCGCCTCTCCATAGGCAGGTATCAGAAGTGTGGAATATGGTTGGCGCATGCCCACATCCTCAAATGTCTCACGAATGTCCATATCCTTGCTGCCCTTCAGCTTCAAGCCAATGTAACGCTCGTTAGGACGGTCTTCTGTGGCACGCGAGTAGCTGGAAGCCCAGTCCATCTTCAGAATACCAAACTGATGCTCTCCGTCAAGTGTGAAGTCCATTGTCTGCTGACGCTCTAAACGTGCCGACTTGTTGTCGTCACTGCCAGCCTTCGTCTGCATCACGATACTCTGATCCTTGGCGTCTGAGTTCAGCTTTTTGTAGCTGATTCGGTAACGGTTCTCCCAGTCGTTCCTGCGGTTATAGATTCCCTTGAAGGAAATCTTGTTCAGGGGGTTGAAGAGATAGTCAAGGGAAAGGGAGTAGCTCTGGCGCTCACGAGTAACGTAATACTGTCGCACCTGCGCCTCTTTTAACTGTATCTCACCCTTCTTCTCAACATACTCAAACTCCGTATTGTCTGAACCGCCAGGAGCATACTGGTAGGAAGCACTTGCCATGATTCCTAACTTCCCTCCAAAGAAACGGTCGCCCCAAGTGCCACCAATATTCCATTGTGGCTTCTCGCTAATCCAGGTATAGCCTGTAGAACCGGTGAAGTTCAAAATTCGGCGAGATGGTGAGTTCTTTGTAACGAGGTTTATACCACCACCGATAGCATCACCGTCCATATCTGCCGTTACAACCTTGTTGACCTCGATTGTCTGGATCATATCTGCTGGAATAAGGTCAAGCTGAACATTTCTCGTGTCTCCCTCGGCAGAAGGAAGACGGTTGCCATTAACAGTCACAGAGGTGAGGTCGGCACTCGTTCCTCGCACTTGTCCGAAGCGCGCTTCACCCTGATCGTACTGCACATTGATGCCGTTTATTCTTTTCAGTGCATCACCAATATTTGAGTCTGGGAACTTCCCTACCTGGTCGGCAGATACAACATTGCAGATTCCCATGCTGCTTTTCTGCATCTGAAGAGCTTTACGCTGACCAGAGAAAGCACCCTCCACCTTCACTTCCTGAAGTTCAAGACCTTCGTTCATAGTGATGTTTGCCTCAGAGACATTGTTCTTTGAAACGGTAATCTCCCTTCGTATTGGCTCATAACCCACATAGCTCACCGTAATGACATACTTTCCTGGCTTGAGATTAGAAAGAGTGTAAAAGCCGTTGATGTCACTCGTAACGCCAGTGTGAAGATTCTCAATCTGAACAGTGGCGCCCGGAAGTGTGTGGCTCTCACTGTCTGTTATCCTTCCTGTCACAATTCCGTAACTGTCACTCTCTGGCAGATTCTCTGCCTGTCCTGCAATGGCTCCTGTTGCTGCCATTGCTGCAATAATCATGTTTCTTAATTTCATTCTTTTCTTAATATTGTTAAATATCAAATTTTCCTAAGTGTAAAGTTTGTCCGCAGGACTCGCACGAAGGGAAAAGGGCTCGTTGGTATTGCCCAGAGTTCTTCGTACTAATTTTTCGCGTGCAAAGGTAGTTACATGGTATTACACCGTTATGACGCAAATATTAAGAAAAGATTACACAGTAAAAAAATCAAAAAAAATAG
The DNA here is from genome assembly GCA_945829115.1 of uncultured bacterium. Classification (GTDB taxonomy): domain Bacteria; phylum Bacteroidota; class Bacteroidia; order Bacteroidales; family Bacteroidaceae; genus Prevotella. The sequence continues at coordinate 7,175 of CALZTP010000089.1, read as the reverse complement.
GGATACGAGCTTCACAGCCCATATCCCCTCAGTAATTTACTTTAACCATACAATAATAGGAGACGCTTCTCCCAATATCTTTTAAAAAATATCTTTTATCTAATCATAAATCGTTTTGTTGTGCCGTCAGACATTCTGATGATGTTCACACCACGTTGTGGCTTGTTAAGCTTAACACCGTCAATCGTGTATACACCCTCCATAGTGGTGTCTGCCTTCTTCTCGGTGATACACTCTATTCCTGTTGGGATATCGTCTGTAAGCTGTGCCTTCAGATTGTCGATACAGAAATATGCCGGAGTGTTCATAAAGCCCCAGGACGTATCAGAAGAAGACATTGTGAACTCAATATAATCTACTGCTCCAAGAGAAGTAAGGTCTATCTTCTCCCAATCCTTCAGAATCTTTCCGTCCTTAGCAAGATAGAAGTCTACATGTCCTGTCTCAGCACCATCGTTGGTATAGCCTGTAATCTTCAGCAGGAACCAGTCTTCATCTGTAAACTTCTTTGCAAACTCGTCTCCGTTCAGCATGGAGAGGTAAGAGTTTGCGGAGTTCGTGACATATACATACTCTGGCTTGTAGGCCTTTGTAGCAAAGATTGCTGGTGCCTGACCATCAACAGAGTGATTGTATTCTGAGTAATAACCCACAGCAAATTGCTTCGAAGCAAGACCACCTCCTACACAAGAGTTAAACTCAGAAGGAGTACCCCAGCCGCTATAGTCGGTTCCTGTTGTGGCAGAGAGTGCGAAGCCATTCCAAGACATGTACTCCTTATTATAATAGTTCATGAAGCTGAACACATCGTTTGCTACAAACAGTCCTGATTCATCAGAGCCATTCCAATAGTCCTCACCCTTCAGGTCTACATCCTCAAATGTGATTACATCATCTGCAGTGAGGGCAATGTGAACATCTGGAAGCTGTCCGAAGTATGTCTCGTGGCTTACGGCTGTGAAGTTTGCTGAGCGACCAGCCTCACGGCTTATGAGACGGTGATTGCCAATAGGGTCACCAAAGCCTTTTACCTGAATCACTCCTTCTGAAAGAACATACTCTCCGTTCTTCTCTATGTCATAGTCGGCTGGAATGTCTATTGTTACCGCTTGCGCCTTCTCGGTAGAGGCGAAGGTGTACTGTGAACCAGAACCGTAAGCGGAATCTCCGTTTGGAGTACCGTTATAGGTTACGTATGCTGACATGTTGTAAATACCGGCAAGTTTATTGGCTGGATGGAATAGGCCGCTATATTGAACCTTCACCTGATCTCCAGGCTGGAATGTCTTACTGTCCTCGCGGGTGAGGTTAGTAATCTCTCTATGGCAAGGCTTTGCTGTTATCACCTGATAAACACAATTGCCGCTGGCATCTGTGAGCCTTACAATCTGTCTGCCTGCCTTCAGTGTGAGGGTATATGTTTTTCCATTATGCGCCACTCCTTCCTCACTGAATCCAGTGTAGGTAGCCATCTGCTCTCCAATGGTTGGATATGCTATCTCAACCTTATCTACTCCTTCTGGCTCGAAAGAGTATGTCGTACTGCCTTCTGAATCGAGGAAATAGAATACATCATGCTCTGCGTCAAGGTATTCTCCTGCATCCTTCAATGTGTTCTCATTGTACTTCTGGTTGATGAGCATATTTGGCTTAATGGCAGATTCTTTCTCGCCTACAGTGACAACGAAGGCAGCTGTGTTCTCTGGCCAGATAGCACTCCAATACTGACCGCCAAGGAAGTCTTTCTTCGTGGCTCCAGAGTAGTAGTTGAGACCAATGGCATCGTATGTCACCAACACAATGGCTGTTCCTTTGCCAACAGCCTTGATTGTCGACCATGGAGAGGTGGTGGTGTTGGCATTGTCTATTTCAATAACACCTGTGCTTGGATTTCCATTCAAATCGAGAACAGTATAGTGGAAGTCTGGCTCGAAGAAGTAATTGCCAACAGAGGAGTCGGTTAGCTGCCATGTACGCATAGCATGGGCATCGAAGGTGTCACCAATATTCATTCTCAGATGCCCACGCTCGTTGATGTTTACATAGATATCGCCTGTTTCGTAACCATTGTTCCACTTCACATCGTGCTGAATGGTCTTCGCACCAAAAGCGGCATAATCATCTTCTGTGAAAACAAGCTCTGGACGTGCTGTCTCGTCTGTTGACATGGTGAAATAACCGGCTTGGGTAAGTCCGTCCTTCATCCATGTGCGGAAGTTATATACCTGCTTGTTGGCAAGGCGATAGGTAACAGTCTTCGTATTTCCATTCTCCTTTACACTCTCTGGAAGAACGGTTGTGAAATCGGTGAAATGAACGAACTTCATACCTAATGACAATTCTGCCTTGGAAGGAACAGTAATAGAATATTCTGCTCCAACAGGAATCTCTCCGCTGACGGTAGCATTAAACGTAACCGTACCGCCTTTGTAGAATGACATATTATCAGGATGTTTTTCTGTCGGCTTCATTTCTGCGAGATAGCTGTCTCCCTTTACTGCAAGGAATGTCTTCCTACCTGCTGTAACACTGTTTCCGAGTGTCAGCAGTCGTGGTTTATTCACACTCTTCACAGAAACGGAAAACTCATAGTCTTCACCTATTGTCCATTCCTTGTTCGTGGCATAAGCGGTGCAAGTAAAGATGCTGATCTCTTGCTCTGCCTGATCATTGATATCAAACTCTATACTTCCGTTTACGGTTGTTCCGTCTGTTCCAAAACCAACAAGGACGTATGTTCCTGGAGCAGCTTCAAACGAATAGGTGGTGCCTTCTGGTTCTCCAGTTTCCACAACGGCTCCACTTTCTTTGTTTACCAATGTCATGGTCTTAGAGACATTGTTCATGATTACTTTCACAGCTGTGGCGTAACAGCTACCAATCGAAAGCATCATCATCAGTGCTAAAGAGTAAATCTTCTTCATAATAATTGTTTTTTTCTTAGAGGTATGTGGCGTTTTCAGCCACATACCTGCGTTCATTATTTTAGTTCTTTATGTATTTCTTTCCGTCTTTGATATACAGCTGCCCTTTGTCCGCAGAGTGAAGCGGTCTTCCTGAAAGGTCGAAGATTCGTCCGTCTGTCACTGGCTTCTCCATTTCTATGGCATCTATTCCTGTAAAGTGACCGTCTGGAGGGAGGGCAAGGAGATGGGAGGGATTGATGTAGACAGCGTGCTTACCAAGCAACTCTCCCTCTGCCGACCATTGGTATAGCTTTCCTCCAGAGGCATACGAGCCAGCATCTGTGGCATATAGAAATCCAGTATATGGATTGACGTATATAGAATATGGTGAGGTCATCTTTCCAATGTCGCTCATCATAGTGCCAGGAAGACTTTTGGTGATTCCTCGCTGCCCATCGCTCTCCATGACTTCTTCTGGGTTGATGGTGATTTGGTCAAAGTGGTATTCACCAGTGAGGTAAGAGAAACGAGAACCAATGGCAAGAATCTTTCCATCTCTATCCACAGTGTTGTAAGTGGCGGCATAGGGCATGGTAACCACACTTCCTGATTCTCCTTTCAATGCTTTCTCACAGTCAAGAATCATGCTGTGGGGTGCTATCTCGTAGTTGTCGCCACCAGAATTGATACACAGAAACTTCCCGCTCTGTGCCATCTCGCCATAGAGGTTTATGGAACCAGTGTCCACGGTCTTCACAACCTTCATGGTCTCTGCGTCTATAATGCTCACTGTGCGCTCGTAGTCGTGACTCTCCTGAAACGCATAGCCACCAGTGTTAGCAACGAAGAGGTGTCCTTTGTAAATGGCTATGCCTTCTGGCTCATAGCCCACCTCCACAGCCTTCACAACCTTGAACGTCTCTACGTCTATCTTCGCAACAAAGCCTTTCTCGAACGTCTGAAAACCATCCATTGTGGCGCACTCATGGCCGTATGATGTTACATAGACATATCTGCCGTCTGTAGCAAGTCGTCTATTGTTCGGAATATCCTCAGTGGCGGCAACAGCCTTTCCCTCTGGGGTTATGAACTGCACGATATTCGACCAGTTGATAGCGATTGCCAACAACTCATCGTTTATCTGAATGATATCATTTGGCGTATCGCCCAATTTCTGCTTGTTAACGTCTCGAAACCATTGGTTGCTAACAATCCTCCCATCCTCGAAGTAAGACATCTTTCCATTGTCAGCCTGCCAGTTTCCTTCGTTCAGCACAATAATTTTCTCTTGTGCCACCGCCACAGATGCGAGCGACAACCCAAGCACTCCGATACATATTTTTCTTATTGTTTCTTTCATTGCACTTTCCTTTTTTTTATTCTTCTTATTAGCATTACAACGCCTACTGTCTTTTCCTCGTATTGCTCACCTTTTCAAATTCCCAACGAGAGCGTAATCCTGTAATTCCTTCCTGGCATAGGGTATCTCGGAATATGCTCATACTGCTCGTCGAGCAAATCGTTTACCTCAAGTGATATGCCCATATCCACATTCCTGCCAATCGGCTGACTGTACGAGATTTTCATATCTACATTGTTGTAAGGCTTGAGAATATCCTCTGGGTCAGCATAACTCCACATCCTTTCTGAAACATGAAGGTCAGAGATTGTTAGCGTGAGGCGCTTCCACCCTGCTATGCCCGTGATGCCGTAAGAGAGGGTAGGGGAGTAGCAGATGGGCTTGTCGTACACGTCTTCATCCTCTGGGTCAGTACGGTTAAGGTCTTTCTGCCATGTCAATGAGGTGAGGAGCGAGAACATCCAAGGACCTTTCTCATATCTAACGTTCCCCTTTGCGTTCAGACCTCGGCAGAATGTGTATCCATAGTTCATCATCGACCAGGTGTAAGTTCCCTTCATAGGAAGACAAACAATCCTATTCTCTATCTTGTTGATATATCCGTCTGCCTGAAGGCTTCCACTGAACATTCCTGCCGTCCAATGATACTCGGCTCCAAGGTTCCACTGTTTCGTATACTCTGGCTTCAGATTCCTGTTTCCTGCTTGGGTGTAGTAAAGGTCGTTGAGAGTAGGCACACGGAATATTTTCTTATACCATGCTCGCATCGTTACACCATATAGCGTATATGCCAAAGAAAATGATGGTGTAAAACGCTCGATAGGCTCTGCTGCTCCTACACCAAGTTTCGTATGGTCGCGATAATGCTGGTAGAGCACAGAGGTGGCTGCCTGAATCCCTTTCCAATTTGTCTGGAGGGCGAGAACAGCCTTTTGATCGGTACGGTGAACGGTATCGAAATACCGTAGGTCGGCTCTGAGCTTTGAATAGCGAATGTCGTAGCTGGCATTAAACGATAGCCAGTTCCAAGGCATCCAACCATAACAGGCGGCTCCATAGAGATCTTCCTGACGGTAGTGGTTGTTGACACGGGCGGTATTCTGATTCTCTGGGTAGTCGGTACAGTATCTGAGGTATTCGTTCGTGTACTTCCCATTCACCTTGAAGCGGTGGGTGCCAAAATGCCATTGATACGATGCCTGAACGAAGAAGTCACTATCCCACTCCCTGCCAACGTTCGTGTACTTGTCTGATAGGCGTCTCACTATTCCACCGGGGCATCCTCGCTCGGAGTTGTAGTAGTAGAGATGTGAAGCAAAACCGCCATTGAACAGAGCTCCTTCTATACGGTAGTAGTCAATATCGGAGTTTGTGCGCCTTCCTATAGTATCTTCGTATTCTGACTTGTAGCGGAAAGGATAGTCGCCTTTCGTTGTCAACCACTCGCCGTCTATGAACCCTTTCCAGCCATTTCGAGAGAACTGTACGTTGCCCTTTGCCATATAGGTGCCAAAAGAGGCATTGCGAAGCTGAACGGAAATGGAGTCGCTCTCTGGTCTACGGGTTCTGAGGTATACAGTTGCTCCTGAGGAGTATTCTGATGCCGACTGACAGTTGTCGAGCTTATTGGCGTTATACAACTCCACGGTCTCCATTGTTGTCAGCGAGAACTTCCCAAGGTCCACCGTGCCGTTCTGTGCGTTTGTGACTCTGATGCCGTCAATGTATATGCCTACATGTTGCGCTCCCAACGAGCGGACATTGATCGTCTTTAAACCACCAAGTCCCCCATAGTCTTTTATCTGCACTCCCGCGAAGTATTTCAGGGCGTCAGCAACACTCGTGGTGGAAAGGGCTTGCAGCTCCACACCCTTCAGCGACTGGCGGGTTGCCAAAGGGCGCCTGCCATACACTTCCACACTCATGAGGGTATCTGTCTTGTCGGGAATGATGTCTGCAAAGTCTTCTGTGATACTCTTTTCTTCTACTCTGCCACCATCTGGCAGTGGGGCTCCGTATGCCGACTCAGGGCTTACAATCATCAATGTCAGAAGAACAAAGGCAATGGCAAGACTTCTGAGACCGCCCTTCCAAGAAGCCTCCCTCTCTAAAGAAATATATGTCTTTAAAGAGGTTTCTCCATTCCAAGAAACTTTCGCCTCCTGAGATTGTTTGGAGCATTTTATTCGCATGTAAAGCCTGTATGTCATTAAAGTGTTGTTTTCTTGTACTCATAATCCCGTGAGCACGTTTCAATTCACAAAAGGCAGGTCTTCTGACTTCATCCTAAGTAACTCCGTCTTCCCGAATCAAACGCTGGCATAAAAAGCATTTTTATGCCAGTCGTCTCTTCAGTGACTTTTTGTGTAAGCAGGCTGCATGTTTTTTTAGTTTCGCCTGTTTACATATTAATAAGGTGTTTCTGTTCTCCTTATTATTCCTTTGATTACTTTAAAAAAGGATTTACAGCACCGGGTAGTGTTGCAGATTTTCACTGCATTCCCTTCTTAGCTCGAATCGATTCCTCTTTCTCAGAGAAACCACGAGAACCAATTGCGACTGCAAAATTAATGCTTTTTCTCCATGCCCGAAAATTTTTCTATGAAAATCGCACCATTGTAAACAATTATTAACGCTAACCGAAATCTTATGCTTTCCTCTGTTCCTTTCCAAAGGTCAACAAAAAAGTTGTTCCCTGTTGACCTCCGGTCTTCCTCCTTCTCGCAAGGCATAGCCAAAGCAAGCTTTGTCTCTGCTCTTGCTTCGTGCGTCGGTTGTCTCCGTTGTCGTATTAAAAAATTATCTCAGTTGTCGTGATACTGTTCTCTCTAAGTAGGTGTGCAAAATTATTTTTATAAGTAGGTGTGCAAAATTATTTTTATAATGATTGTATTGATTGGTGATGCAGA
>CALZTP010000088.1 GCA_945829115.1 uncultured bacterium | reverse complement strand
TAAACTCAAGCATCTATATCCTTTAGTTACTTTTTAGACTTTACAGACTACTAGTATGCAATTGTGTATAAAAAAAAGACAAATGAAAAAACTTATTAGCATTTTTCTCTTGCTCAGCATCTCGTATGGAGCAAGCGCACAGGTTGGTTATGGGGGAAACAAAATAACCGATAACTGGTATGTCGGACTATACTCTGGCTTTGCTTCACAGTCCACACATACTGCCATCTTAAAAAGATCAAACGTCGACTACGGCTTTCGTGTGGGAAGATGGGAAACGCCAATGATTGGCTTTGCTATCGACGTAAATCTAGTATTCTCAGATAGTAAAGGATACTTTGATGCGCAAGAGGAAAAACTGACTAGTTTTATGCCTACTCTCTTCATTCAGACAAACCTTACAAATCTATTTGGAGGGTATAAGGGAGCACCACGGAAATTTGAAATCATCTCAAACTTCGGACTGGGATATATGCACTCTACTTCAAGTGCAGAAGACGACCTGAGCATTGGCTCCATCACAAATGCCATTACACAAGAAATAGCACTCGACTTTGTCTATAACTTCGGGAAAAATTATGAATGGCAGGTGTTCCTCGAACCAAAAATAGCTTATTTCATCGCAGGAGCAAAGGGTGGAGACAATACGGGAAGACAGACATGCGGATATGACCTGAACTATTCGTTCCTCTCTCTGAACCTCGGAATAAACTACAAATTCAAAAACTCCACAAAACGGCATAACTTCACCCTCCTCACACCTTGCACAAACGAGGAGGAAGAGGCTCTTAATGCAGAGATAAACGCTCTGAGAGGAAGACTTGCAGAGGTGGAGGGACTGCAGGAAGAAATAGACATGCTGCGACAGAGTATAAGAGAAAAGGATAACATTACAACGCCTGTACAGAAGGAGTATATCGTCAGCACTAAAAACCCAAACCTCCCTGCTGTATTCTTCAAAGTGGGAAGCAGCGAGATTCCACCTGCACAGATGCAGAACGTTGCCATTGCTGCAGAGATTCTGAAAAACCATCCGGAAATGAAACTTGAGATAAAGGGTTACGCTTCTCCAGAAGGAAATTCTGACGGAAACAACATCCTTTCCCAGAAGCGTGCTGAGGCTGTGAAGAATATACTTGTAAACAAATACCATATCCGCTCTTCAAGAATTCTCTTTGAGGGATGTGGAGCAACCGACAAGCTCTTCCCTATCTACGAGTTCAACCGTGTATCTATGCTTTATCTCATTGAGGAATAAGCTTTCACAAACGGTGGTACTTAACAGTGTTTTGTAGAAAAAAATGGTGGAAAATGCTCGCCAGAACAGCGAAAAAGCAGCAAGATAGTTAAACTATGCTAAATATTCTACCATTACAATCTATAACAGCAAGATATTCAAAGAATATTTAGTAACTTTGCATCCGCTTTATGTAATGGGCATTTGAAAATGCTCCAAAATAATTATTTAATTTATAATTTTTCAAGGTTATATCCGTTCGGGCTCAATTAAGTGCCGGCACGATGCAGGACGCCTGGCGGAGAAAATCCGATAATTTCATTACAATTAAACAAATGTACGCAATTGTAGAAATCAACGGTCAGCAGTTTAAGGCTGAAGAGGGAAAGAAACTCTTCGTACAGCACATCAAGGATGCTGCTGAAGGTCAGACTGTTGAGTATGAGAAGGTACTGCTCGTAGATGCTGACGGTGCAGTCAAGGTAGGCGCACCAACCGTAGAAGGTGCAAAGGTTACTGCTGAGGTAGTAAAGCCACTCGTGAAGGGTGACAAGGTTATCGTTTTCAAAATGAAGCGTCGCAAGGACTATCGTGTAAAGAACGGTCACCGTCAGCAGTACACAGAGATTGTTATCAAGTCAGTAATCGCTTAAATCACAGGAGGACAAGAAATGGCTCATAAAAAAGGTGTCGGTAGTTCCAAGAACGGACGCGAGTCAGCTTCACAGCGACTCGGTGTAAAGATTTGGGGTGGTCAGAAGTGCATCGCTGGTAACATCATTGTTCGTCAGCGTGGTAACAAGCACTTCCCAGGTAGTAATGTTGCTCAGGGTAAGGACGATACTCTCTACGCTCTCGTAGACGGTACTGTTAACTTCCACAAGGGAAAGTACAACAAGAGCGTTGTATCTGTAATACCTGCTGAGGCTTAACCCAAACAAACACCAAACAGTATTTATTTTAATACACTTATTCCAAACAAACAATAGAATCCCTCATTCTTTTAATTACAAAAGAGTGAGGGATTCCTCGTTTAAATTTATTCACACAAGCGAAATTGCTCAATGTTTGTAAGCACAGGGTGTTTTGGATACCTCTTACAGCTATTTTTTTCGGTTATATGAGTGGCATCCCTGCCTTTAAGCATTCTTCCCTCATATCGTTGGGCCAAATGCTTGCCTGAATCTCACCAATATGAGCTTTGTGGAGCATAATCATACAGAGACGACTCTGTCCAATACCACCTCCGACACTGAATGGCAGTTTACCGTCGAGGAGATGGCGATGGAAATAGAGGTCTTTCCTCTCTTCCTTTCCTTCTATCTCTAACTGTCTCATCAATGCCTCGGCATCAACACGAATGCCCATAGACGATAGTTCTATGGCACGACCAAGAACGGGATACCATATCATGATGTCGCCATTTAGTCCGATTTTGCCATCTTCTGCAACAGTAGACCAGTCATCGTAGTCAGGAGCACGACCATCGTGCTTCTCACCGTTAGAGAGCTTGCTACCAATGCCAATAATAAAGACCGCACCATATTTCTTTGTGATTATATCTTCACGCTCTTTGGCAGAAAGGTCTGGGTACTGCTGGAGGAGTTCCTCAGAATGAATGAAATGAATATCCTCTGGAAGGAATGGCTTTAACTGCGGATACCATTCGCATGCGAGATATTCCGTACGACGTATGGCACCATATATTCTTCTGACAATCTCACGGAGCGATTTCTGTGTGCGCTGCTCTTTTGTGATGACAGCCTCCCAGTCCCATTGGTCGACATAGAGAGAGTGGAGATTGTCTAATTCCTCGTCAGCCCTTATGGCATTCATATCAGTATATATGCCATATCCTGGTTGGATATTGTCTTCAGCAAGCTTCATTCTCTTCCATTTCGCAAGCGAATGCACCACCTCCGCTTTTTTGTCGCCAAGGTCCTTGATAGGGAATGTGACAGCACGCTCCACGCCGTTGAGGTCGTCATTTATGCCGAGTCCCTGAAGCACAAACAAAGGAGCTGTTACTCTGCGTAGTCTCAACTCAGTACTGAGATTTTGTTGAAAAAATTCTTTTATAAGTTTAATACCCTGCTCCGTCTGCACTGAGTCAAGCAAAGCGTTGTAGCCCTGAGGTTTTATTAATTTGCTCATATAACTGCTTGTAATTCTTACATTTTTTATGGTTTGTGTTGACAATTTGTCGCTATGATTTTCTTTACAGTGTGCAAAGTTAGCACTTTTTTCGAATATTAGCAAACTTTTTGTAAGAAAAATAGCGATTTTTATGAAAATTCTTTTAGAAAGAGCTATTTATATGGTAAAGAATCGCTCCTACCCTACACTGGTAGCTCTATTATGAACGATGTCGACCACCCATTTGCCCCAGCCGGAAGGATATTTATTGTTCCGCCCGACATCCTCATTATCTGTCGACATAGTGCGAGTCCCACCCCAGAGCCCGTCTTCTTCGTACTGAAAAACGGAATGAAGATATCTTGCCGCACGTCGTCAGGGATAGGCTTTCCATTGTTGGAGATGCGTATTCTCAATGGTGTATTAGGATATTGATATGCAAAAATCTGTATCATGGCATTTGCAGAGACGATATTTCCCTCGGCATCGTGTTCAAAAGACTCGGTTGCGTTTTTCACAATGTTTATAATCACTTGTCGAAAGAGATTCTTATCGACAGAGATATATTCATTCTCAAGGTCGAACACCGTAGTAAGTTTTATGCCGTTAGGAGCCACTCCAAGTGACTGCACACCTTCAATAATATCGCATATGGAGACATGCTCAGGGTGAGCCTCTTGAAGGGACGTGAACTTTCGGTAAGAGTCAACGAAGTCCATTAGCCCAACAGAAGTGTCTCGAATTGCTTTCATGCCATCATAAAGTGGAGAGTCAACGATTCTCTTGTCTTTCATGAACACCTCGCTGAGAGACATGATAGGGGCAATTCCGTTCATAATCTCATGTGTAAGAATTCTAGTCAACTTCTCCCAGGACTGCACCTCAATATCTTGCCTTTCAAGAGAGATCTGAGAGATTAATCCGTTTAGCGTTTCTGCGATTTTTCTGTCTCCCCAGAGTATTCCTTTTGACGAAAGACGAAAGGTGTAGTCGTGGTTTTCAAGCGCTTCGAGCATGAGCTTGCATGCTTTGTTCATCTGCCTCTGCCTGAGGAAAAGATAGAACACGAGGAAGGCGATAAAAACTAATATGATAAAGATAAAAGACATATTTTTAATTTTTTTGGAGATAGGCGACACGCCCCTGTCATGCCGTAACATTAAGGAAACGTAGTTGAAACTCAGAGGAGGTTAGAAACCAAGAGAAGAGTGACCAAAGGCGGCAAAACACCTCCATGCATTGAGAAAAGCTTGCGACAAATACTACTTTCCCTTCTTCATCTTGTTGTAAAGAGTCTGACGAGAAATGCCAAGCATTTCTGCAGCTAATGAGAGGTTTCCATGACATTTATCGATTGCCTTCTTGATATGATTGTCTTCAACTTCGTTGAGTGGCTGAATCTTGTTTTGGCGGTCAAAGGCAGAGAGGATGGTGTGAAGGAGTTTCTCATTGTCCCAAGGCTTTGTGACAAAATCGCTGGCACCCATCTTCAAGCCTTTCACAGCCAGTTCAATATCAGCATAAGCTGTCATGAGAACCACGGGAAGTTCCGGGTGATGCTCATTCAACGTTTTAAGCCATTTGAGACCCTCCGTTCCGGTGTTCAAGCCAATGGCAAAGTTCATGTCGAGCAAGACTACTGAGATCTCCTCTTGAGCAAGTATAGAAAGAGCCTTCTCTGGATTGTTCAGCGTGAAGACCTTCTCAGCAATTTCTGTTAGTACGTATTTCAATGATACGAGAATCGCCTCGTTGTCGTCAATTACCAATACTGATTTTATCATATTTCTTTCTATGGGTAAAATAAAAACATGTTCTGTAGGGAAAGAAGAAATCATTCGGTCAAAGAATGAATTTCTCTTGGGGTTGAAAACACCTACAAAGTTAAGTATTTTTTTTCTTTCATCAAAATAATTTCTAAAATATAGTGGAAATTATCTGAAAAATACCTTCCATTCCTTTGTTATTAGAAATTATTTATGTACTTTTGCAGAAAATATACAGAAGAACGAACATGACGTGCAGAACGGCATGAAGAAAGAAGCATGAAATAATCTAATAAAAAAGTTTTTGCACAACGACTTATCTGCAATAGCAAGGTTGCCTTTCTTTTGCAGAAAGAAAATTCAGAAGACAACAAAAAAAATGGAAATAATAAAGAAATACTTCAACGACGTGACCGAAGAGCAGGAACAACAGTTCTCACAACTCGATGCTCTCTATCACGACTGGAATGCGAAAATAAACGTTATCTCAAGGAAAGACATCGACAACCTCTATGAGCATCACGTGCTGCATTCGCTTGCTATAGCAAAGGAACTGAAGTTCTGGCCAGGAACGAAGATTCTTGACTTTGGATGCGGGGGAGGATTCCCAGGAATTCCATTGGCGATAATGTTCCCAGAGGTTTCTTTCCGACTTATTGACGGAACGGGAAAGAAAGTTCGAGTGGCACAGGAGGTAGCCACTGCCATTGGCTTAAAGAACGTTGATGCGTGCCATATACGTGGTGAAGAAGAGAAAGGGCAGTATGACTTTATTGTCTCTCGTGCCGTTATGCCACTTCCCGACCTTGAGAAGATTGTCAGGAAGAACATTTCGAAGAAACAGCGTAACGCTATGCCAAACGGCATTTTCTGTTTGAAGGGTGGGAACCTTGATGCAGAGCTGATGAAATACCGCAACATCGTTGAAAAGACAGAGCTGAGCACCTTCTTCGAAGAGGAGTGGTTCAAGCAGAAATACCTTGTTTACCTTCCAATGTAAATCGCTCTACCTATGGATTTCTCATTCTTTGAAGTCTTTGACCAGACTGTTTTGGAGATGATGGGCAGTTTTGGCGACCTTTTCGTTGACACCTTCGCACAACTCATGACCAATGGATGGACATGGGTGCCACTGTATGTATTTCTGTTCGTGGTAGTTATAAAGAACAACGAGTCAATGGCGCAGATAGGGTTAATAATAGCATCGGCACTGCTTTGCGTGCTATTCTCTGGAGTGCTCTCCGACTTGCTTGTGAAACCCATGACCATGCGTCTCCGCCCTCTTAACGACCCTGCTCTGACATCTATCATTACTACGGTGGAGGAACTGGAGAACTCATCGTACAGTTTCTTCTCTTCGCATGCGGCAAACACATTCTCGCTCGCCATTTTCTTCTCACTCTTGATTGGGAACAGATGGTTTACAATGGTTATCGTTGCATGGTCGTTGATAAACTGCTGGACGAGGATATACCTCTACATGCATTTCCCTTCTGACGTTCTTGTTGGACTGCTTTGGGGAGGAACAGTAGGTGCAATTGTCTATTTCTTCCACAAGAAACTGTTTAGTCGATTGACATCACATCTGCATTTCATTTCCTCGCAATATACTCGAACGGGATATGCGTTGACAGATGTTTCTGCGATCATAAAGATGGTTTTCGGAACAATCATTGTAGCAATCTTCTTAGCGTTCTTTACAATTTGCTGATAAAGAGTCAGAGAAGATTTTTCATAATTATCATTACACGAAACTCAAGTATGAACAACCCAAGAAACATAAAAATAAAAGACTACAGCTACTCTCTTCCCGATGAGCGGATAGCAAAATATCCGATAGCGAGAAGGGATCAGAGTAAGCTGCTTATATACAACAAAGGAGAAATCTCCCATACAGTATTCTCGAATATAGCTTCCCTACTGCCAGAACACGGACTTATGGTGTTCAACAACACCCGAGTGATTCAAGCCCGAATGCATTTTCGGAAAGAAACAGGAGCACTGATAGAGGTTTTTCTTCTTGAACCCCATGTGCCTGCCGACTATGAACAGATGTTTCAAACGCACGGAGAGTGTGAATGGCTCTGCCTCATAGGAAATATGAAGAAATGGAAGGAGGGAACACTGAAAAGGGAAATAAATATCGGTGAACAGGCTGTTAAGCTCTCTGCAGAGCATATAGGCACAAAGGGAACAAGTCAGATTGTGCGTCTCACATGGAACGCTGACACCGTTTCGTTTGCTGAGATTCTTGATGCTTGCGGAGAACTCCCTATCCCACCGTATCTAAACCGTGTTACAGAGGAAAGCGACAAGACGACCTACCAAACGGTGTACTCAAAGATAAAGGGCAGTGTGGCAGCACCTACTGCAGGACTGCATTTCACGGAGGACGTGCTTGCAAGCATTGATGCACGAGGCATCGAGCGAGAGGAGCTTACACTACATGTAGGTGCTGGCACCTTCCGCCCCGTGAAGGCAGAGATGATTAGTGGGCACGATATGCATACGGAATATATCTCCGTGACACGTCATACCATCTCTCGCCTTATTGCCTATGAAGGAAAGGCGATTGCCGTAGGCACTACTTCTGTTCGCACGCTTGAGAGTCTCTACTATATTGGCTGCCATATTCTGCAACATCAGGATAACGTTACAGACAACGACCTTCACGTAAAACAGTGGGAGCCATATGAAGAGGCAGAAAGACCTTCTACGCTCAATGCTCTTCAAGCAATCATCGACTATCTTGATAAGAACGGTCTTAGCGTCCTTCATGCCTCTACTCAGATCATCATTGCTCCAGGCTACAGATACCGCATTGCAAACCGCCTAATCACAAACTTCCATCAGCCACAATCTACTCTCCTACTCCTCGTCTCTGCATTTATTGGAGATAGTTGGCATGAAGTTTATCAGTATGCCCTCGACAACGGATTCCGTTTCCTTAGTTATGGTGATTCGTCGATGCTCATACCGTAATGAGTAAGATAAATATATGTTTTTTTAATGTTAAAAAGAAGATAATGAAGATAGGAGATAAAGTTCGTTTTCTCTTCGATGTTGGAGGAGGAACGGTTGCTGCAATAAAGGGAAATATCGTTATGGTGGAAGATGAGGATGGCTTCCAGATTCCGACACCGATAAACGAGGTTGTGGTGGACTCTCAGCAGGAGAGCTATTCTACTGCAAATATGGTTGCGGCAATGAAAAAAACGGTGAGGAAAAGTGGTGTTGTGGTCTCTGACGGAAGAAGCATGAAGGCTATTCTCAACGAGGGCATGGAGGACCTTGACATTGAAGCCGTTGTTGACGATGACCCTTCACAGAAGGAAATAACGTTCAAAAAGCCTGTTGAGGAGAGGAAAGGCGGAAACTTGCTGAGTGCATACCTCGCTTTTGTGCCTATAGATATTAAGCAGGTTACGAACACGCAGTTTGAGACATACCTCGTGAACGACTCAAACTACTACCTGCAATACGTCTATGCCTCTGCAGAGAACAGCAGCTGGACGGTAAGGGCACAGGGAGTACTGGAGCCAAACACCAAGGAGTTCATAGAGGAATTCTCACAGCGGGAGGTGAACGGTCTCAGTCGTGTGTACATTCAGATGATTGCCTTCAAGAAAGACAAACCTTACACAATAAAGCAGCCGATTAGTGTACAGTTGCGCATTGACCAGGTGAAATTCTATAAACTGCACGTCTTTACTCCAAACGATTTCTTTGAGCAACCGTCTCTTCTCTACCCTATTATTGAAGACGACCGTGTGGCAAGATCTTTAGACATTACGGCAGAAAAGATGAAGGAGGAGATGTACCAGTCGGGTGCGGAGCATGATAGTCAAGAGGAAAAGAAGCAGGCAAGGCAGGGATTTGAGAATGCTATAGTTGTGGATCTTCATATCGAGAAACTGCTCGACAATACAGGAGGAATGTCGTCGTCTGACATACTCAACTATCAGCTCGACCATTTCAGAAATATAATGAAAGAGCATAGGAAAGAGAAAGGAAAGAAGATTGTGTTCATACACGGAAAGGGTGAGGGTGTGCTTCGTCACGCTATTATACATGAGTTGAACTATCGCTATAAGACGTGCTCTTATCAAGACGCTTCGTTCCAGGAATACGGCTATGGTGCTACACAGGTGACAATAAAATAGTTCTCTAAGTAGGTGTGCAGAATTATTTAATGAATTCTTGTCGTTGCCTGCTAACCAGTGTGTTTTTCCTGCCTTTTCAGAAAGAATGCGAACAATAAAAATAAAATAAAGCTATGACAAACTATGGATTTATAACTGTAGCAGCCGCTATTCCAAGTATAAAGGTTGCTGACGTTCAATATAATGTGGAGGAGATAGAACGCCTCGTGGTGAAGGCGGAAGAAGAAGGCGTTGAGCTGCTTGTGTTCCCAGAGCTCTGTGTCACAGGATATACCTGCCAAGACCTCTTCCGCTCTGCTCATCTCCTTGATGCTTCTGATGAAGCTTTGAGTCTGCTAACAGACTTCAGTCTCGGAAGGGGAATTACGTTCGTTGTGGGTGCTCCGATTCGTCAAGACGACAGATTGATGAACTCGGCAGTGATAATCTCAAACGGACAACGGCATTATATTCACAAGACATTCCTGCCAAACTATAATGAGTTTTACGAGAAAAGATGGTTTTCTGTAGAGGCATTAGATGCAGAGCCAAGAATTTTCCGTCTGCCTAACGGAGTCACGTTTGGTGTGGAGATATGCGAGGACCTTTGGTCTGCCATCCCTCCAAGTAGCACTCTCGCCACTTCGGGTGCAGACATAATTCTTAACCTCTCAGCATCTAACGAGGTTCTCGGAAAACATCAGTATCTCCTTTCTCTTCTCTCACAACAGAGTGCGAGAACGATGTCTGGATATGTATATAGCTCATGCGGATATGGAGAGTCTACTCAAGACCTCGTTTACGGAGGAAATGCTATTGTCTACGAGAACGGAAAGCTTCTCGCACATTCTGAGCGTTTCTCTATGGATCCTCAATTGGTTATTGCACAGATAGACGTTGAGAAACTGCGCAATGAGCGTAGGACGAACACCACATTCGGTCGTGCTCAGGGCACTTTAATGGCAAAGGCAGAGGTGATTGCTCTTGACCTCGACGATGATGCCTACAACGACATTCTCCGGAAGTTTGTTCTTCAGCGAAACTATGATGCTCATCCCTTTATTCCAAAGTCAGAAGATATGGCAGAGTCGTGTGAGGAGATTTTCAATATTCAGGTGATGGGACTTGCCAGACGTCTTGAGCACATAAACTGCAAAAACGTTGTTGTTGGCATCAGTGGCGGTTTGGACTCTACGATGGCTCTTCTCGTTTGTATACGCACTTTCGACAAATTAGGTCTGGACCGTAAGGGAATTCACGGAATCACTATGCCTGGCTTCGGCACCACCGACCGCACTCACAACAATGCTGTGCGATTGATGGAAATCCTTGGAATAAGTCAGCAGGAGATAAGTATTGTTCCAGCAGTGAAGCAGCATTTCCTCGACATCAACCACGACCCAGAGAACCATAATATCACATACGAGAATTCTCAGGCTCGCTACAGAACGATGCTCCTTATGGATATTGCTAATCAGGTGAATGGAATAGTGATTGGAACGGGAGACCTCTCAGAACTTGCTCTCGGATGGGCAACCTACAATGGAGACCATATGTCTATGTATGGCGTGAACGCTTCTGTTCCGAAGACGCTGATAAGATATCTCGTGCAGTATGTTGCAGACCATCATATCGATGAAGGAGCAAAAGAGACTTTGCTCGACATCATTGACACACCTATTTCTCCAGAGCTGATTCCAGCTGCCGAGAATGGTGAGATAAAACAGAAGACAGAAGATCTCGTGGGACCATATGAACTGCATGACTTCTTCCTCTATCACTTTATGAGATTCGGATTCTCTCCTGAGAAGCTATTCCTCATAGCATCGAAAGCGTTTGATGGAATGTATGAGGCAGAGACCATTCGTCACTGGCTAAAGACTTTCTTACGCAGATTCTTCCAGCAGCAGTTCAAGCGCTCTTGTCTGCCAGATGGTCCGAAGGTGGGTTCTGTATCGCTTTCTCCTAGAGGCGATTGGCGTATGCCTTCAGATGCTTCAAGCATTCTCTGGAGTTTAGATTAAGTAGGGAATTCTACTTAGGGTCTGCTGAATTAATTTTCAGCCACAGACAGAGGGTAGCAGATGTAATCCCT
>CALZTP010000087.1 GCA_945829115.1 uncultured bacterium | reverse complement strand
CGATGTCAGAGACACCACCTGTGCGCTCGAGCACCTGACCAGTGGTCTGTGTGATCGCACCCACAACCGATGCTTTCTTCTGCTGTCCGTAACCAACGACAACGACCTCTGAAAGCTGGTTGTTTTCACTAAGGGTTACATTGAAGCTTCGTTTTGCTCCAACTTTAAACTGCTCAGTCACCATGCCGACATAGCTAACAACGATGACTGAAGACTCCGAAGGCACTGCAAGCGTGAAATTACCGTTGAAGTCAGTAACTGTACCAAGTGATGCATTGCCTTTCACAACGACAGAGGCGCCAATAAGCTCCTCGCCATTTGCATCTTTAACCGTACCTGTGACAGTAATGCCTGACTGAGCAAATGCTCCGACACACATAACCATCAGCAAGAGGAGAGTTGCGATGCGTTTCATCAGGTTAGTTTTTTTCATTATTACATATTTTATTAGGTATTAATATACTTTCTTTCACAGCATGTGAGATTTGTGAAACTCCAGCATGTTTGGGGTGTGGAGGATGTAAAATATTTATATTTTAGTTTTTTATACTCTTTTTCACCTTAACAACTTGATTAACTTGAAGTTATAAAATTTCACCATCGTTAACAGTTTCTGTTTTTCACTGAACTTTCGGCACAACAGCATCAACATATCTTCTCAGAATATTGACACCATTGCACCGAAGTCATCCCGATGATTACGAATCTTATATAACTAACTAAAAAATCTCATTGTCGTGGGGTTATATTATTGTTTTTTAGGTTTGACGATTGATTTCTTGTTTGTTATTTTGCGAGTGAAATGGTTGCCAGCTATAAGCAGCCATAAAACAGATGTGTTAGAAGAATACCATGCCTGTTTTTCCCTCGATTCATAAGGGCGAGACATTAGTCTCGAACAGAAAAATCCCTTTCCTTACCTCATGTGATGTAAAGAGAAAACGGCGAAATAGAGATGAATTGTTGCATAATTAGTTTGCATTTTTTCTTAGTTAGTAATCTTCGTTAGATTCTGTAATCGTTTGCCAGGTGCAAAGTGATGTTCACCATGCAGGTTGTTAATCTGTTTTTGCGCTCATCACTAAAAAACTTTTTTTTAACCCTTAATAATGGTCTTCATTCAGAAAGAAGTCTCCTGCTGAATGAAAGACCATTCGTCCATGGAGAAGGAATACATGTTTGCGGTGGATTCTTACTATTCAATTTCTTTTGTCGTCTATACGACTCAAATTTCGTAATTTTCCTTTCCTGGACATTAAGGGGGAGAATGTTAATTAGTAAATGAAGTATGTTCGTCTGTGAGTCAGATTTTCGTGAAACATTTGGGAATGTACCTCTATCAGATCTCTTCTTCCCTCGGAGTTGTCTTTCACCAGGTGAACAGATGAAAACACGCCTTCGAGGTGGAATATTTCTGATTTCGAGTGCAAAATTAGCATATTTCAAGAGAAAAAACAACTAAATTTGTAACACAGAATATAGATTTTGTTACATTTTCTTTGGTATGTTACATTTTTATAGTAACTTTGTAGCAATAAATCGTCGCTTGACGATTGTCAACTGCCTTTTCAGACCACAATCTCACATTATGTGCTGAAACACAGTAAAATAACAGTAAGTAATACACTTATAAACAAAAACTAACTAAACATATCGTATTCTGAGTATATGAAACGAACAACATCAATGCAATGTAACATAATTGAAAGTTATTCGCACATTGCAAGATTTTCTACCGAGAAAAGATTCCTTTTTCTCAAAAAAAGACTAATCAGAAGAGCCCTTTTGGCTGTTCTCGCATTGTTTGTGGAGTCATTTCTTCCAGCACGAGCACAAAATGGCACTTTCTACAATGCCGACAATGAACTCTCGAGCAGTTTTGTGAACGCAATCTATCAAGACCACAAGGGTTTTATCTGGGTGGCAACACGTGACGGTCTGAACAGATATGACGGCTACAGATTCCGTATATATAAAAAAGGTATGGCGGGATGCGAGAACATGCGCTCAAACGTCATAAACTGTGTTACGCAGACAAAAGACAATGTGCTTCTTGTTGGAATGTTTGGTGGAGCACAGCTGTACATGAACGACAAATTCTATAACATCTCCCTTTTGGACGAATATAACAATGTTACAACCGATTTCGTAACATGCATAACAGAGAATATTGACGGTTCAATATTGATAGGCACAACGGCAAATGGCATCTTCCGTCTGAAAATATCAAAAGCAGATCTCGAGAACATAGATAAAATATCATTGAAGGCAAAGCAATACAATGTTCTTTCACACTTCAAGTTTCAGAAGGGAAAAAAGATAGAAGAGACAAGCAATGTGAAGAAAATTTACGTTGCAAAAGATGGAACAATGTTTATCATAAGCGAAAAAAAAGGTCTCTACATGTTAGGAAAGAGAAATATGCGACAGTTTTTCAATTCTCCTGACAACAAAATCATTGTAACTGATATTATAGAAGACGAACATTCAAACTATTATATAGCAACAAGAAACCATGGTGTCTTCACCCTGAAGAACGGGCAGGGCGAGCCGCAGTTCATAAGCGAGATAGGCAAAGAATCTGTTTCTTCTATCTTCGCAAGCAAGAACGGTACGATTATTGTTGGACTTGACGGAAAGGGCATCATGCTTTACAACCCTAAGACAAAAACAGTTGTTCAGAACCCTTACTACCACAAAGACTTGAACCTTTCACGCTCAAAGGTTTACTCCATTGTAGAGGACAGGAATGGAAATATTTGGTTCGGACTCTTGCAGAAAGGTGTGTTCAAACAGCCATTAGAGACAATGAGATTCAACTATTTAGGTCACAAACAGGGAATAAAGAACAAAATTGGAGACTGCTGCGTGCAAAGCGTGCAGTTCACACACGACAACCATCTCTGGATAGGAACAGACATGGACGGAATATACCATCTCGACCAGCACAAAGAACTGTTACGGCATTATGCAAGCCCTTCAGCTCCTAACACCGTCCTTTCCATTATCAACGATGGTAAGAAGCTGTGGACTGGTTCATACCTTCAGGGTGTGGGACTTATTAATGAGGGCGGAGAATATACACACCTTGACGGTGACTTTCCAAAGGAATTAAGCACTTTCGGCATGGATATAGACCATGATGGCAACCTCTGGATAGCTTCCATGGGACAGGGAATCTTAAAATACTCGCAGAAAGACGGAACAACAACCGTTATGAAGCACGATGACGTCAGGGCGGCAACAGATAGCATGGCGAACTTCCTTGCCAACGGATATATAAACGACATTACGATTTCTAAGGACGGTAAGCGTATGTATGCTGGCACCACAATGGGACTTTGCTGCTACGAGATCAGCCGAAAGAGCTGGACAGCGGTCTTCAACCGAAACGTTATTCTCTTTGGAAATCCAGTGAGATGTGTGAAAGAGCTTACACCGCTCGAGATTCTTGGGAGAAAGAAAGTTAGCAAGGGTAAGAAATTAGGGAAGGAAAACATAGAAAACGAGGTGTGGTTCGGTACAAAAGATGGACTATATATCTATGGTCTTCAGTCACATAAGCTCACGCGGTTAACCCCAAACGACGGACTGTCGTCTGATGCCGTTGCCGCCATTCAGCCCGATGGGAAAGGTGCTGTTTGGGTGAGCACGATGCACGGTCTGAACAGAATTGATGCACTCTCAAAGCGTGTCACACATCGTTATTATGTTGAAGACGGTTTGCAAGGAAATGAGTTCTCCGACGGTGCGTCAGACATCGCTCCCGACGGCACCATCGCCTTTGGAGGTGTCAACGGAGTGACTTATTTCTCTCCCGACACAATAAAACCATCTCCTTGGAAAGCAGAGATTCACCTTACCGACTTCCTCGTGAACGGCCATTCTGTAGCAACAGGAGAAAAGTCTGGAAGATATACAATCAGTGAGCAAAGTTCGTTGTCGTCAGACGAATTCAATCTTGCTGCAAAAGACAATAGCATCTCCTTGGAGTTCTCTACGCTTACCTTCGACGCTCCAGAGCGAATAAGGTATAGCTACACGATAAATAATGGGAAATGGATTGAGCTGCCAGCCGGAACAAACAAAATCACGCTCTCAAACCTCTCTCCTGATACCTATACCTTCAGAATAAAGGCAGAGAAGGAGGGCATGGTGTCTGAGGAGAAAGTGATTAAAATTCATATCCACGCACCATGGTATGCCACTACCCTCGCCTACCTTATATATATCATACTCATCATCGGAGGCATTGTCTATGCCAACGATTTCCGCGTGAGAAATCAGAAGGAGAAGATGTTGGCAAAGATTGACGAGATGAAACGTGCCCATCAGATAGAGATGCAGGAGTCAAAAATAAAGTTCTTCATGAACATCAGTCATGAAATCCGCACTCCGATGACACTCATCATCTCCCCTATCCTTTCTCTCCTCCAGAGCGACAACGACCCTCAGCGCATCGCTCTCTATACCACGATAAAACGAAATTCTGAACGCATTCTGAACCTCATAAACCAAATCATGGACTTGAGGAAGATAGAGAAAGACCAGATGCCAATGCATCCAGAACCTACGGAGATGATTGGGTTTATCAGCGAGACATATCAACTCTTTGAGCAGCAGGCCATTAACAAAAGCATTTCGTTCACCTTCACACATGAGAAGGAGAACATCATGGCATGCATAGACCGTAGCAATTTCGATAAGATTCTCGTAAACCTACTCTCAAACGCATTTAAATACACTAAGCCAGGAGGAAAAATAGACATAAAGATCGAAGACGATAACGAGATGATGACAATCACGGTGAAGGATTCGGGCATTGGCATTCCTCCAGAGAATCTCCCGCATATCTTCGACCGCTTCTATTCCGACACGCATATTGCAAAGGGAGAACATTTCGTTCACACTGGAACGGGAATCGGTCTTGACCTCACCAACCAGCTTGTGCTTCTGCATAACGGCTCTATAAAAGCAGACAACAACTCTGACGGTCCTGGATGCCATTTCACCCTTACCATCCCTCTTGGAGATATCGAGGAGTCTGCAGAGAAGAAAGAAGTCTCTTCTTCTGAAGAGAAGTTGGCAGCCAAAAACTCTCAGGAGCTTTCTTCCATAAAAGAAAAAAGTCAGGAACAGAATCAGGAGGTTGAAAAAGGCAAGGAAAAACATGCCGAACACGAAACCGAACAAGGCAAAGAGCATAGCAAGGAACAAGAAAAGGACCGAGAGAAAGTAGCAAAGTCAAGTGTTGCGTCAAGTCTTGCGACAAGTGCTGAGTCAAGTGCTATGTCAAAAAAGAAGTCTGAGCCAAAGGCATCTAACGAGAAGGAAGATTCTGTAAAACGTATTGGCAATCAGCATATTGTTGTTGTTGAAGACGACGAGGAGGTAAGGAACTACCTTGTCAACGAGCTGTCTAAGAGCTGGAAGGTTATTTCTTACACAAATGGCAAGGAGGCATTGGCAGGTATTCTCAACAACGAGCCTATGCTGGTTATCTCTGATATCATGATGCCCGTCATGGATGGCATCACGTTGTGCAGTAAGCTGAAGACAAACATCAATGCCAACCATGTTCCTGTGATTCTTCTCACTGCAAAAGATACAGAAGAAGACCGTATGGAGGGCATTGGCATTGGTGCCGACGCATATATCACGAAGCCTTTCAACTACGAGATTCTTCGCCAGACAATGCTGAACCTCATGGCAACTCGCAACATCATGAAGAACAAATACTTAGGAAACGAGTCGCAAGAGGCAGAACTGGAGAATATCGACCTTGACTCTGCCGATCAGAAGCTCATGAAGCGAATAATGACCATTGTCAATAAGAACATCAGCAATTCAGACCTTACCGTAGACGACATTGCTCGAGAAGTGGGACTCTCTCGCGTTCATCTATACCGAAAGATGAAGGAGCTTACAAACCAGTCGCCTCACCAGTTCATCAGAAATCTGCGTGTTAAGCAGGCAGAAAAGCTGATGATCAACAAGGGTTGCAAAATCAGTGAGGTTGTCTATACATGCGGATTCCCAAATCCTGCTGCCTTTAACACAGCTTTCAAGAATGTCTTTGGAATGAATCCAAGAGATTATCTGAAGATGAAAGAACGTCAGAGAAACTAACCATATGGAATTCAAGAGCAGAAATGCAAAATCTATTGCGTTGAAAAATGCCAAAGAGATGAAAGAAAGAAGTATTGAGTAGCTGAGAATTATTAAACAGAAAAAAAACAGAAAAACGGGAAATCAGAAATAATCTCATATTCTCTAAAGAAATCATCTTTTTCCTCTAAATCCTTGCGATATTTTGGGCAACTGGACAGCACGTTCAAAAAAATCGCAAGGATTTTTTTGTTTTTCCTGAGCATTCTTTTACTTCACAAACACGTAAACAAGCTAATTCTCAACAATATACCTACTAATTATATGAGCAAAATCAATTGTATTTCTTTGTATAATCAACAAAAAATTTAACATTTGTTCACCACTTTCTCGAAAAGCAAAGATTTCAACAAATCATAGGTGCTTGTTATAATCGAAAGATGCCGAAAGGGAGAAGTTCCCTTCCGGCATCTTGAGTATATCTGTATGGATAATATTATCCGAGCCACTTAATGTAAGCGAAGTCCTGACGATGAGGGAGGTCAGCATTCTTTGGATACATACGCACGGCAGTCTTGTAAGAGCCAGCTGTTGACGGAGTGTACTTAGCCTGGAAAGTATAGAGGTTACCCTCTACCTTCACAACCTCGAATGGAATGACACGCTTAATCTCACGGTCTGTATCGCTCATATCATTCTTGAGAACAACGAGTTCAATACCTACAGCGTCTGTAAGCCCCTGCTCGTCGACAACGAAGCGGATATCGATCTCCTGACCTGTTGCAAGACCATTGCTAACATTTGAGCTGCTCTCAACAACATGGATAGCATCCCAACGCTCTGCAACGATTTCCTTCCAAGCAGCAATCTCCTTTGCCTTCTTGTTATTGTCGGCAGAAAGTTCAGCGAAACGCTTTGCCTCCTTGCAGTAGAACTTAGAATAGTAGTCGTCGAGCTGACGCTTCATGGTGTAGTGAGGAGCGATGGTAGCGATAGAGTTCTTGATCACCTGGCACCAGCCCTCTGAATAGCCCTCTGCGTTCTTATTGTAGTAGAGAGGTATGATCTCGTTCTCGAGCATGTTATAGATAGTGGCAGCGTCGAGCTGATCCTGATAGCCCTGGTTCTGGTATGTACGCTTCTCTGGGAGAGCCCAACCAGCACCCTCACGGTAGCCTTCTACCCACCATCCGTCGAGTACGGAGAGGTTTACGACACCGTTCATCTCTGCCTTCTCTCCAGACGTTCCAGAAGCCTCGAGAGGACGTGTTGGAGTGTTCATCCAGATATCAACGCCAGAAACGAGACGACGAGCGAGCTGCTGATCGTAGTCCTCAAGGAAGATGATCTTTCCGAGGAACTCTGGGCGCTGGCTGATCTCGAAGATGCGCTTGATGAGTCCCTGGCCGCCACCGTCAGCAGGGTGAGCCTTTCCTGCGAAGAGGAATGTAACAGGATATTCTGGGTTGTTTACGATCTTGTTAAGGCGCTCAAGGTCAGTGAAGAGGAGGTGAGCACGCTTATAGGTTGCGAAACGACGGCAGAAACCGATTGTGAGACCGTTCGGGTTTATGCGCTTGAGGAGTTCAACGACACGAGCTGGGTCGCCCTGGTTACGGAGCCATACGTCTTTGAACTTGATCTTGATATACTCAGCGAGCTTGTTCTTCAGCTGCATGCGAGTTGCCCAGAGTTCAGAGTCTGGACAGTTGTAGATGCCATGCCAGAGAGCCTCGTTAGACTGGTCGGTGAAGTACTTCTTATCGAGATACTTAGCATAGATGTCTCTCATCTCTGTTGCACACCATGTAGGGAAGTGAACACCGTTGGTTACGTAGCCCACGTGGTTCTCCTCAGGCCAGTAGCCAGCCCAGATAGGTGCGAACATCTTCTGTGACACCCATCCGTGGAGACGAGAAACGCCGTTAGACTCCTGACAAGTGTTGAGTGCGAAGGTAGACATAGAGAACTTCTCGTTAGGGTCGTTAGGATTTGTGCGACCCATGCCGATGAACTCATCCCAAGAGATTCCGAGCTGCTGAGGGTAGCCACCCATGTATTTTCCGAAGAGGTCTTTATCGAAATAGTCGTGACCAGCAGGAACTGGAGTGTGGCAAGTATAGAGTCCAGAAGCACGCACGAGCTCAAGAGCCTGGTTGAAAGAGAGTCCCTCCTTGATATAGTCTACAAGACGCTGGAGGTTGCAGAGAGCCGCATGTCCCTCGTTGCAGTGGTAGATATCTTTCTTTATGCCGAGCTTCTTAAGAGTGAGCATACCACCGATACCGAGGAGAATCTCCTGCTTGAGACGGTTCTCCCAGTCGCCACCATAGAGAGCGTGAGTGATTGGGCGGTCGAACTCAGAGTTCATTTCATTGTCAGTATCGAGGAGGTAGAGCTTCACACGGCCTACGTTTGCAGTCCAGACAGAAGCGTGAACCATATAGTTCATGTAAGGAACGTCAACAACGAGAGGTTCGCCCGTTGCAGGGTCGAGAGTGCGAACAACTGGGAGAGAGTTGAAGTTCTGTGCATCGTAGTTAGCAATCTGGTCGCCCTCCATAGAGATCGACTGCTTGAAATATCCGAAGCGATAGAGGAAACCTACAGCACACATGTCTACGTTAGAGTCAGAAGCCTCTTTTACGTAGTCGCCGGCAAGCATTCCAAGACCACCAGAGTAAATCTTTAGCACCTGGCTGATGCCGTACTCCATACAGAAGTAAGCAACAGAAGGACGAGTGGTGTCTACTGGCTCAGCCATATAGTCCTTGAAGAGCTTGTAGACGTTCTTCACCTTTGTCATGATCTCCTTATCGTTTGCAGCAGCCTCCTTACGCTCGTAAGGGAGCTTCTCAAGAAGGAGAACCGGATTCTCTCCGCACTTTTCGAAGAGTTCGCGGTCGAGTGAACGCCAGAGGTCGCGTGCCTCGTAGTTCCAAGACCACCAAAGGTTGTGAGCAATCTCATCGAGGCATTCAAGTTCTGCTGGAAGAGTAGACTTGATTGTTAACTCCTTCCATACAGGAACGTTAACGTAATTTGCTTTGATTTTCATTTGATTTTTACCTTTTATGTATTAATAGTTGATTTCTATTTTATTTTAAGAGGAAGATGTTTTTATGTATGAGCGTATTACACGGGATACATTAATGTACGCGCGGCAACTGTTTTTTTTACGTAGAGCGACATGCGGCAAAACGTAGAGCGACATGCGGCAAAACGTAGAGCGACATGCGGCAAAATGCCATGAGATGCGTTTTTTCAGACACCGCTGCGGAGACGTTTTATCGCTTGCTTGCCTTTGTGAGCGCAATGTCGTAGGCCTCCTCGTAGTAGCTGATGAACTCACTCCAAAGAGCCTTCTTCGACAGCTTGTCGGCAGCAGAGCGTGCTTTCTTCACCTGAGCATCGGTCATAGAGGCGAACTTCACCACAGTGTCTTTGATGGTGTCTGCCACCTCAGAGTAGTTGTAGTCAGTGCGGTGGATTGTCTTCACGCCATCCTCAATCTCCGACGGAGCACCCTTCACGGTGTTTGCCCA
Source organism: uncultured bacterium (assembly GCA_945829115.1). Lineage (GTDB taxonomy): Bacteria > Bacteroidota > Bacteroidia > Bacteroidales > Bacteroidaceae > Prevotella. The sequence continues at coordinate 1,755 of CALZTP010000087.1, read as the reverse complement.
CACTCCGAAGCCAGCGAGGTCTGTTGTTACGCAAGGCACCTTGAAGGCGATGGACTCAAGCGGTGTGTATCCCCACGGCTCGTAGTAAGACGGATAGATGGAGAGGTCGTTTCCAATCACCAAGTCGTAGTATTCCATGTTGAAAATACCGTCGGCACCGTTCAGATAGCATGGAATGAAAATGATCTTCACCTTGTCTTCCTTATGGTTCCACATATCGTACTGCTTCAGAGAGTCGAGGACGCTGTCGTGAGGCATGTTGTTCAACCAGTGTGTGATGACTGGATAGTCTAAGGCAGTATCGAAGGTCTCACCAGAGGCGATTCTCTTCTGAAGGTCTTCACGAGCAGCACCCACCCAGCCTGGCACCTCTACCAGCGCAATGATCTTCTTGTTGAGACGAGAGTCGCGGAGGAGGCGGTTCATGGACTCTATGAAGACGTCGATGCCTTTGTTGCGGAACTCATAGCGACCGCTGGTGCCGATCACGAGTGTATCGTCGTTGAAGGTCTCACCGAGAATGCAGTTTGCAATCTGGAAGATTTTCTGTCGTGCGAGCTTTCTCTTCTTTGTGAAGGCAGCCGCCTTTGGCACGAAGTCGTTCTCGAAACCATTTGGCAAGACAACGTCACAAGGCTTTCCGATGAGCTCCAGACACTCACGTGCTGTGATGTCAGAAACGGTTGTGAAGGCATCAGCATATATTGCCGACTGCTTCTCGATGGAGTGCTTAGACTCTACGTTGAGCTCGTTTGCCATCTGGTCGCCGTTGTAAGCCCAGAGGTAATCGTAAAGAGGTTTGTTGTTTCCAGCTATTGAACGCCCGATGCTTGTTGCGTGAGTGGTGAAGACGGTGCCAATCTTTGGCAGACGGTTGTTTATATACAACATTCCGAGTCCACACATCCATTCGTTTGCGTGGTAAACAACCTTATGTGACGACAAGCAGAGATAGCTGTAGAGGTTCTCCACCACCAAGGCGGCAGCATAAGAGAACATGCTTGCTTCGTCGTAGTCACCATAACCATGAAGTGAGTCAACATGATATTTCTCCCACATTTCTGCGTAAATTTCATTCTTACGCTCATAATAAGGTGTAAAGTCAACAAGAACAGAGATTGGGTTTCCTGGAATCTTCCATCTGCCCACCTTTACTTTCAGTCCTTCTGCCTTTGCTTTCTTCTCCCAATTCTCGAGCAGCGTGCTGTCTGCCTCGAAATATGGTGATTCACTATCCTTCCAACAATCAGGACCGATGAAAATCAATCGGTCGCCAATCATATCATGAAGAGTTTTCGCCCTTGTAGAGAGCACCGTGTAGATGCCGCCTACTTTGTTACATACTTCCCAACTTGATTCAAAAATATACTCCGGGAATAACTTTTTAATATTCATGTTACTTAAAATATCATGTCACCTTTTATAATATTGTGTGCAAAGGTATATAAAAATTTCTTAATTTAACGTGTTCTGTGCAAAAAGATAGTAAAAAAGATGCTCAATCTTGACATAAATCTATATTTTTTGACTATTTAGTGTTGTTTTTATACTAAAAAATCGGAAAATCAAGTATTTACGGAAAGTTTGCGAAATAAGATAAAAAGTTTTTTTTCAAGAAAAAGAATTGTTGGATTTCATCATTCGTTTTCTCGTCATGGCAATGACAGAGCAAGTTCATCATTGCTCATTTGGCTTAAGGGAAACGTTGGCTTTGCCGACCTTTTCTCGCCATGGCAGAGTTTTCAAACAAGTTTG
>CALZTP010000086.1 GCA_945829115.1 uncultured bacterium | reverse complement strand
TACACACATGAGAATAACACCCGCATTATAAAACTAATTTTGTTCACCTACTTATTGAAATAAAAATACCACCTACTCATATAGCTTTTCGGCTTCCGCTCCTTTTATACAGTGTGGTCTGTGGGATTATTGTCGACTTTAATCTTTCATTTATCGGTTGCAAAAACTGGTCTTTGCTCTTCAGGTAAACACGATGACATCTTTAGTTTACCCAAAATTTCAGAGATCAATCAACTGGAACATTTTTTTTCGAATTAATGCAAAATACTGACAAAATCCCATGCAGACCAATGATACTGCCCATAATGCCATTAAACCTGCAAAAAAAATGTCATACAAATCCGCTGCTGTTGTTATTTTCAACACATAGAATAGTAAACATATTCCAGGCAAACTCATGTAGTTTAAAATAATCCATATTCTAAATAAATTTGTAGGACAAATATAAAATACATTATCTTGCCCATCGGAATTTATTGATGCTATTGTATATGTGAATGTACTGAGGAATCTCAATTTGACAAAAATTCTTTCCTCTTTCGTCGTGTATAAGTCACAATAATCTTGTTTAGCTGCTAAGCTGATGATTTCCTGTTTATCATTGGAGATAATGATTCGTGCAAATATTTTGTCGAATCCTCTATTGACAATTATTTTCATACATTAGTAAATTACTCAACATCAAAATATAATGCAGCGGCAGCTGAAGCTGCAACAGCTGCTGGTCCGGATGCTATAGCTGCACCTAAGAAAGAGCCTGCGGTATCTGCTGCTGCAATTACTGTGATATAGTCAGCTTTTGAAAGTTTTTTAGAACTTTCGTCCTTCTTCGTATTCTCTGTTGTTTCTCTTGTGTATACATATTCTGAAGAAATGTCCTCGTCATTCTCCATTTTAATTTTTGACCAATAATCAACATTTTCTGAATTTGTCCAATACTCTATTGATCCATACAATACACCAAGTGCTTGAACAAGATTTTGCTTTTCTGTGTCAGAACTGCATTTTGAGACATAGGCACCATATGTTTTGCAAATAATTAAATGTAATTCTTCGAGTAAATGCTTGTTGTCAAAAATTTCGTCATCTTCAAAGTCACTCAAATGATTCTTGATTTTGTCCATGCATTCATTGGCTGCGGTATTAGCGATATTTGTGATAACACTGCCTCTAGTTTGTGCCAATGAAGGGATGTTGCCATTGAATAAACGTTTCTCTATAGGAGCTATTTCTTGCATAATTTTCTGTGCAGAATCTTTACCATAAACACCAATTACATATTCATCCAACACCTCATTTAAATGTTTTTTAGTACACTTGTTATGATTTTTCTGCACCTCACTCTTTATGTAATCTAAACCGGAATTATGTATGTTAGCATATTCACAAAGAATGTTTGCCGATGTTGAAGTGTTATTTCTAATAATGGTCTGTTCTTCATTACTACATGAAACAAACACAACAGCAAAAATAAAGGCAATGATTAAACCTGGGAAATTCTTATCATTTAGTTTCATATATTTTAAGTATAATTTTTGAACCTACTCATATAGCTTTTCGGCATCCGCTCCTTTTAGACAGTTTGGTCTGTGAAAATATTGTCGACAATGGTTTTCTTTTTGCTTATATCATAATTTGTGCTTAATGTTTACTTATCAACAATTGAAAGGTTTATTTATCAATTTAAAACGAGTGCTCTGCTCCATATCTATGCACTATGTTCAGTCTATTACAAATGTACCAACAAATTCATAACCATTATGAATAACTAATAGGGTGTAGTTGCCAGATTCTAATGTATCAAGACTGATATATTTACAGTCGTTATTATCAAAGTCAAGATATCCTTCAGATACTATGCATTCATTTTCATCTAAAATCATATAAACATAGTTTTGACTTTGAAAGTCCTCACACACCAACCTTTTAAATACCGCATCGTAAAAAACCTCCAGCGATAAATGAATATTTCCAGGGACTCTGTGTGGACGATGAATACCGTCAATAGGGGTCTTTGGCTTATAATTAAATACGATTGGGGTGCTACTGCCATTGTCGGCAGAAGCAACAGGACACATTGCTAATGCTATTAACAGCAAAGTGAAAACCTTGATTTTTCTTGAGTTCATAAGCTAAATAATTACTTGAAACTTTACTGCAAAGTTATGAAGAAAACTTATTGCCTGCAAATTTTTCGTGTTTCATTTTCGTGCATTTTGTTAGTTAAAAAGTGTTTAGATAAAAATATTCCATATACTCTATTGATATACAGTATCTTACAATGGTATTACATTCTCTGAAATAAATCCAACTTTAACTTTTATTAGGAAACAAGTTGAAACAAGATGAAACATCCATTTTGTTGAAGAAATTGAAACAAGATGAAACAAGCTGAAACACTCTAGAGATGTTAACTTATAAAAAAAGCGAATTAATCGAAGAAAATGTCGTTAATATGAATAAATCTTTGTAATTTTGTGGCGAATTATGGAATATTTCCTATATATTGCAAATTTTGCCACCATAAACGAACAACCAATATGAAAAAGATACTCTTTAGATTATTCATTCCTTTGCTTTTGATAATGATAGTTTCATGTTCTGGAGATTCTATTTTGAAGAAAATGGAGCACATAAAAGAAATTGGCGATGAAGCTCCAGAACAAGCGATGGCAATGCTTGACTCTCTGGAACTTGAAGTTAGGGAGGGCAACGAATATGTACAGAAGAAATACGACCTGCTAAAGATTCGCCTTACTGACAAGGCCATGATTCCACATACTTCAGACGTAAAGATAAAAGAGCTTGTTGGTTATTTCGAGAAAGAGGGCACATTAAAAGAGAAGCAAGAAGCATTCTATTATGCAGGAAGCGTATATCGGGACTTGCAGGATACACCTCGAGCTTTAGAGAATTTCCTTCGTTCTGTTGAATACGCAAAGGAAGAAACGGAATGCGACTCTCTGATGCTTCGCAATGCATATTCTAACCTCTCCTACCTACAATTCAGAGTGCAGAATTTTGAGGAATCGATTTCCATGGGGGAAGAAGAACTGAACATTTCAAATAGGCTTGGCATAACAGATGTTATTGCGTTTCTTCATATAGGTGCAGCATATAAGGCAGGAAGAAAGATACAGAAAGCCGTAAATGCCTATGACAAGGCATATCAAATCATTTCATCAGCAAAAGACAAATCGTGTTATCAAGAAGGGCTGATTCGTCTGCTTTACGATTATTCCGCCTTGAACAAGCTGGAAAAGGCAAGAGTTTGCAAATCGTTTATTGCTGAAGAACAGTCAAAGTATCTTTCTGTATTGAAGAGTATGGCGCTTGCACAATTCTACCAAGCATGCGGAACGAGAGATTCTGCTATTTTCTTCTATCAGCAGGTGCTGAACGAAAGTGCTGACATAAACAATAGATACGATGCGTCAAAACGGCTATATTGCATGTATGCTGAAACAGGAGAGAAAGAAAAAGCCTTCCACTATGCTGGCATTTACATGCAGCTGAGCGATTCTCTTGACTTTGGTGAGCGTCAGGAACAGGCGTCAACAGTGAACAATGCCTTTAAGTATTATTGGGATGAGAGCAAAGAGAGAACTCTTCTGGAGGAAAAGGAACGTTACCAGCAATTGTTAATATTTTTGCTGTTCTTGTCCTTCGTAATCGTTACTCTTTTTTTCTTTTTCTACATTAGAAAGAGGAATGCCCATATTAAGCGAGTCATAGAGATGTCGTCTGAAGTACAGAGGCTATCGTATTACGAGAAACAGCTCTGTGAGGAATTAGAAAGCAAGGAGAAAGCACTAAAAGCTTCAAAAGAGAAACTGGAACAGGCTGAAGAAGAAAACAAAAGGGTTATGCAGAAACTGGACAATTTGAATTTCGATATAAAAGAATTCAATATCTCGCTAAAAGAAAAGGAGAACATGCTTTCCGAGAAGCTGCTGCAAAACAAGAAACTCGTAAAGATACTCCATCAGTCTGATTTTGTAAACAAATCGAATGGCATTGTTTTGGCTATCAAGCAGTCTGAAAAAGGAATGGAAGGCATGACTTCTAAAGACTGGGAAGATTTCTGCAACGCAGTTGAAGTGGCATACCCTAAATTGAAAAAGAAACTTTCTGTTGGTTCACGCAAGCTCTCAGAACAACAGATTCACATTTTGTATCTCTTGCATATAGGAGTAACAAACACGCAGATTCTGAGCATGACAAAAGTGTCTCGTGCAACTCTTTGGCGTTTACAGAGGAGATATGAGGCAATAATGGCTTCGGACAACAAATCATAACACATGACAGGTTGAACAATTATTCTTCTTTTTGTTTTCTGACATAAGCTCCGAACTGACTTCATCATTTCGTCATCAGAGATTTCCTTTTTTTTCTGCAAACGGATAGTAAACACTCTGCACCCTCTGCCTAACAGAATCCGCCAACATTGTATTATCAAGTTTCAGCCTATGAAACTTTTTATTTCAAAGGGTGAAACATTATGTTTCAAGCAATGAAACAAGGCAATAGAATAAGTCTCACGAAACGCAGGCTATTTTCAAAACCCAACTACTGGAACTCCTGTCTCCAGAACGGAATTATGACAACCTTGACAATCTCATTATGTTTGAGAAGAAGTAAAAGGTCAACTGTAAAAAAACAGAAGCAACTGCTGTGATGGACAAAGCCCAAAATTGCAATGTTTCCTATCAAATCCACCCAAAATAGTATAAAAACACATCGAAAATTTCAGAAAAAATCTCATAAAATCACGATATGTGATAAAAAAGCAGCTGAAATTTTTGTAATTTATGTTAAAAACCACCGTTTTAATACACTTTTTTATCTATCACCCTCATAGCCTCACCTTTTATTAGTATAATAACATATTGATTTACTGTATATTAACTTATGGGTGATGGTATGATGGTAGATTTTAAAAAATTATAGGGAGTATGCAATATGCCATCGTGGAGACGCTTACTTTCTGACTTAGCAAATACAATGATTAGCAGATTTTTCTGACAGGTAGCTGCTTAAGGCAGGAGTATGGATAATGCAGGTTAATACCTTAAGATGGTGATGCCCTCCTCTTGAAACAGTTCCTTTGCAACGTCTTGAAGTTGTTGGGCAGTGAGAGTATCTATATTCCTGTAGAGTCGCTCAACATCCTTTTCCCAGCCGTAGTGAAGGAAAGACTTGGCAAAATCGAGAGCGAACGACTCACGTGAATCGCATGCCAACGCAATCTGCCCCTTCAATTGCTTCTTTGCCTGAGAGAGTTGCCTTTCTGACAGAGGGTGCTTCATAAGCCTGTTTAGTTCTTTTCTCACTAACCGCTGGCATTTCCTTACATCGTGATGGTCGCATGCGAAATAGACACACCACATTCCCGTATCTCCGTATGTTGCTATTGTACTCTCAACATTGTACACAAGACCATTTTTCTCTCTAAGAGCCATGTTCAACCTTGAGGACATGGCAGGACCACCAAGAATGTTGTTCAGAAGGAACAAAGCAAGGCGGCGAGAATGATGTATGCCGTATGCCTTCCTGCCTATGAGCACATGTGCCTGATGGTAGGAAGTGTCACGCTCGTCTGCAATATAAGCTGTTCCCGCTTGAGGAACGGAGTAAGTCTCAGGAGCTGGTTGAACAGGATAGTTAGCAAATGCCTTCTTCAGTTCACGGACAATAGGATTAATTTCTTCCTCTGGACTCTTGAAATTCCCGTTTGGAGTTCCATGGAGGAAGAAAATGGCATTTTCTGGACGATAATGCCTGCGAGTGAAGCGTATTGCGTCAGCAGACGTGAATGCTCTCACACGATTTTTCGTGCCATGGATATTATGCCCTAAGCGATGTCCGGAGAAAATAATATTCTCGAAGTCATCGTAGATAAGTTCGGATGGTGAGTCGTTGTATGACTCTATCTCATCACAGATAACCTCTTTCTCCTTTTCCAACTCATGTTCAGGAAAAACAGAATGAAACACCATATCTGCAAGGAGATCAATGGCTCGGGAGAGATGTTCCTTCTGAATGGCACAATAGTAGACGGTTGCCTCTTTGTTTGTGTAAGCATTCAGCTCGCCTCCAACACCTTCAAGAGTGCTTATGATCTGCCAAGAGCGTCTGCGAACGGTTCCTTTGAAGGATGCATGTTCACAAAAGTGTGCCAGTCCTTCTTCCCCGTCACGTTCGTCGCGAGTGCCTGCTTTTATTGCAAATCCGCAGTATATCACGTCTCCTTTTGAAGGTCGCTGTATTATCCTCAGTCCGTTGTCTAATTCTTTTATGTTGTACATTCTTTTTTTGCTTGAGAGTTTGGTTTTGTGCGACAAAATTACACCTTTATTTTCAAACTACCAAAAAAAAGCACTATTAATAAAATAATTGTTTACGTTTTTTTGGGTAATCGGAAAATAATACTTACCTTTGCGAGATGAAAATAGAACTATAACCAAAACAAATACTATTATTATCCACTACAATGAAAATATTCACTACGTTCATAACATTATTTTCTGTAATGTTGACAGCATCGGCTCAAAGTCAGAAGCCAGTATATCTTGACGACACAAAACCTATAGAACAACGTGTGGAAGACGCATTAAAGAGAATGACACTCGAAGAGAAGGTTGCACTCTGTCATGCACAGTCGAAATTCTCATCACCAGGATGCCCACGACTCGGAATTCCGGAGGTGTGGTGGAGCGATGGTCCGCATGGTGTGCGCATGGAAATAAACTGGAATGACTGGAGTCATGCCAAATGGACAAACGATTCCTGCACGGCATTCCCAGCACTTTCTTGTCTTGCAGCAACTTGGAACCCAGAACTTTCCTATCTCTATGGCGTGAATGTAGGTGAGGAAGCAAGATACAGGAAGAAGACCGTGCTACTTGGTCCTGGCGTGAATATCTACCGCACTCCTCTTAACGGACGTAACTTCGAATATATGGGTGAAGACCCGTTCCTTGCTGCACGTATGGCTGTTCCGTACGTCCATGGCGTTCAGAGCAATGGTGTGGCAACTTCTGTAAAGCACTATGCGCTGAACAATCAGGAACTGTGGCGAGGACATATAAACGTGAAGGTTTCAGAGCGTGCCCTCCGAGAGATTTATCTTCCTGCTTTCCGAGCATGTGCTGTGGAGGGCAAGGCTTGGACGTTTATGGGCTCTTACAACAAAACGGAAGGCAAATGGCTATGCGAAAATGAGCGTATGCTCCGTGATATCTTGAAGAAGGAATGGAACTGGGATGGTGTGGTGGTAAGCGACTGGGGTGCAACACACTCCACAGAAGGTTCTGCCATTGCCGGTCTTGACGTAGAGATGGGGTCATATACCAACGGACTCTCCTCAGAAGCTGACGGCTTCACCTACGACGACTATTTCCTCGCAAATCCTTACGTAAAGGCGTTGAAGGAAGGGAAAGTGCCTATGGAGGTGCTTGACGAGCAGGCATCACGAATCCTCCGACTGATTTTCCGCACAGAGATGAATAAGAACAGACCGTATGGCGCTATGTGCACACAGGAGCATTATGATGCCTGCAGGAAGATTGCCGATGAGGGTATCGTGCTTCTGAAGAATAGCGTCTGCAAGGCTTCCAAGTCTCCTCTTCTACCTATCGACCCTTCAAAATATGGAAAGATTCTCGTGGTTGGAGAGAATGCCGTAAAGGATCTTACTGCTGGTGGAGGCTCTTCAGAACTGAAGCCTCGCCGTCTTGTTTCTCCTCTCGAAGGCATTCGCAAGCGTTTCGGCACAGAGAAGGTTGCATATGTTTCCGGCTATAGGAGCGGACAATTTGCCTATGGCAGGGAAGACGTGGTTTCTGCAGAGGAATATGCTGCCTTGCGCGAACAGGCTGCAGAAAGTGCAAAGGATGCAGACCTCATAATCTATGTTGGCGGACTAAACAAAAACCACTTTCAGGACTGTGAGGGTGGCGATAGAAAGACCTACAACCTTCCTTTCGAACAGGATGCTCTTATAGAGGCGCTCATAGCTTCTGGAAAGCCTATCATAGGGGTATTCCTAACGGGAAACGCATTTGCAATGCCATGGATAGAGAAAATGCCTGCCATCGTACAGGCATGGTATCTTGGTACGGAGGGCGGTACGGCTATTGCAGACATACTTTCTGGAGATGTCTGTCCATCAGGAAAGCTTCCGTTCTCATTCCCTGTTCGTCTTGAAGACAATGCTGCACACAGCTTTGATTCTTCTGTATACCCTGGCGATTCAATTGATGTTGACTACAAAGAGGATATTCTTGTAGGATATCGCTGGCACGATACGAAGAACATTCCTGCTCTCTTTCCCTTCGGTCATGGCCTCAGCTATACATCGTTTGTATATGGAAAGGCAACCGTTAACTACGCAGACGGGAAATGGACTGTAACAGTGCCGGTTACAAATATGGGAAAGGTAACGGGAAAGGAAACCGTGCAGTTATATGTTGGTGACGACAAAGCCTCTGTTCTTCGTCCGAAGAAAGAGTTGAAGGCATTCCAGAAGGTGGAGATTGCTCCAGGTGAGACTGTTTCTGTTTCTCTCTCAATCACTCCTGACGATTTTAAATTCTGGGATACAACATCCTCTGACTGGCTTCTCGAGCCAGGCTCTTTCACTCTGTATGTTGCAGCCTCATCGGCTGATATCCGCCAGAAGATCCGCATAAAGGCGAAATGATTTCTCTTGGAAAAATTCTTAAACTATAAATTATATACTTATGAATAACAACAAGTACAATGGTGTTGTGGTGCCTATGGTAACACCTGTAACACCAAACGGATTCCTTGACAAACAAGCTGTCGAAAGAATTATCAAGAGTTTTGTAAAAGCAGGCGTAAGTCCTCTTCTCATGGGAACAACAGGAGAAGGAAACTCTGTCTCCACCATTGATGGTCAGGAACTGATAGAAACAGCTGTTAAGGCTGCACAGGGAAAGATCACTATCTATGCTGGTCTTACTGGAAACTGCTTCATAGAGCAACTGAAACAGGCTGGTTATTACAGCGCAAGCGGTGCTGACGTGATTGTTGCCACCCTTCCAAGCTACTACTCCCTCACTCCTGAGCAGATGGAAAACTATTACCTTCGTCTTGCAGATTCTATCAAAGGTCCTCTCATGCTCTACAATATTGCTGCCACAACACACATGTCTATTCCTGTGGATGTTGTTCAGAGACTGGCAGACCATCCGAATATTGTAGGACTGAAAGACTCTGAGCGTGATATGGAGCGTATGGAAAAATGCATAGCAATAGCAAAAAATCGCGATGACTTCGCATATTTCTGCGGATGGGCAGCACAATCGGCAAAGTCCTTAGAGCTTGGTGGAAATGGTATTGTTCCTTCTACTGGCAATTTTGTTCCAGGAATGTTCCAGGAGTTGTATAAAGCAGCTGTAGCGGGAGATATGGAAACTGCCTACCGCCTTCAGGACGAGACAAACGAGATTGCAAAGGTCTATCAGGCGAATCGCACTCTTGGACAGTCTCTGACAGCTTTGAAAGTGATGATGCAGACTCGCGGTCTCTGTACGCCAGATATGCTCATGCCGCTCACTCGTCTCTCTGAGGCAGAAGAGGCAGAAATAGCGGCCATTGCTGAGGGCATCACAAACGAATAGTAGCTGTTGTGCAAAATAAATGTTATTAACTCATAGCTCTCTCCCTGGTTTCATGTATCTCAAGGAGAGAGTATCTATCGCTTGAGGGCACTTTTCTTCATTACATAAGGAAGTCCCTCTACTAACTTTTCCCTAAACCTTTACTATGATTACATTTCTTTCTTCCGCCTCGTCAATTCATTGGATTGACTATCTTATTGTCATTGCATCACTGCTTATGGCGATTGGCGTGGGAGTCTATTTCTCTAACCATCAGAAAGACTCTGACACTTATTTCACTGCCACGGGAAAACTTCCTGACTGGGCAATAGGAATGTCTATTTTTGCAACACTGATAAGCTCTGTGACATTCCTTGCATATCCCGGAGCGGCTTATAGCGGGAACTGGATTCTTCTCGTTCAAGGACTTATGGTGCCTATCGTGCTTTTGGCACTTATAGGAATCATTGTTCCTTTGTTCAGGAAGGTTATCCGTTTGTCTACATACGAATATTTTGAGCGCAGGTTCGGTGCTTTCGCACGTTTCTATTCAAGTGTGGCATTTATTCTCACCCATTTCACGAAGATGGGTTCTGTGTTCTTCCTTGTCTCTATGGCATTGGCTTCATTCATGAACCTCGACATATATTGGGTTGTTGGTGTTCTTGGAGTAACGATTATTCTGCTGACATTCATGGGAGGTATGGAGGCTATTATATGGATGGACGTTATTCAAGGCGGACTGCTGATTGGTGGCGGACTGATAACCATATGCATGCTTCTCTTCGCCATAGGCACTCCATATTCTCCTGGTGATATTCTTTCCACTGCATGGAACGCCACAACAACGGTGGGACCTTATGAGGTAAGCAAGATAGGAATCGGTCCGTTTGAATGGGACTTCGTGGAGACAACATTCTGGGTAATGGTGTTTAACGGCATTTTCTATGCTTTGCAGAAGTATGGAACAGATCAAACCATCGTTCAGAGATACCTCACGGCAAAAGACGATAAGAGTGCAAAAAAAGCCGCTTTCATCGGCGTGTTGCTCTCTGTACCTGTATGGACTATCTTTATGCTTGTGGGCTCTCTGCTATTCGCATACTATCAGCTTTCACCTGATGCTGCAATAGAAGGAATGAAGCCAGACGCTGTATTCCCGCATTTCATCTCTACACAACTGCCACTTGGAGTAAGAGGATTGATCATTGCTGCCATTGCAGCTGCTGCTATCTCTTCTCTTGACTCTGACTTGAACTGCCTCTCAGCAATTACTGTAGAAGACTATGTGTTACGATTCAAACCAAATATAACAGACAAGACACGACTATATATTGGAAGACTGGTGGTTGTAATCGCCGGACTTGGTGCCATTGGCATCGCTCTACTATATATAAATAGCAGTGGTGGAGCTGTTCTTGAGACAATCTTCGCATTCTACGCAATCTTCTCGGCAGGAATTGTGGGAATCTTCGTGCTCGGACTCTTCTCTCGGCGTGCAAATAAGCCAGGATTGTATGTAGGACTTGCGGTATGTATATTGTTCACTGCATACGCCATGCTCACTTCTCCACAGAAGATGCCTGATGGTAGCAAACAGGCACTCCTTGACCTTGGGGAATGGAACTTCACTCATTCAAAGTACATGCTTGGTGTATACAGCCATATAATAGTTCTTGTTGTAGGCTATCTCGCATCGTTCCTTTTCAAGCGTCCTCTTGCTGATGAAGAACTGACCATTTACGGATGGAAAAAGAGCAAAGAATAAATGCTGAAAAAAATGTATGTTAATCGAGTAGGAGATAAACGCTAATCATAAAAAGCGTTTGTCTCCTACTTTCAAGTTTACCAAAACAAAAAGAGACACCCAAAAGTGTCTCTTTTTGCGCTTCAAGATGGGCTTGAACCAACGACCCCCTGATTAACAGTCAGGTGC
>CALZTP010000085.1 GCA_945829115.1 uncultured bacterium | reverse complement strand
GAGAACACTCTTCGGGGCTTGTTTCGTTTTAAACAACAACATTTTTGGGGCTTGTTTCGTTTATATATAATTTTCTCCTTTTGCATTTTGTTTTATTGTTATTGCCACAGTTTTATGACGTAAAGTTGTGTATTTAATCCCTTTTTTCCTGTTAAAATATTTTTACGATTACGATTTGTTCTATTGATATGTAATAATTTTTCAATGAAAAGTGTTAATTATTAATTAGTTAGCTTGCGTATGTGATTTTTTTTTAGTAACTTTGCACTCAGTTAAGAGAATACAGGTGGGGTTACAGTTATTTATGACTTTTTGTCTATAAGATAATGTGAACCTGTGTTTATTATTAATGGTCGCTTTGAGCATTTCTTTTCATTAATTTTTTAATGAATGCTTTTAACCCAAGTAAAATGTTCGATAGATGATGTGATGTCATCTTGAAGTGACAGAATACATATTATAATGAGATTAATTTTCAGGACAACACTTTTATTTTTACTCTTTATTTCAGTTAACACTATTCAAGCTAATTCAAAGAAATCTTTCGATTGGTCGAGAGTGATTAATGCAATCATTGAGGTGGAAAGCAAAGGAGATTCAAAAGCAATTAACAAAGTAGGGAATTGTGTTGGCATTATGCAGATTACCCCTATTTTGGTTACTGATTGTAACAGGATACTGAAGGAGCGAAACATTAAGAAACGTTATTCTTTAAACGACAGATATAATGTATCAAAGTCTCGTGAGATGTTTTTGCTGATACAGGATTACTATAACCCTTCAAACAACGTGGAGAAAGCCATCCGTTCCTGGAATGGAGGACGTAATTATTCGAAGAAATCAACAAATGATTATTATAGAAAAGTGATGGCAGCAATGAAGTAATAAGAGTTCACTGTTTTCTATACAAAAAAGAAGAGTTAGCTTTTTTTTCAATAGAAAAATGAACCGTTTTGCTTTTATATTGCAAATATGCCTTCTATATAACAAAATTTGTTGCATAAAACGTAATAAAATATAAAAATCGTAGCATCAATTTGTCTTTATGATAATTTGATGCTAATTTTGTATTTGAATTTTGGTTATTTTAGTAAGATTACCGTTTAGTCATTCATTTATTTTGAATATTAACTCAAAAACATAAATATTATGCAGACAATTATTATTATTGCAGTAATTGCACTCATCGTGCTTTGGATCATCAGTATTTACAATAACATGGTTCGCTTGCGAAACAACCGTGAGAATGCGTTCAGTAACATTGATGTGCAGTTAAAACAACGTTATGATTTAGTTCCACAGTTGGTCTCTACCGTAAAAGGTTATGCCACTCATGAGAAGGAACTATTGGAAAGAATTACAGAAGCACGTTCTGCATGTCTTTCTGCTAATAGCATTAACGATAAGATTTCCGCAAATAATATGCTTTCTAATGCTCTCAATGGTTTGAAAGTATCTGTGGAGGCATATCCTGATTTGAAGGCTAATCAGAATTTCATGCAACTTCAGTCAGAGTTGTCTGATATAGAGAACAAGCTTGCCGCTGCACGTCGTTTCTTTAATTCCTCTACGAAGGAGTTGAATAATGCTGTTCAGACTTTCCCTGGAAATCTTCTTGCTGGCATGTTTGGCTTCCACAAAGAGCCAATGTTTGAGGTAGCGCAAGAAGAGCGAGCAACAATAGAGAAGGCACCTACGATTCAGTTTTAGTCTATAATAATTTGACTGAATGCTGAAACGCTGATGGCATTTTGTGTCATATAAAAGACGAAAAACACCTGTTGGCGGACATTTTAAACCGCCTAATTTACGATAAAGAGTCTTTTTTAGTTTGATAACTTCTTTTTTGACATCAGTGAATAGTTAACTATGAGTGTAAGTAGGTATGCATACTTATACAAAACCTTTATTTGATGAAATACGTAGGTATTTATACTCAACAGAAGCGAAACAACATGATGAGTATTTTTCTGCTCATCATGTTCCCAGTGATCCTGCTTGCAATGGTATGGGTATTCCTTGCCCTTATCAATGTCCTTGGTGGCAGTTACTACGATGAATATGGAAATATTGTTCACAGTTTAGATACTGCAATCGTGAACTATTATTTCCTATCCGCTTTACCATGGATTGTGGGAGGTGTAGGAATATGGTTTCTGATAGCCTATTTCTCTAATGCCGCAATGGTGCGCAGTGCAACGGGAGCTCGAAGTCTTTCGAGAAGAGAGAATCCAAGGGTGTATAATATTGTGGAGAACCTCACTATGTCTTGTGGCATGGATATGCCAAAGATAAATGTTATTGACGATCCACAGTTGAATGCTTTTGCATCAGGAATAGACAAATCGTCATACACGGTTACTGTAACGACAGGCCTTCTTAATGTATTGAACGATGAAGAACTTTCAGGTGTTATTGCTCATGAGCTCACTCATATACGCAATCATGATACCCGTTTGCTTATTACGAGTATCATTTTTGTAGGAATCATTTCCACTATCATGAGTATGGTTTACAATATGTTCACTCATACCATGATTTTTGGAGGAAGTTCGTCACGAGATAAGGAAGACAAGAATGGAGTTTCAATAATAGTTGTTATGTTAGTTGCAATTATTTGCTCTGTCATAGCCTATTTCTTTACCATTCTCACTCGATTTGCTATTTCCAGAAAAAGGGAATTTATGGCAGATGCTGGTGGTGCTGAGATGTGTGGAAACCCATTGGCATTAGCCTCTGCATTGAGGAAGATTTCTGGTGATCCGGGCTTAGGACATACAGGTCGTGAAGATGTTGCTCAATTGTTCATTATTCATCCCAAGATGTCACTGACAGGCTTCGATGCTTTTTTCAGTTCTCTGTTCTCCACGCATCCAGATACAAGAGAACGCATTCGGCTTTTGGAACAATTTTAGATAAGAAATGTCCGTATAATTCTACATAGTTGAAAAATAGAATTATACGGACAATTTTTTTTAATAAGAAAGATTACTATTACGTTTGTGTATCTATTTCTTAGTTATGACAAAGTGAGAGTAGGGCACTCCCTAATTTTTTTACTTGAAGTAATACAAGAATGTAGAGATTCCCTCAAGTGCAGGTTTTTTCTGGTTTTCTATTTCAATCTTGAACTTTATCTCAGCCTTACAAACGCCACGAAGGTTCTGGATGTTGTGCAGAGTTGTTGTCATACGAATTCTGCTACCAGTAATAACCGGCATTCCGAACTTCATTTTGTCGAGACCGTAGTTAATAAGCTGAGAGATATTGTTCACTTCAATAGTGTCATACCAGAGTTTTGGAAGAAGAGACATGGTAAGATATCCGTGTGCGATAGTTGAATGGAAAGGGCTTTCAACCTTGGCACGTTCTACATCAACATGTATCCACTGATAGTCGAGTGTAGCCTCAGCGAATAGGTTTATTCTTTCTTGGTCAATCTGGAACCATTCTGTTGTTCCCAACTCCTTACCGAGGTAAGATTCAAACTCTTCGTAAGAGTTAATAACTAATTTTGCCATTTATTACTTTTTTTGTTATGTTTTTCTTATTTTTTTGCAAAGGTACTCAGTTTTTTTGATATATGAAACTCTTTGTATATAGATTTTTTCAAAAAAAACGTAATATTTTTATTATTTGTGGAAAATTATGAATAACTTTGTACTCAATATTCACAAACCACTTATTTTATCAGATTTTTCTTATAATACTTTTACCCCTAATCGTCAAAAATGGAAAGAATGCACGAAGAAGATAGAATTCTACAGTTACGTAAGGAACTGCACGACCATAATTACAGATATTACGTACTGAATGACCCGGTTATTGGAGATCAGGAGTATGATTTCCTAATGCATGAACTACAGGATTTGGAGAGTCGCCATCCAGAATTGTCAGACCCCAATTCTCCCACCCAGCGTGTAGGAAATGATATCTCCCAACAGTTTGTGCAGGTGGAACATCGTTATCCCATGCTTTCCCTTGCCAACACATATAATCGTGAAGAGATAGAAGATTTCTACAATTCTGTTTCTAAAGGATTAGAAGGTCAGGAGTTTGATATTTGCTGTGAATTGAAATTCGACGGCTTGTCCATCTCCCTTACTTACGAGTCTGGACAGTTGGTACGTGCTGTTACACGAGGAGATGGCGTTCGTGGCGATGATGTCACTCAGAATGTGCGCACCATACGCAGCATTCCTTTGTCACTCCCATCAGAATTGTCGGCAAAGAATATCCCTGGAGGTTATCCCGACTTTTTTGAAATTCGTGGTGAGATTCTAATGCCATGGGATTCTTTCAATTCTTTGAATGAAGAGCGTGAATCTATTGGTGAGAAATTGTTTGCCAATCCACGCAATGCTGCCTCAGGAACTCTGAAGTCGCAAAGTTCCCGTGTTGTATCTGAACGTGGTCTCGATGCCTATCTTTACTATCTGCTTGGTGAAGAGATTCCTTCTGACGGTCATTACGAGAATATGTCTCTTTGTAAGAAATGGGGTTTCCGTGTCTCTGAGCACATTAAGAAATGCCATAGCATTGATGAAGTTATGGACTACATAAACTATTGGGATGTAGCACGTAAAGAGCTTCCGGTTGCAACTGACGGCATTGTTCTGAAAGTTAATTCCCTTCGCCAACAAAAGCAACTTGGCTTCACTGCTAAGTCTCCACGTTGGGCAATTGCCTACAAATACAAGGCTGAGAGAGTAGCCACTACGTTAGATTCAGTATCCTATCAAGTGGGCAGAACAGGAGCCATCACTCCAGTTGCAAACATGCATCCTGTTCAATTGGCAGGGACTGTAGTGCGTCGCGCAACTTTGAACAATGAAGACTTTATACGTGCCTTTGACCTGCATATTGGAGACACCGTATATGTAGAAAAGGGTGGGGAGATTATTCCAAAGATTGTTGGTGTAGACACTGAGCATCGTTGCCAGTCAGCAGAACGTGTATGCTTTATCACACATTGTCCTGAATGTGGAACCCCTTTGGTGCGTTATGAAGGTGAAGCCGCCTACTATTGCCCGAATGAATCTGGCTGCCCTCCGCAGATAAAAGGAAGGATAGAACACTTTGTTTCACGTAAGGCTATGAATATCATGACATTAGGACCAGAGACTATAGACGATTACTACAACCGCCATCTGATAAAGGATATTGCCGACCTTTACAGTCTCACCCCGTTGCTCATAACGGCAGGAAATAGCAATAGAATAGTCTCTGCAAAGAAAGTAATAGCAAGTATTGAAGAAAGCAAGAAAGTTCCTTTTGAGCGCGTTGTGTTTGCCTTAGGCATCCGACTTGTTGGCGAGACCACAGCAAAACTTCTTGCCCGGAGGTTTAAGAATATCGATTCTCTCATGTCTGCCACCCTCATTGATCTCACCTCTGTTGATGGAGTAGGAGAGGTGATAGCCGAAAGCGTCATCCGATATTTTCATGACGCAGAGAACCTCTCTATCATCCAGCGTCTGAAGGATTATGGTCTCCAGATGTCAATAGTAGAATCTTCCGATGAAGAGCGCTCCGACCTCCTTTCTGGAAAAACCATTGTTATCAGTGGCGTCTTCTCTCGCCACAGCCGTGATGAATATAAAGAAATCATTGAGCGCCATGGAGGAAAAAATTCTGGTTCCATATCAGGAAAGACCTCCTTTATCCTCGCTGGTGAGAATATGGGACCGTCAAAGCTCGAGAAGGCAAACAAACTTGGCGTAAAGATTCTTTCCGAAGACGATTTCCTCGCTATGCTCCCTTCTGCAGAGAAATAACGGCACACACGAATAGAGTTATCCTTGCCCCCTCCTGCTTTTTATCACAAGCACGAGTACTTATCCTTGAATCCCTCCAGCTTTTCTCATAGTCAGGAGGTATATTCCTTTCAAAACAAACAGAAAAAATATGTCAGAAGAAATCAATAACGAGTTACAAAGCCATAAAACCGACAGAAAGCTCACCCTTCGCGACACAGACTTTATGTCTATGATGCAACGACGCATTTTTAATGTTCTGATTGTTGCAAATCCCTACGATGCATTCATGTTGGAAGACGATGGACGAATAGATGAGAAAGTCTTTGAGGAATATTCAAAGCTCGGACTCCGCTTTCCCCCACGCTTCTTCCGTGCTGCTTCTCATGACGATGCAGTAAGTTTGCTTGGAGAGCATGTCTTCGACCTCATTATCTGTATGCCAAGTACGGAGTCAAACGATGTTTTCCAGATTGCCCGAAACATCAAGGTCTCCTTCCCACGAGTGCCTATTGTTGTTCTTACCCCATTCTCCCATGGCGTTTCGAAACGCATGAAACACGAAGACCTATCTGCTTTCGAATACGTCTTCTGCTGGTTAGGCAACACCGAACTCCTTCTCTCCATCATAAAGCTTATGGAGGACAAAATGAACCTTGAGAACGACCTCAAGGCAGGTGTTCAGATGATACTGCTTGTGGAAGATAGCGTACGTTTCTATTCTTCTTTCCTCCCCATGCTCTATAAGTTCGTGCTTCAGCAGTCATTGAACTTCGCCTCAGAAGCTTTGAACAACACCCTTGAAACCCTTCGCATGCGAGGCCGACCAAAGATTGTGCTTGCAAGAAACTACGAAGAAGCATGGGAGCTATATCAAAAATACTCAGACAACACCCTCGGACTCATCTCCGACTGCAGCTTCCCAATGCACAAAGGCTGCAAGGCTGTTGACGATGCCGGACTCCAACTCTTAAAAGCCGTCCGTGCCCACGACCCTTTCCTTCCGCTAATTCTCGACTCCTCAGAGACAGAAAATTCCAAGCGAGCAGAAGAATGTGGTGCACAGTTCATTGACAAGAACTCAAAATCCTTAGACCACGACCTGAGCAAGATCATCCTTCACAAGTTTGGCTTTGGCGACTTCATCTTCCGACATTCAGACACAAACGAACCCCTTGTCCGCATACACAACCTCAAGGAACTTCAAGACAATATCTTCACCCTGCCACGAGAAGCGTTGCTCTTTCACATCACCCGAAACAACGTCTCTCGCTGGCTCTGCTCTCGTGCCCTGTTCCCAATTTCAGAGTTCCTAAAGAAAATCACTTGGCAGTCTTTGCAGGATGTCGACAAGCATCGCCAGATCATCTACGATGCCATCGTGGCATACAGAAGAATGAAGAATCAAGGAGTTGTGGCAGTATTCCATCGAGAGCGCTTCGACAGTTTCAGCAACTTCGCCCGAATAGGCGATGGCTCATTAGGTGGAAAAGGTCGTGGACTCGCTTTCCTCGACAATATCATCAAGCGCCATCCAGACCTCAACGCCTTTGAGAACATGCCAATCCGCATCCCGAAGACCGTCGTTCTCTGTACCGATATCTTCGATGAGTTCATGGAAACCAACGACCTCTATTCCCTCGCACTCTCCGAAGCCTCAGACGAAGAGATTCTGAAAGGGTTTCTTGCTGCCCATCTCCCTTCTCGTCTGGCAGACGACTGCCGTGTGATGATGAATGTTGTTCCGGGACCGCTGGCAATTCGCTCTTCTTCCTTGCTTGAAGATTCTCACTACCAACCTTTTGCCGGTATCTACTCCACTTACATGATACCCCCTTTAGACAATCCAGATGCCCGTCTTGAACTCCTCGGCGATGCTATAAAAGCCGTCTATGCCTCTGTCTATTATAAAGATTCAAAAGCATACATGACCGCCACCAGCAACGTCATCGACCAAGAGAAGATGGCGGTTATCATTCAGGAGGTTGTAGGACAGAAGCACGATACTCGGTTCTATCCTCACGTCTCTGGTGTTGCCCGCTCCATAAACTATTATCCCGTAAACGACCAGAAAGCAGAAGATGGCATTGTAAATATGGCTTTGGGCTTAGGAAAATATATTGTCGATGGTGGTCAGAATCTTCGTGTAGACCCCTACCAGCCCGATAAGGTTATGCAGCTCAGCGAGATGGAGATGGCACTTCGAGAAACGCAGACACGCTTCCTTGCCCTCGACCTCTCACAAACTGAGTTAGACTTTAAGACAGACGATGGCTTCAACCTGCTCAATCTCTCTGTACGCCAGGCAGATAAAGACGGCGTGCTGAGATGGATATCCTCTACGTTCGATTCCTACGACCAGGTGATCAGAGACGGATATTACGAAGGTCCATCCAGAAAGATCATCTCCTTTGCCGGAATACTCCAGAACGGAGTCCTTCCAATGCCCGAGATTCTCCAGAGCGTTCTCCGCTACGGTTCCGATGAGATGAAACGCCCAGTAGAGATTGAGTTTGCAGCCAATGTCAACGACAACAAGACCGGCGAGTTCTACCTCCTCCAGATTCGTCCGATGGTAGACAATAAGCTCGTGCTCGACGAAGAGCTCACAGACATTCCAGATTCCGACCTCATTCTCCGCTCCGAGAGTGCCATAGGTCATGGCATCATGTCTGACATCCACGATCTTGTCTACGTCAAAACCGAAGGCTATTCCGCCTCAAACAACCCTGCCATAGCCTCTCAGATAGAGGTCATAAACCGCAAGCTGCTGCAAGAGGGTAGGGAATACGTTCTCGTTGGTCCTGGGCGCTGGGGCTCGAGCGACTCTTGGCTCGGCGTTCCAGTGAAATGGCCTTCCATTTCTGGTGCGAGGGTGATTGTAGAATGTGGTCTGAATAATTACCGCATAGACCCTTCGCAGGGAACCCATTTCTTCCAGAACCTCACCTCCCTCGGAGTGGCTTATTTCACCATAAACCCATTCCGTGCCGACGGACTCTTTGACGAGGCTTTCCTCGATGCCCTTCCAGCAGAAGAAGAGACAGAATTCCTGCGGCATGTTCGTCTCGACGAGGGAATCACGGCAAAGGTAGACGGAATGAAAAAGAAGGGAATTGTCTTAAAGCCTCATGCTTCTTGATATTTATGGTTACGTTTTTTTACTCGAAAAATGCGGGAAAAAGTGTGCAATGCAGCATAAAAACGCCTAAAACGTTACGTGTTATAAATCTTTTTAATGTAAAATTTGCATAATTAGGATTTTTGTTGTAATTTTGTGCGCTAAATGTGGTGATGTGCCAATAGAAAACGAAGACATATATAGAAATAAATAAAAAATAATAATAAAAAAAACAACAAAAACAACAAATGGCAGCAATAGGAAAAATTCGAAGCTGGGGTACCGTACTTGTTATCGTGATCGGTATCGCTCTTTTCGCATTCATTGCAGAAGAATTCGTACGCTCTACCGAATCAATGCGTAATGACAGCCGTCAGCAGATCGGAGAGGTATTAGGAAAGAAAATCAGTGTTCAGGAATTCCAGTCTCTTATTGAAGAGTATCAGGAAGTGATCAAGATGACTCAGCAGCGCGAGAACTTCTCTGAGGAAGAGCACAATCAAATCAAGGATCTAGTTTGGAACACCTACGTTCAGACAGCACTCATCGAGAACGAAGCCGAGAAGCTCGGTCTCACTGTTACCGACAAGGAAATGATGGCCGTTCTTGCAGAGGGCACCAACCCAATGCTTTCACAGACTCCATTCGTCAATCAGCAGACAGGTCGTTTCGACTCTAATCAGCTGAAGAAGTTCCTTGCCGACTACAAGCAGATGAAGGGCACAAACCCTCAGCTCGCTCAGCAGTATGAAACCATCTATCGCTATTGGACATTCATTGAGAAGTCACTCCGCCAGCAGCTCCTCGCCCAGAAATATCAGGCACTTCTTGCTGGTTGCCTCCTTTCGAACCCAGTAGAGGCAAAGATGGCACATCAGGCAACTGTTGAAGAGTCTGACATCACTCTCGCTGCCTTCCCTTACACATCTGTTAAGGAAGCAGATGCTAAGCTTACAGATGCCGACCTCAAGTCAAAGTATGAGGAGATGAAGGAAATGTTCCGTCAGATCAACGAGAGCCGCAGCGTGAAGTATGTTAGCTTCCGTGTCACTCCAAGTGCAGCTGACCGCAAGGCAAAGCAGGCAGAGGTGGCAGAGTTCGCAAAGAACCTCGCAACAGTCGACGACCCTTCGGAGATCATCCGTAAGAGCCTCTCTCAGGTTGCTTACCTCGGAATGCCACAGAGCAAGAGCGCATTCCCTTCAGACATCGCTATGCGTCTTGACTCAATCGCTGTGGGCACTGTATACGGTCCGGTAGAGAACAAGATGGACGGCACTCTCAATGTTATCCGCCTTATCTCTAAGCAGCAGGTTCCAGACTCTGTTCAGTTCCGTGTCATCCACGTAGGTGCAGAGACTCTTGAAGCAACTCGTACAAAGGCAGACAGTATCTACAATGCTGTTAAGGGTGGAGCTGATTTCGAGACACTTGCAAAGAAATATGGTCAGACAGGCGAGAAGACATGGCTTACAGGTGCTCAGTATGAGTCTGCTCCTTCTCTCGACAAGGATTCAAAGTCATATCTCCAGACCCTTACAACCCTCTCTGCTGGCGACGTTGCAAACGTGCAGCTCTCTTCTGCAAACATCATCGTTCAGGTTCTTGACCGCAAGTCGTTCCAGGAGAAGTATGTAGCAGCAGTCATCAAGACCGCAATAACATTCTCTAAAGATACTTACTCAAAGGAATACAACAAGTTCAGCCAGTTCGTAAGCGAGTCAAAAAACATCGAAGAACTCGAGAAGAACGCAAAGAAGAATGGCTACGAGGTTAACGAGCTATCAGACATCACCACCTCACAGCATAATATCGCAGGCGTACGCGCTACACGCGATGCTCTCAAGTGGGTGTTCGATGCAAAGAAAGGCGAGGTTTCTCCACTCTATGAGTGCGGAAACAACGACAACCTCCTTGTTGTTGCTCTCTCTGCAATCAATGAAGAAGGCTACCGCTCACTCGACGACCCTCAGGTGAAGGAGTTTGTTAAGTCTGAGGCTCTCCGCGACAAGCAGGCAGAGGTGCTTTTGGCAAAGGCTAACGGTATTAAGGACATCAAGGGTGCTCAGGCAAAGGGCGCACAGATTGTTCCTGTTCCACAGATCACATTTGCCTCTCCAGTGTTCGTGCAGGCAACAGGCTCTGTAGAGCCAGCTCTCTCAGGTGCTGTTTCAGCAGTTAAGCAGGGTGCCTTCGCTTCTCATCCAGTGAAGGGAAATGCAGGTATTTACCTCTTCAAGGTTGACAAGAAGAAGAACATCCCTTCAAAGTTCGATGCAAAGGCTGTTCAGGCTCAGGAGCGCCAGCGCATCATGCAGTATGCAGGCAACTACATGCAGGAGCTCTATCAGAATGCAGAGATCAAAGACAACCGTTATCTCTTCTTCTAAAAAACCAATCTCTCGACTTCCACTTACGTAACGATATTGATTATGTAGAGATATTGCTTATGTAGAGTCGCAATAATCAAAGCGCCATGCTGACGGAAATTCCCATCGGCATGGCGCTTAACTTATGTCCTTAAATATTGTAAGCCAGCATCTTCTCTGAGTAGTGAGTAGTGAGCAATGAGTAGTGAGTAGTGAGCGATGAGTAGTGAGCAATGAGCAATGAGTAGTGAGCGATGCGTGATAAGCAGCGGTTCTGGCTGGAAGCCAGCACTATGAGTAACTTTAACTTTGCAGCCGAAATGAGGGAAGTGAATAAATGTTAATTACA
>CALZTP010000084.1 GCA_945829115.1 uncultured bacterium | reverse complement strand
CAAAAAGTGAAGGACGTGCAGAAGGACGTGCAGAAGGACGTGCAGAAGGACGTGCTGAAGGGCGTGCAGAAGGGCGTGCAGAAGGACGTGCAGAAGGACGGGCAGAAGGACGTGCAGAAGGACGTGCAGAAGGACGTGCAGAAGGTCGTGCGGAAGGGCTTGCAGAAGGACGTGCAGAAGGTCGTGCGGAAGGGCTTGCAGAAGGCATTATGTCTATAGCCAAGAATCTAAAGTCAATGGGCTATGGTATAGTAGATATCATGAAAGTGACAGGCTTGTCGGAAGAAGAGATTATGAAGTTGTGAAAATAGATCATGGGTGTAGAACAGAAGCCTTAAAAACATTTGAAATGAGTATTTTCGTCCAATTCAACGGACCGATTTAACGAAAATTTATAAAAAAAGGATTCTTTACGAGAATGTCCATAAATTGATACATTAGTTAGACTTGAATACTCCATTCCTATCAACTTGAAGAGGCAGAGCCATCGGCACGAGGGCGATGATGAACGGTTGTGATTGGTCTGGGAGCTTGCTTGCAAGAGCATTTGAAGACTCAGGACATAAAGCCGAAGGCGAACAGATGCAGACCGCCTTTTTTATCTTCTTAAAAATCAACATCCGCAAAGTTACGGGAAGAAACCTTGACTTTAACGGTGGGTTATTAACACAACAACAGTAACGTTTTTACTATGAAGGCGAAGATAGCTCTTGCCTCGTGGGTGGTGGCGGTGGTGCTCGCATTCCTTGCCCTACTCCTTCCGCCCACAGGCTATATCGACCACTCTGTCCTTCTCCTTGTGGTGCAGTTCCTCCTGCTCTGCGCCACATTCCTCGGAGTGGATGGCTATGTGAATATTCTGAGCAGGAAGAAGTAAGGTCAACATTAACAGTTTCTTAACACGACAACGAGGACAACAGACTACAACGCTCTGGTTTCCAGCCAGAACCTTAGCTCACACGGTTAGGGCACTGCTGTACACCGGGTTTGTCGGTTACACCAAAAATAGCCAAAGGGTGTGTCACATGAATTGAAGTGACACACCCTTTTTGTTTTTCAGCAAGTGGATTTTCACACTTACTTATACTGGAAAAAAGCGAGTAAAAAGGTTAACGGTAAACGCGTTAACTCAGTCTTTTTTGTTTTCAATGAGAAAAGTTTTCTACTCCTCTTCTGTCTTCTTACGAGATGCACGACGCTTCTTTGGCTTCTCCTCTGTCTGAGTCTTTATGCCAGCAAGCTCGGGGTCTACAAGAATACGTCCGCAGTATTCGCACACGATGATTTTCTTATGCATCTTTATGTCGAGCTGTCGCTGAGGTGGAATCTTATTGAAGCAACCACCGCAAGCATCTCTCTGTACGTAAACGACACCAAGACCGTTGCGAGCATTTTTGCGTATGCGCTTGAAGCTCTGCAAGAGACGAGGCTCTATGCGCAACTCGATATCCTCCGCCTTCTCACGTAGCTGTTCTTCAATGGCACGAGTTTCTTCCATAATCTCATCGAGTTCTGCACGCTTTGAGTCGAGGTCTTTCTGTCGTTCCTCAAGCGATCTCTGGGCACGTTTCGCATCCTGAGTGCGATCTGTAATCTTCACCTTTGCCTCCTTTATTTTCTTCTCGCAGAGCATTATCTCCAGTTCCTGGAACTCAATCTCCTTAGTGAGAGTGTCATACTCACGGTTGTTTCTAACGGAGTTGAGCTGCTCCTTATATCGCTCCACGCTCTCCCTTGCGAGCTGGATTTCGTTGTTTTTCTGACTGATAGCCTTCTCGAACTCCTGAATCTCTCTATTGATTTTCTCGATGCGAGTGTGGAGACCTTCTATCTCGTCTTCGAGGTCTTCTACCTCAAGAGGAAGTTCACCACGCAGTGCTCGTTTCTCATCGATTCCCGAGAGAGTTACCTGCAGCTGATAGAGAGCCTTTAGCTTCTCCTCAACATTCATTTCCTTTGCTTTCTTTGCCATAAGTATATTTTTTTTTACGTATTTCTTTTTATTTCTTACCAGTATCTTACAGGATTTGTGGAGCCATACTGAAGGATGTTTAACTCTGGGAATCTCCGTGAGAGGATTTTCTGCAGGAGAAGTGTTGTGAACTGCTCTGACTCGTAATGCCCAATGGAGAGGAGCTGTATCTTCTGCTCCATTCCGAAGAAGTCATGATAGTGCATCTCACCCGTTATGAATGCATCGGCACCCTTCGCCACCGCATTCTTCAAGAGGAAGGCACCAGCACCGCCACAAACCGCCACTCTGCTCACCTTTCGTTCGAGCAACTCGTTTGACATGCAGCAATCGAGATGGAACGTCTCTTTCACAAAATGAATAAAACGCTCTGCATCGATAGGCTCTGGCAGAACACCGATGATGCCCGAGCCACCCGTGAGCTGCTGCTGAGGAGTCTTTCCGCCATGATTGTCGGCAACCGTTCTCACGTCAGCGAGGAATTCCACCTCTTTCAGTTTCAGCTTCTCTGCAATGACATGGTTCACACCCCCGTGGGCATTATCGAGGTTGGTATGCATTGCAATGATGGAGACATCGTTGAGAATAGCCTTTCTGACCACCCGCTGAATGTAGTCGCCATCACTAATCTGCTTCAAACCCCGGAAGAGCAGAGGATGGTGTGAAACAATCACGTTACACCCTTGGCGGACAGCCTCTTCGACCACGTCCTCCGTAACATCAAGACACAATAATGCCCCTGAAACGTCGACCCCTGTCAATCCTACTTGCAAGCCAGCATTATCGTAGCTTTCCTGCAAGGGCAGAGGCGCGAACTGCTCAAGGGCGTCTAAGACTTCCTGTATTTTCACGCTGAGAAACTCTTTTTTTTTAAGACCCTGCAGACAGTCTGCACGATCTTGGAGAGGCTATTGCCGCTCGTTATTATTTTTTATTAGGATGCCACCGGCACACCTTCTCTGAGGGTTTGGAAATGCCGTTGTGGATTCCTTACGCACATAAAATCTGTGCAAAGTTATGAAAAAAATCCAAGAAACATTCTCTTTCTCCTTATTTATTATGAATTTTTAATTTTTTCGTCAAGTAGGTGTGCTGGCTTATGAACAAAAGAACATTATTAAAAAATCGTAAGAAATACGGAAATATATAGCGTTGTATGTTATTATTTATTACCTTTGCAATGAATTTCGATTCTAATTTTTACCTTTGCAATTTACTAACAAAAAAAACGAATATACAATGAAATCAAAAAAGATTCTTGTTGCAGCATTGCTGATGCTGTCAGCGATTGCCACCCCAGCCTTGTCAAAGAGTTGGACAGACGTAGACTATGTTGGAGATGGAATGGTTGGTCATAAGATGGACATTCACGTTCCAGACGATGGGAAAGCCACCCACAAGGTGATTGTTTTGATTTACGGAAGTGCGTGGTTCAGCAATAATTCAAAGGGAGATGCCTTCAAGGCATACGGAAAAGAATTGACGAACGCCGGATTCTCTGTGGTGAGCATAAACCACAGAGCGAGCACAGAAGCCCACTTCCCAGCACAGATAAACGATGTGAAGGCAGCCATTCGCTTCATTCGGGGCAATGCAGAGAAATACGGTTTCGACACCTCTTTCATCGGCATCACCGGCTATTCTTCCGGTGGTCACCTCTCTTCGCTTGCAGGCACCACAAACGGTGTTAAGACGAAGAAGTTCGGAAAGGTGACGGTAGACATCGAGGGCAGTCTTGGCAGCTTCACGAACGAGAGCAGCGCTGTTGATGCTGTGGTGGATTGGTTTGGTCCGATAGACATGAGTCGCATGGAACGTTGCGAGACATATAAAGATGCGAAGTCTCCCGAGGCAGTTCTTCTTGGAGGTCCATCGGCAGAGAACCCCGACCTTGTAAAAGCCATGAACCCAATGTCTTACATAGACCGCAAAGACCCAATGTTTCTTGTTATCCATGGAAACACAGACCCTGTTGTGCCTTATTGCCAAAGCGAGTTTTTCTCTCGTGCGCTTGCCGATAAGGGTCGCCTTGATGCGTTTGTTACGGTAGAGAAAGGCAACCATGGTCCGATCACGTTCAACGCCAGCACCTTCAAGCGAATGGTTGACTTCTTCAAGAAACAATCAGAAAGATGACACATCACAATGAAAGTCACTCTTCTTCCTTCGTGAAATGTTGGAAAAGAGCGAAGAGCATCGGTGTCGTGCTCCTCTTCCTCTCCACAACGGCAGCCTCAGCACAAGTGGTGTCGCCAAACGGGAAGGTGCAATGGGTGGAGAACGGTTCTGGCTTTTCTGTTGAATACCTCAACAAGGGTAGCAGAACAGAAGTGCTCTCCATTCCCACCATCGGTCTGCTGACAAAAGATGGAGGAGGCAAGGAGCTCACCTTGAAAGGGAAGAGCGAAGCAAAGAGAATCAGCGACCACTATCAGATGCTTGCAGGAAAGCGACATGAGTGCGCAAATGAAGCAAATGAAGTGTCGTATGTCTACACCGACCGCTTAGACAGAAGGCTCACGCTCACAGTAAGAGCCTACAACGATGGCGTTGCATTCCGCTATGCTTTAGAAAACCTACAAAACACAAGGGTTACGGAAGAAAAGACCATCTACACCATTCCTGAAGGCACAAAGCGCTGGATGCAGAAATGGACAGAGCCGTATGAAGAATTCTTTCCCCTCTCTACCACTGGTGTTTCAGAGAACAAGCGCTGGGGCTACCCTGCCCTCCTACAGGCTTCAGAGACCGTCTTCGCCCTAATCACGGAGGCAGACATTGAGCGAAACAACAGTGCTTCATCGCTATACAACGACCAAAAAAGCACGGAATATCGTGTTGTTCCCGATGAGAACATGCAGAACGTTTCTGGCTCTTGGACATCGCCATGGAGAGTGGTTATCACAGGAACTCTTCCAGAGGTTGTTTCCTCTACGCTCGTAACCGATGTCAGTGCTCCGAACAGACTTTCCGACACCTCCTGGATATCTCCCGGGAGTGTTTCCTGGATTTACTGGGCTTACAACCACGGTTCTAACGACTATCAGATTGTTTGCAAGTACATAGACATGGCACATGAGATGAATTTTCCGTATGTGTTAATAGATGCCGAATGGGACGAGATGAAAAACGGGGGAAACATAGAAGATGCCATTCATTATGCCCATGAAAAAGGTGTGAAACCCCTCGTGTGGTACAACTCCTCTACGGCATGGATAAAGGTATGGGGAGCCCCTGGTCCCCACGAGCGTCTCAATGCCCCAGAAGATCGAGAGAAAGAGTTTGCTTGGTTGGAGGAGATGGGAGTTGCGGGAATAAAGATTGATTTCTTCGCTGGCGACAAGCAAGAGACTATGGAGTATTGTATAGACCTTTTGGAATGTGCCGCAAAGCACCATCTCCTCGTGAACTTCCATGGAGCCACCATACCTCGTGGATGGCAACGCACATACCCGAACCTCATGACCGTAGAGGCGGTCTATGGAGCGGAATGGTATAACAACAACGCCACTCTTACGAATAAGGCTGCGAGACACAATGCCACCCTTCCTTTCACGAGGAACGTGATTGGCCCTATGGACTACACTCCTTGCACGTTCTCTGACTCTCAACACCCACACATCACCTCCCATGCCCATGAGCTCGCCCTCTCTGTGCTCTTCGAGTCTCCTCTGCTCCATTGGGCAGACAAACCAGAAAGCTATCTTGTGCAACCAAAGGCAGTAAAGGATTTTATGACTGGGCTTCCAACCACATGGGATGAGACTCGCCTCCTTGGAGGCTATCCAGGAGATGCTGTTGTTCTTGCCAGAAGGAGTGGAAAGAGATGGTATGTTGCGGGCATAAACGGGAAAGATGAGCCTCAGGTGCTTGCCCTAAACGCATCTTGCTTTGGAAAAGGGCGTTACACCATTTTCACCGATGGAGCGAAAGGCGAGAAGTCATGGAGCATCAAGACTGGGACTGGCTCACTGCCAAAGACTCTCTCTTGCAAAGCTCGTGGCGGCTTTGTGATTGTGTTTGAAACGAAGTGATGACTGCATTCAAAAAAAAACGACACCCCTACCCTTTTTCTTTCACAAAACTATTTACTAACTACTTAATAACAATTTCATTAATGATTAAGACACTGCTCTTTACTGCTGCAATTATCATTAGCAGTAATGCCACAGCACAGCAACTGCCGTATCAGAATCAGAATCTTTCTGCACATGAGAGAGCCGTTGATTTAACCTCACGACTCACACTACAGGAGAAGGCAGACCTTATGTGCGATGAATCACCAGCCATTCCACGCCTCGGAATAAAAGCCTTCAGCTGGTGGAGCGAAGCACTCCATGGGCTTGCCAACCAAGGAAACGTGACCGTGTTCCCAGAGCCTATCGGCATGGCTGCCTCTTTCAATGTACCTTTAGTGGAGAAGGTGTTCACCGCCACCAGCGATGAGACACGAGCGAAATGGAACGAGCAACACGAGAAGGGAATCTCCTCCTCACGATTCCACTGCCTCTCTGTATGGACACCTAACGTGAATATCTTCCGTGACCCACGCTGGGGCCGCGGACAAGAGACCTATGGTGAAGACCCTTACCTCACTTCCCTTATGGGGCAGGCGGTTGTTCGTGGTCTGCAAGGACCAGAGTCAGCAAAGCATCGCAAGCTCCTTGCCTGTGCGAAACACTATGCCATTCATAGCGGACCCGAATGGAGTCGCCATTATGCGAACCTCAATAATGTCTCTGTTAGAGACCTTTGGGAGACCTACCTCCCTGCTTTCAAAGACCTTGTGCAAAAGGCTAAGGTGAGGGAGGTGATGTGTGCCTACCAGCGTTGGGACGATGAGCCCTGCTGTGGCAGCACTCGTCTGCTACAGCAAATTCTACGTGATGAATGGGGCTTTAAATATCTTGTGGTTAGCGACTGCGGTGCCATTGCCGATTTCTGGACCACCCACAAGAGTTCCTCAACCCAACTTCATGCCGCTGCCAAGGGCACCATTGCTGGCACTGATGTAGAATGCGGCTATGGATATGCTTATGCCCGACTTCCAGAAGCGGTAGAGAAAGGTCTTATCACCGAGAAGGAAATCGATAAACATGTCATACGCCTCTTGGAAGGCAGATTTGAGCTCGGCGAGATGGACGATTTCTACGATTGTGAGTGGTCGAAGATTCCTCTCTCTGTGCTCAGCAGCAAGGAGCACCAGCAGCTTTCGTTAGACATGGCTCGACAGTCTATCGTGCTTCTTCAAAACAACAACAACATCTTGCCACTTAAAAAGGAAGGAAAGATTGCTGTGATTGGACCGAATGCCGACAACACTCCAATGATGTGGGGCAACTACAACGGAGTGCCAAACAACACTGTAACCATACTCGATGGTATGCGTGCTAAGGTTGGAAAGAAGAACATTGTTTATCTGAGAGGGTGTGACCTTACAGAAGAGTGCATTGTAAGGAGCTTCCTTACCAACTGCATGTCTGGAGGAAAGAAAGGCATTCGTGGAACGTTCTGGAACAACACAAGCATGAGCGGAAAACCTGTAACCAGCGAGCAGTATGTGAATCCAATTGCCGTGACCACCAGCGGTCAGCATACGTTTGCCAACGGAGTGCGTATGGAAGACTTCTCTGCAAAGTATGAAACGACATTCATTCCAGAGAAGTCAGGAAAAACGGTTATCAGAATGCAGTACACTGGTGCTTTTGAACTAAAGATGAACGGAGAGGTTCTTGCTGCCGATAGCACTTGGCGCGACCAGCCTATGCGTTTCGAGTTCAACGCAGAAAAGGGCAAGACATACGCCATTGAGCTCACCTACCACACTGTCAAGACATGGGGTGCAAACATGAAACTCAATATTGGTGAGGAACTTCCTGTCGACTATGCAGAAAGTATTGCGAAGCTGAAGGGCATAGAAACCGTGGTGTTTGTAGGTGGACTGTCTTCACAACTTGAAGGCGAGGAGATGCCAGTGAAGATAGACGGCTTTAGAGGTGGCGACCGCACACACATCGAGCTTCCAAAGGTTCAGCGCGATTTCCTCTCTGCATTGAAGCAGGCAGGGAAGAGAATTGTCTTCGTGAACTGCTCTGGTTCTGCCATCGCCCTTTCTCCAGAGTCAGAGAACTGTGAGGCAATTATTCAGGCATGGTATCCTGGTCAGCATGGTGGAAGAGCCGTTGCCGATGTTCTCTTTGGCGACTACAATCCTCAAGGGAAGCTTCCTGTTACATTCTATCGCGCAAGCAGTCAGTTGCCCGACTTTGAAGACTATTCTATGAAGGGTCGCACATATCGTTATTTCTCTGACCCTTTATTTGCTTTCGGCTATGGTCTCAGCTACACCTCATTTAATATAGAGAAGATGATTGTAGAGAAGAATGAGCAGGCAAACCCAAAGTCACTGTTCACTCTTCGCACTACGGTGAAGAATACTGGGAAGCGAGAGGGAACAGAAGTGCTGCAGGTGTATGTACGCCGTTGTGACGATACCGAAGGTCCGCTGAAAACACTGAAAGCGTTTGAGCGCGTGCCTCTGAAGGCTGGTGAGAGCAAGGCTATTGCTATCAACCTTGGTGAGGAAGCGTTTACTCTCTTCGACCCGGCATACAATAGTGTTCACATGGCAGCAGGGAAATACGACATCTTCTTCGGTGCCAGTTCACGCGCAGAAGATCTACAACATGCCACAGTGGAAATCAAGTAATATTTTTTCATTCGGCTTTACGAAAATAATTTCAATAGCGACAACTCTAAATGGAACTTCAGGAAAAAAATGAAACTTCTATTTCTCTTTACAGCACTCTCAACACTCTCTGTCTCTGCACAGAACCCA
The DNA here is from genome assembly GCA_945829115.1 of uncultured bacterium. GTDB lineage: Bacteria > Bacteroidota > Bacteroidia > Bacteroidales > Bacteroidaceae > Prevotella. The sequence goes on along the minus strand of CALZTP010000084.1, from coordinate 2,863 downwards.
ATTATTCGAGACCAGTTCACTGCAGACCCTACCGCACGTGTGTTCAACAATCGGATGTATGTCTATCCATCACACGACATACTCAGTCCGGTAGAGCCTGAAAAGAAATGGTTCTGCATGGAAGATTACCATGTCTTCTCTTCTGAAAACCTAACCAACTGGACCGACCATGGTGTCATTGTTACCCAAAACAAAGTGCCTTGGGTGAAGCGAGACTCGTATGCCATGTGGGCTCCCGAATGCGTTGAAAAGAACGGTCAGTACTACTTCTATTTCCCTTCTGCCCCAAAAGGAGAGGAGAAAGGTTTTGGAGTTGGAGTGGCAATAGCAAAGAAACCAGAAGGGCCTTTCTTCCCAATGTGGAAACCTATTGAAGGCATCCGCGGTATAGACCCTTGCGTGCTCATAGACCCAAAAGATGGGAAGAGCTATATCTATTGGGCTGGCATGGGTATGTGGATGGCTCGACTGAAGGATAATATGATGGAGTTAGACTCCAAGCCAGAACCTGTCAAGGGGCTCCCAGAGGGTTTCAAGGAAGGTCCGTTTGTCTTTGAGCGACAAGGGAAATATTACTATACATTCCCTTGGGTTCGCGACTCTACCGAGACGTTAGCCTATGCCATGGGCGATGGTCCGATGGGACCGTTTGAGTTCAAGGGGGTCATCATGGATGAGTCGCCAGTGGCATGCTGGACAAACCACCACTCTATTGTGGAATACCGTGGACAGTGGTATCTCTTCTACCATCACAACGACTACTCCCCTGACTTCGATAAGCTTCGCTCTGTTAGGGCAGACTACCTCTCGTTTAATCCCGACGGAACAATTCAGAAGGTTACTCCAACACTTAGAGGTGTTGGCATCACAAAGGCTTGCGAGCGGATAGAGATAGACCGATACAGTAAACTGTTTGGAAATGCCTCCATCGATTTCCTTGACCGAAAGTCAACGTTCTTAGGATGGAAGACACTATTTAAGAAAAAGGGAGACGGGGTGCTCTATGAGCGTGTAGACTTTGGCAATGAAGGCGTTTCGGAGATTGTTGTAAGGGCAAAGGCGGCTTCCTCTGGAAGGATTGTTGTGGAGTCAGAAGGAAAGCGAATTGCTGTGGTCTCTATTCCAAAATCGTCTTCCTGGCAAGATTTCCACACTTCTGTTCTTTACTCTCCAAAGGGAATAAAAAATATAAAGGTGTGGCTTATGAATGGTTCAAAAATAGAGATTGATAATATCGGCTTCGACATGCTTCCGTGGCAGAAAGGTGCGTTCACCTCAAAGAAATACCGAAACATGTTTCAGGAACTGGGATATAGCGAGAAGGCAATAGACGAAAAGCTTCAGGAGGCTTTCAACGCACTCTTCTACGGTCCGGAGAAAGTGTATTTTGAAGTGGGAGACTCCATGGCGTATATCTCAGACATTAAAAACCATGACGTGAGAACGGAGGGAATGTCGTATGGCATGATGATTGCCGTTCAATGGAATAAAAAGGAGATCTTCGACCGACTCTGGAGGTGGGCGAAGAAATACATGCAGCATCAGGAGGGACAGAGGAAGGGCTATTTCCGATGGAGCCTTACTATTGATGGAAAGCCGAATGCACAGGGTGCCGCTTCTGACGGAGAACTCTATTTCGTGACTTCCCTACTCTTTGCCTCCAACCGTTGGGGAAACACAACGGGAATAGACTATCTCGCTGAAGCACAGAAAATTCTCAACCTCTCAATGCAGAAAACGGGAATGTCGGAGGCTTCTCCACTCGTGAACATCGAGCATAAGCTCATCACCTTCACGCCAGACCCTATGGGAGGAGCATTCACCGACCCTTCATACCATATCCCTGCCTTCTATGAGGTTTGGGCGAAGTATGCAAAAGACGGAAGAGAACAGTTTTGGCTAGAATGTGCAAAGGCAGCAAGGGAGTATCTGCATCGCAGTGTGCATCCAGTCACAGGACTGACTCCTGACTACAACAACTACGACGGCTCACTCCTGAAACGAGGAGGGGTCTTGGGAGATGCATTCCGATATGACTCTTGGCGTGTCCCGATGAATATTGCAATGGACTATTCTTGGTCGTGCTCGGACCGTGAATGGCAGCAGGACTATGCCAACCGTATTCAGAACTTCCTTTACTCACAGGGTATTGACACATTCCTCGACCAATACAATATTGACGGTACGGAACCAGAGGAAATTCTTGAGGCTGGAGGATACAAGAAACGCCGGCATTCAGTAGGATTCGTGGCAACAGCAGCGGCAGCCTCTCTTGCTGCCACACATACCAAGAGTCGAGAATTTGTAGAACGGCTTTGGAACTCTCGCCATGAGCCTTATGAGGATGGGTATTTCGATGCTTATTATGATGGTCTCATCCGTCTCTTTGCCCTCATGCATCTCAGCGGTAGGTATAGAATAATTGAGTAACGATTTGAGAGTAGAGAATCTTGCTGTACGGTGCTACAGAGTCGATCCATACCACTTTGAACTCCATGTAATTGAGTTAAGGAGAAACTCATGAACAAGCAGTCTCAAGCAAGAAGAGTAGCAATAGGGTGTGTACGGCAAGTATGTGTTGCTGGTTAATTATTGATAAAAAATTCTATTACGTTACAGATAATTAAAGAAAAATGAGTATATTTGCATGTTATTTTCGTAATAGATAGAAAATAAATAAGTAGGTGTGCAAGAATTATCTATATAATCCTTGCACAGCCTACTGCGCATTGTCAGACAACCGACGCCAAGACGAGAGCAATATCAAGCTTGCTTGATTATTGCCGAGGCGCAAGGAGGAAGACGAAGTCAAGTGACAACAGTCGAGTAGGAGTCACTACACTCCTTTATGTCACATACTGAT
>CALZTP010000083.1 GCA_945829115.1 uncultured bacterium | reverse complement strand
CCACCTTGCTCAACTATTCGGCGCAAACCATCTACAACTACCGCTCAACACTCAAAAACCACGCTATTGACAAGGAGAATTTCGAGGATAACGTTGCAAAACTATGTGAGGTTAACTAACTATCCATAACACCAATATCTGAAAAGCCAACAAGGAAAAGTGAAAAGAAATGTCATCACCGTAAGCATAGCAAAGCTAATAAGTTGGTATGCAAAAAAAAGGAAGTGAAGAAAAAAAATCAGGATGAGCATGAATAGAGAATAAAAAAGAACAGGATGCGCTTGAATAAAGAATAAAAATGAACAGGAATGTCAAGAAAAAGATCAGGGAGCAGAGGAAAAAAGATTCCCATACTCCCTGACTGATTATTTTTATTTCTTCTCTGCAAATTTCAGGATAATAGCAGAGAGAGGAGGAACAGAAACCGCTGTTGGAGCAGAAGAAGAGAGAGAGAGAACCGTCTCTTTTCCTGAAAGTAGATTTACAGCCTTCTTCTCGCCCTCAACAATTCCGAGAAACTCGAAAGCATGTGCAGGAATAGTAAGCATTGCTTCCTGCTTCTCTTCAGAGAAGTTCACAACCACAAGCATTGCCTCCTTTTTCTCTTTCCTGAAGAAAGAATAAAGCTTGGAAGCGTTATATGCCTCCGACTGCTGATTGGCATACATAAGGTCGTAGAAGACACCGTCTGTAACTGCTTTCTCTGATACAGCGATGTTCAGCACCTGCGAGTACACCTTCTCAAGAGCCTTCTCTTCTTTCGACATCTCCTTACGAGAGTAATAGCCCTTTCTGAGAGAGTCCACACACCAATAGTCGAAGATTGTGGTGCGCCCATCAACACCAGAGAATCCCTCACCGTCCATTCCCTTCTCTCCGAACTCCTGACCAGCGTAAAGCATGAATGGGTTCTGCTGAAGAAGAGCAGAGACAATGAGAGCAGGAATTCCCTTCCTTGCATCCCCGGCAAAGAAATCGCTTGCTATGCGCTGTTCGTCGTGATTCTCAAGGAAATAGAGCATGTGCTGACGTATATCGTCGTTCACCTGCCACTGTCGTGTAATCTCCTGCGCTCCACACTGTCCACATGAAACGGCACGAAGCGTATCGTACATACCCACCTTGTCGTATAGATAGTCGAAGCCAGAAGAGATATAATTACGATACTGGTTAGGGTTGTAAACCTCACCAATGAACTTCACCTCTGGGAACTTTCTCTTCACTTTGTTTGTGGAATATTTCCAGAAGGCAGCAGGCACCATCTCCGCCATATCACACCTGAAAGCGTCAACGCCCTTTGCCGCCCAGAAAAGGAGTATGTCCGTCATCTTATACCATGTATCAGAGAGCGGTTTCCCGTTAAGACCATAGAAATGCTCTGAGCGCCCTCCGGCATCACAATAGTCAATGCCGTAGTTCAACTTCACCGTCTCATACCAGTCGTTACGCCCTGGGGAAGCCGAGAAGACATCATTTCCTGTAGCCTTTGCAGGGAACTCCTCATACGCCTCCACTGCCTTTCCGTCAGAATCGTGAGAGAGGTCGAAGGAAGGTGTGAATGGTTGTCCCCAGCAGTAATAGAAATTATTCTGTGTAGAGAAATGCCAATCCTTTCGATCATCAGCCCCAAGGTCTTGAATGCCTTCCGGACAGCAGATGGAATGATACTCACGAGCCACGTGGTTAGGCACAAAGTCCATAACAACCTTCATGCCAGCCTTGTGAGTGCGTTCTATCAGCTTCTCATATTCTGCCATACGGTTAGAGACAGAGACAGCCATATCAGGGTCAACGTCGTAATAGTCGACTATGGCATACGGTGATCCCGCCTTTCCCTTGACCACAGCAGGATGGTTAGCAGGAATGCCGTTTGCAGAATAATCAGTTGCAGTGGCATGTCTAAGAACACCTGTAAACCACACGTGTGTACATCCTAATTTCTTTATTCTCTTGAGAACGGCAGAGTCAATATCATTGAATTTTCCCACACCGTTCTCAGTGAGATTGCCATTATGTTTACGCGTAGTGTTCTGATTTCCGAACAAGCGCGTAAACATCTGGTAGATAATTACTTTCTCCATATAAGGTATTTTCCGGAATTTTGTATGCTCTAAGAAAGAGACTTAAGCCAAGCCGTGAACAGAAACCTCACGACTGATCTTTGCAATCATGCCCTGAAGAGCCTTACCAGGGCCACACTCTGTGAAGTCTGTAGCTCCGTCAGCAATCATCTGCTGAACCTCGTATGTCCACTTAACAGGAGCAGTAAGCTGTGCAATGAGGTTTTCCTTTATTTCTGCTGCATCAGTATGAGCTTTTGCATCTACGTTCTGATAAACCGGAATGCGAGGGTTTGCAAACTCAGTAGCCTCGATGGCAGCCTGTAGCTCATCCTTTGCTGGTTGCATGAGAGGAGAGTGGAAAGCTCCACCAACAGGCAATACGAGTGCTCGCTTTGCACCAGCAGCCTTCATTTGCTCACAAGCAGCGTTCACAGCCTCGATATTTCCAGAGATAGCAAGTTGTCCAGGGTTGTTATAGTTAGCAGGAACAACGATATTTCCCTCTGCGGAGATACTTGCGCAAATCTCCTCGATCTTTTCGTCTGGGAGACCAATAATGGCAGCCATTGTTGATGGAGCAGCCTCACAAGCCTTCTGCATAGCCATGGCACGCTTAGAAACGAGCTTTAGTCCGTCTTCGAAAGAGAGTGCTCCTGCAGCCACGAGAGCAGAGAACTCACCGAGTGAGTGTCCAGCCACCATTTCTGCGTCGAATGCGTCTCCGAGACAGATGGCTGAGATTACAGAATGCAGGAAGACAGCAGGCTGAGTGACCTTTGTCTGCTTGAGTTCCTCTGCAGTACCCTCGAACATAATCTTTGTGATTTCGAAACCGAGAATTTCATTAGCCTTGTCGAACAACTCCTTTGCCTTTGGGTTGTTCTCATAAAGGTCCTTGCCCATTCCTGTGAACTGGGCGCCTTGACCAGGGAAAACGAATGCCTTCATAATTATTATTTTTTTCTTAAAAAGTTTTTTGGAGATTAATGTATTTTATCAGACATGAAAAGCGATGTTTTTGAGCTAAGATGCCTGAAAAGAAAATAGTTCCCAACAGCAGAGAGCCGATAGGAACTATTGTATGGAAAGTGTGTGTTCTATTAATCAATAGACCCCACCTTTTTATTCATTGCGAGCGGAAAAAGGATTACTCTGCAACTGGTGCCTCAGCCTCTGCAACTGGAGCCTCAGCCTCTACTGCTGGAGCTTCCTCAACTGGAGCAGCCTCCTGCTTTGCTGGAGCAGCGTTCTCAGCGACAACGATAACTGGGAGCTCTACCTTTACTTCCTTGTGGAAGATAACAGTAGCCACGAACTCACCAACTGTCTTGATATCCTTCATCACGATGCGCTTGCGGTCAACCTCAATACCCTTCTTTGCGAGTTCAGCAGCCACCTGAGCAGCATTTACAGAACCGTAGAGAGCACCAGTAGCGCTAACCTTAGACGCGATTGTTACAGTTACGCCGTTAAGCGCCTCTGCCTCCTTCTGAGCGGCAGCGAGAATAGCAGCAATCTTGTGAGCCTGCTGCTTGAGATTCTCTGCGAGCACCTTCTTAGCAGAAGAGGAAGCGATAACAGCCTTACCCTGAGGAATGAGGTAGTTACGTCCGTAACCCTTCTTTACCTCAACGATATCGTTCTTGTATCCAAGACCGATAATATCTTCTTTGAGAATGATTTCCATTATTCTTGTCCTCCTGATTTTACTTCATCATATCTGTTACATAAGGAAGGAGAGCGATCTGGCGTGCACGCTTAACAGCAGTTGCCACGCGACGCTGATACTTGAGTGAAGTACCTGTGATGCGACGAGGAAGAATTTTTCCCTGCTCGTTGAGGAACTTCTTGAGGAACTCAGGATCCTTATAGTCGATATACTTGATACCGCTCTTCTTGAAACGGCAATACTTCTTTTTCTTAACGTCGATAGTAGGGGCGGTAAGATATCTGATTTCTGACTGCTCTGCCATAATTATGCCTCCTTGTTTGAAAGTTTGTTACGACGCTTCTCAGCATACTGTGCAGCATACTTGTCGAGCTTTACAGTCATGAAGCGGATTACTCTCTCATCGCGGCGATAGCCTGTCTCAAGAGTGTTTACTACTGTTGGTTCTGCCTTGAACTCAACGAGGTTGTAGAATCCAGTAGACTTCTTTTCGATAGGGTAAGCCATCTTCTTGAGTCCCCAGTTCTCCTCATTGATGATCTCTGCACCGTTATTCTTAAGCAGAGTAACGAATTTTGCTACAGTCTCCTTTGCCTGTTCGTCAGACAAAACGGGAGTTAAAATGAAGACTGTTTCGTACTGATTCATCATAATTGATTGAATGGTTGAAAATGTTAATATTAAATATGTAAGTATATGTGAATTGTGACGTTTCGCACGTCTATTCACACAAATCGGCTGCAAAGTTACTAAAAAAAAACGAGAACCGCGATTCACATCGAAGTTCTCGTTGAAAATTTAATAAATTTTAACTAACAACATTTTTCTTCATCTTTTAAAGGAGAGCTATTTATTAGCGTGTCTCCCATTTTTCCCCTCTTTCACGTTATGGTTGTGCCCTTTAGAATCCCCTTTCCTCCGTGCAGACATCTCTCGGAACTTCTTCCTGTCGAATTTCTCTGAGAAGAATAGGCAAGGCATCACCTTTGTGGCTGGCAGCACCTTAAGCATCTTGAGATGATACTGCTGCTGGATTTTCTTCAGTTGTATTTCCCTTTCATCTTTTTCAAGTATAGCCTTTCGGCATTCCTCTTCTGTAGAAGGTTTTTGTTTCCAGCCCTCTCCTATTTTGGAGAATAATTTTCTTTCTTCCTGGCGCATCTCCCCATATATGGCGAAGAATTTTTGCGCCTCTGCTTCTGTTATTCCGGCATGTTTTATTACATATGCCTGAAGTTCTGCCTTATAGGTCTTTATGTCAAACCCTTTGTTTTGCTGTGCAGGAAGTAATGGAAGTATTCCGAAGAGCAAAACGATTGTCATCAAAATTTTCTTCATAATCTAATAGTCTCAATGGGGTTGTGCTATGATTGATGATTCTTATAGGTTATCTCTACTTTCCTACTCCTCGATAAGGAGTTCGTAGATATCTTGATGGTCAAGCATGGCATATTCAGCGAAATCGTCTGCAAGATGACTGTCGTCATAGACATGTTCTGCAACATCTTTTTGCGAAGGAGTATCGAAGATGCGGTAACCGTACCACCCTGCGGAAACCACAACCACTGCGGCAGCTGCGGCAGCAACACGATTCAGCCAGAGCGGTTTCCTTTTAACAGCCACATGTTGGCTTTCGTTTCCTGGGATATTGTTCATAACCCTTTCTGTAAGGTTGTCGAAATAGCCTTCAGGAACAAGGAATGGGTTTTTTACGCTTTTTTCTTTCATCACTTTATTTTTTTACTCACATTGCCCATATGGTTAATGGAAAATGGATGCTTGTTTCTTGAATATTCTGATTTTTCCTATCTTCTTTTAATGTTATGACAGAAGTTTTTGGAAAAGGTTTAAAAAGAAATAGAAGTTTTTTTTAGAACAAAAGAAAAAAACGCTATTCTATCCTTTCTTTCTTCAGAAATTCCGAGATCTTTTTCACTGCAAGATGATAACTGGCTTTCAGCGCTCCTTGCGAAGTGCCAAGAATTTTGCTTATCTCTGAATACTTCATTTCCTCGAAGTATTTCATCTGGAAAACCGTTCGTTGAACATCGGGAAGTTGACTGATGGCTGCATGAAGCTTCGCCTCTGCCTGATCGCCATCGAAATATTCATCAGCAAGGAGTCGGGAATAGACACCAAGAAGTTCTTTCTCATCTCCGGAGACCACAGAATATGCATTCTTTTTCCTAAGGAAATCGAGAGCCTCGTTTACAGCAATGCGGTAGAGCCATGTAGAGATTTTCGATTTTCCTTCAAAGTCAGGAAGCGACTTCCATGCCTTTAAGAAAGTATTCTGAATCACATCGTCTGCATCATCGTGAACCAGAACCATGCGACGCACCGTACAATACAGTTGGCGACTGTACTGCTGAACGATAATGGTGAACGCTTGTCGCTGTGTATCTTTATTGGCGAGCATGCGTAATATTGTCGATTCACTTATATGCATTCCTTGCATTTCATGTTATTCTGTAATATTTGATATTGCAAAGCGTAAATGGTTTAAATCTCAATCGAAAAATAGTATGTGTGTTCTGGGCTTGGTAATAAAACAATTCTTATCGTTACAGATAGAAAAAGTTGAATAAACGAAAAAATTCTCGAATTTCACGAGAAACCCGAGAATTATATCGGTTTTTTCTACCTTAAATTCTACTCTTTTTCTTAGTGAGAAAAGTCGCAAAAAAACGACAAGGTTATCTCACTGAAATCTTTCTAACCGTCTTTCCCACCTTCACAATATAGCAACCCTTTTGGAGACCGAGGTTCACAGTCTTCTCAACAGAGTCAATACGTACAGTGACAACAACCATTCCTGCCACATCGTACACTCGCACCTCGAGCCCTTCTCCAGCCACAACCTTAATTGTTGACTCTTTTACGAGCACAACCTTTGGCTGCTTCATATCCTCCTCTGGTTCAGAAGGGTCGTTGGCGAAAACATTCTGCGGCATCATGACAAACATCATGAGAGCGAGAAAAAATGTGTATAAATATTTTGTCATAAGCAGGTGTACAAATTTTCTAATGTTTGCAGCGAACCGTTAAGCATAGGTAGCATGTGATATGTGCGAAGGGTGTTGAGTTACTTCTTCACAACTAATATCATATACCGACAATGCTTGTAAGTAATGTAAAAATAATTTTCCACACCTACAATAGATGGTTCAACTTTATATTCATATGCAAAGGTAATAATAATCTTGCATTCCACCATAGAGGGAAGTGGAACAAGCACCTATAATTAACATGATTTAACACTAAAAAGACAATAATCGCAAGAAAGAGTAAGAAAATCTTGTTAGAATTTTCAACGCTCGCAAGTTTAAATAGATTTCAAAACAAAATCAAAGGCCTGTAGGGACGACATTAAACTCATAACACCTGCGATACGAATCTATGATTGTCATCAGCCAAAAGGGAGTGCTTCATTGGTAACATAGGTAGCAAATCTGTGGAATTTGGCAGATTGATTTTCTTCAACCATTACAATTACAACATTACAATAACTTGTGCCCTATGTCATTCCTCTTGTGTAGGAAACAGAACTGGTGTAATGATGGGAATTCATAAGTGTTTAATAATCATTTATATAAATATATATACATGTTCTGTGTATAGACCAAGAAAATGAATTGTAATGCATGCAAATTATTGTAATGATGTAATTGTAATGGCAGAGGGCAGCCTATCTTATGAAAGAGCCGCGGCCAAATTCCTCTAAAGGTCTCAAGGCTCTTCCTCCGATATAACTCATATGTAAGTCATATGTAAGTCATATGTAACTCCGTTCTACCTCCTATTGGATATCGGAGTCAAATACTTCAACAATATGACAAGCAACGAACTAACAGTTAACCAGAAACAATGGTTCAAGGTACGCACATACAATGGCTGGGATATGGAATTATGCCGCCCTTACTATAATTTTGTTTTGAAATCCATTTTACCTTGCGAAGGTTAAATAAGAATTCCTATTCCCACTTCCCAATATGTACATTCTCCCACTTCAGATTATCCTCGCTCTGAGGTTTACGCTCATCGGCAGGATGTCCAAAGCCAAGGATGCAGAGAACATTCTGACTGTCGGGAATGTTGAGAATGCCACGAACAATATCAGTTGCCATAGTGCCGTCTGAAAGACCACGGCGAGCCGTCTGTGTCCAGCAAGAGCCAAGTCCGAGCTCCTCCGCCTGATACTGCATAGAGACAGCAGCGAGAGAGCAATCCTCTATCCAGCAATCTGTTTCTTCTGGAGAGCAGGTAACCACAACGGCAAGGGCAGCACTCTTCAGGAACTGCGAGCCAGCCTCTCTTGCGTCGGCAAGTTTCTCAAGGTCGGTTTTGTCTTCAACAACAATAAAATTCCACGCCCTACGTGAATGACCAGTAGGAGACATTAGTCCTGCACGAAGAATCATCTTAACAGCATCTCCATCAATCGGCTCGTCAGTAAACTTACGGTGAGAGCGACGTTTCTGTATCAAATCTTTGAAATCCATATTTTTCTGTTTTTATCGTTTATAAATTGCGAGTTGTTGAAAGGGCAACTACACTGCACGCTTTGTTGTCAAGCGGAAAGAGCATATGCAGGTATCGCCACCTTAAATAAAAAATCATCGCAAAGTTACGAAATTTTCATGAAAAAAAAGCTATTCGTTACGGTTTTTTATGTTTTTCCGATTGCAACCTCCTAAAAATTGTTTCAATATTTGCAGGAACGAATTTTTTACAGTACCTTTGCAAAGTTTTTTTTGACTTGAGTATTTAATAATGTACGTGTATGCTTACGTACAAAAGTATAAAAAGGAAATTATGAAAAAGAAAAATAACAACCCGAAACGGTCGTTGCTGATACCTGCTCTTGCGGTAATTGCAGTCTTGGCAGGAACAATGGCATACGCATTCCTCTCTCCTCTTTCAAGTAGCAGTGAGAAAGAATATGTTTACATTGACAACGACGACAATGCAGACTCTATAACAAAGAAAATTTCAGATATTAGCGGAGTTGTGGCTGTAAAAGCATTCAACATCTTGGCAGGCGCAACAGGATATTATGAACATATACGCTCTGGAAGATACTGCATAGAACCCGATGAGCCAACACTTCAGGTGTTCAGAAAGATTCGAAACGGCAGTCAGGAACCTGTTATGCTTACCGTACCTTCTGTACGCACTCTCGACCGCCTTGCTCATGAGATAAGCAAGAAGCTCATGATGAACGAAGATGAACTCTACGGAGCACTCATAGACCCTGAGCTTTGCAAGTCTTTTGGGCTTGACACATTAACAATTCAGTGTCTGTTTATTCCAGAGACATATGAAATCTACTGGAATATCCCAATAGAGAAATTCCTTGAAAGGATGAACAAGGAAAGAAAGGCTTTCTGGACAGAAGAGCGAAAGAAGAAGGCGAAAGAGACTGGCATGACAGAAGAGGAGGTGGTGACACTGGCAAGCATTGTTGACGAAGAAACAGCCAACAACGGTGAGAAGCCCATGATTGCTGGAATGTATATAAACCGTCTGAAGACCGGCATGCCTCTGCAAGCCGACCCCACCATCAAGTATGCCTTGAAAGACTTCAGTCTTAAAAGAATCTACCATAACCATCTGGACGTAAAGTCACCTTTTAACACCTATCGGAACACCGGGCTTCCTCCCGGACCTATCCGTATTCCTTCCATAGCAGGCATAGACGCTGTTCTGAACCATACAAAGAGCAACTTTCTCTACATGTGTGCAAAAGAGGACTTCTCCGGAACACATAATTTCGCCGTAACCTACCAAGAGCATCTCCAGAATGCAGCTAAGTACAGTGCGGCTCTCAATAAACGAGGAATTAAATGATTTCAATAGAAAACCTGCACATAGAATTCAGTGCAAAACCTTTATACGACAATGTGTCGTTTGTAATAAACGACCGCGACCGAATTGCTCTCGTAGGTAAGAACGGAGCAGGAAAGTCAACACTCTTAAAAGTCATCAGCGGAATACAGCAACCCACCAGCGGAACTGTTGCCATTCCAAACGAGACAAAGATTGGATACCTGCCGCAGGTCATGAAACTTCAAGACGTCACAACCGTACGCGAAGAGACGCGCAAGGCGTTTGCTGACACCATACGCATTGGAGAACGTCTGGAAGCCATGCAGAAAGAGATGGCAGAGCGTACCGACTATGAGTCGGAGGATTACATGGCTCTCGTAGAGAAATTCACCTCCTTGCACGAACATTTCATAATGATGGGAGTAGAGCAGTATGAGGCGGAGATAGAACGCACTCTCCAGGGCTTAGGATTCGAACGAAAGGATTTTGAGCGCTCCACAGCAGAATTCTCTGGCGGTTGGCGCATGAGAATCGAACTTGCGAAGATTCTTCTCCAGAAGCCTGACATCCTCTTGCTCGACGAGCCTACGAACCATCTTGACATTGAGTCCATACAATGGCTTGAGCAGTATCTGTCACAGGCTCCCTGTGCCGTTGTTCTTGTCTCTCACGACCGTGCTTTCATAAATAACGTCACAAACCGAACAATAGAAATCACCTGCGGACATATCGAGGACTACAAGGTGAAATACAACGAGTATGTGGTGTTAAGAAAGGAACGCCGAGAGCAGCAACTTCGGGCTTACGAAAACCAACAAAAGGAGATTGCAGACACAAAGGCATTCATTGAACGCTTCCGATATCAGGCAACAAAAGCCGTACAGGTGCAGCAGAGAATACGCCAGTTGGAGAAAATCATTCCTATAGAGGTTGACGAGGTGGACAATTCTGCCCTTCGCCTGAAATTCCCACCTTGCCTTCGCTCTGGCGACTACCCTGTGATCTGCGAAGACGTTGAGAAAGCCTACGACCATGTTGTCTTCCAAAACGTAAACCTAATCATAAAGCGTGGAGAGAAGGTGGCATTTGTAGGAAAGAACGGTGAAGGAAAGTCTACTCTCGTGAAATGTATCATGAACGAGATTCCCTTTGGCGGAACCTTGAAGATAGGCCATAACATTCAGATTGGCTATTTCGCACAGAATCAAGCACAGATGCTCGACGATGAGCTCACGGTTTTTGAAACCATTGACCGTGTGGCAAAGGGAGAGGTGAGACTGAGAATAAACGACATTCTCGGAGCATTCATGTTCGGAGGGGAGGCAAGCGAGAAAAAGGTGAAGTTCTTATCGGGTGGAGAACGCTCTCGTCTGGCAATGATACGCCTACTCCTTGAGCCAGTGAACTTCCTTATACTCGACGAGCCAACAAACCACCTTGACATGAAGTCAAAAGATGTGCTAAAGGAAGCGATAAAGGCATTCGACGGAACTGCGGTGATTGTCTCACACGACCGTGAGTTCCTTGACGGACTTGTGGAGAAGGTGTACGAATTCGGAGGAGGGAAGGTGCGTGAATATCTCGGTGGCATCTACGACTGGATTCGCAGTCACGACAACCAAAATTCCATCGATCAGAAATCCACTCTGAACGTCGTTGAAAAAGACAGTCAGAAGAACAGTTCACAAAAAGCTGTTGACAGCACTCCTTCGCAAAAGGCTGCCTCCCCAGAGCCTACTGATTCAGAGGTGATGAGCTATGCTGAAAGGAAAGAGCGGCAGAAGCAGGTCACCAGACTTCAGAAGCAGATAAACGAGATTGAGAAAAAGATTTCTGAATTCGACAACCGTCTATCAGAACTCGACAACCTGCTTTGCGACCCTAAGAATGCCTCTGACATGAAACTCGTAAACGAATATACCGACGTTCAGCGAGAGCAAGAGAAGGCTATGGAAACTTGGGAGGAACTCTCTGAAAAACTCGAGGAGATTAGAATCTAATCGTGCAGTTTTCCCTTTTATCAAAAAAAAGAACGTATAATTGCCGCAAATTAGCCGTAAATTAAAGGAAATACTAATTTTCGTAAATTCACGGATAATTCTCGATAATTCGCGTTAAAAAAAGAACTATTAAGTAGGTGTGCAAAATTATTTTTATAATCCTTGCATCGCCTACTGCGCAT
>CALZTP010000082.1 GCA_945829115.1 uncultured bacterium | reverse complement strand
TAATTAGTGTCTGCTGAATAATTTACAACTGTCTGATATTTAAGATTATATAACAATATTTCTTCGTTTGTTTAACAGGAAATTAGTACCTTTGTATAGTTAAATCTATAGAATGATGAAGTTTTACGACCCAAAATACAAGCAACTTGACCTCGGTTTGCTCCGTTCGTCCCTTGATGATTTGGACAAGACAAACCGCTGGGTAGCTCTCGGCGACCTTCTTCCATGGACTGAACTTGAGAAGGAATACAACTCAAGGTTGGACAATCGTAAGAAAGGTGCAGGAAACAAGCCGGCACGCATGATTCTCGGTGCAATGATTATTAAGCACAAGCTAAACCTAAGTGATGTCGAGACCATCGAGACTATCAGAGAGAACCCCTACATGCAGTACTTTTGTGGCTTGCATGAGTTTACCGACAAACCAATATTCGACCCAAGCCTGTTCGTCACGATACGCAAGCGAATCTCAGGGAAGGACCTTAACAAGATGACAGTCAGTCTGCTCAACAAGCAGAAGCGTCTTCTTGAAGAGAAACGCAAACGTGAGGAAGAAGAGGCGAAGAAAGATGATGAGGAACCACCAACACCAGAATCAGAAGATCCGAATGCTGCTTCCTTTACAGACTCACAAGGTCGTGAGCACAAGGGAGTGCTCAAGATTGATGCTACATGTGCCGATGCAGAGATGCGCTATCCCGTTGACGTTGATATAATACACGATGGTTGCCGCAAGGTTACCGACTATATTATAAAGGTGTGCGAGATGTTTGAATTGCACAAGCCACGCACGAACTACAAGCATGCACGTCAGGTATATCTTCTTCTTATAAAGAAAGCCAAGAAGAAAGGAAAGATAGTACGAGATACTATTGCATTGATGCTCAATTATTTGCGCAAGGACATCCGTATTCTGATGAACTTACTTGCAAAGAATAAAATGTACTACGAGAGTCTTTTCCTCTATGAGAAACGCACTCTGACTGCCATCTTCAGGATGTACCATCAACAGGAGGAGATGTTTAGAACAAAGACCCATACCTGTGCAGACCGCATACTGAGCATCTTTCAGCCACATGTCCGTGCCATCGTCCGTGGAAAGGCTAAGGCAAGAAGTGAGTTCGGGGCAAAGATAGGTGCAAGCATCGTCGAAGGCTATACGTTCATAGACCATCACAGCTGGGATGCCTACAACGAGAGCCAGGATCTCTTACTACAGATTCAACTTTTCAAAGAACGCTTCGGTTATCTTCCAGTTACCATACTTGCGGATAAGATTTACCTTAACAGGTCGAACCGCGATATACTTGAGGATTTAGAAATCCAGTCATACTGCAAACCCTTAGGACGACCGCCGAAGGCGCCTCCTTCCGAAGACTTGAAATCCAGAATGGCAAAAGCCATCGGAGAGCGTAACGAAATCGAATGCTCATTCGGTACTGGCAAGAGAATCTATCGAGCCAATGACATAAGAGCCAAGCTTCCAGATACAGCACGATGCTGGACAGGAATGTGCTACTTCGTCAAAAACGTGATGAAGTTCCTAAGGGAACTTTGTCTTGTCCTGACCGAATTATGGCACATATTGATGCTCAAGGTTAATTGTGGGGGCAATGTCTGCTACCCCATGGTTCTAGCAAAATATTAATTCAGCAGACCCTAATTAAAAAAAGTTTTTTTGCCTTTTTGCACAATAAAATGTAAATTTGGGCGTTTTTTAAACAGAGATGAACAAGTGAATGTTCTTTTCTGCATTTTTTCAAAATCACTCAAAAACTAAAAAGCGATTGCCTATGATGTATTTTACTCTCAATGAACTGCAAATCAACAACAACATCATCCTTTTCATTAAGCAATTTGCAAGGGACTATAATAAGAAGAAAAAATCAATGGTGAAGCCTGAGGCATAGGCACACTCTATTCGTGATGGTAAGGCTCTCCCCTGATGATTGTGCAGGCACGATATATCTGCTCGCAGAAAGTCATGCGAATCATTTGGTGGGAGAACGTCATTTTTGAAAGGGAAAGCATTTGGTCGGCACGGGAATAGACAGCGGAGGAGAACCCATAGGGACCTCCTATCACGAAGACCAAACGGCGAGCCGTATGTTGCTGTCGCTCTAACCATGAAGCAAATTCAATGGAGCGAAACTCGGTACCACGCTCGTCGAGGAGCACAACGGTGTCTGATGGCTGTAGTGCTTTAAGGATTAGTTCCCCCTCTCGTTCTTTCTGCTGCGCCTCAGAGAGTGACTTGGTGTTTTTTAAGTCAGGGATTGTGGTGACGGTGAATGGCATGTAGTGTAAAATGCGCTCACAATAATCGTTTATGACAGCCACAAAATGTTTATTCACTGTCTTTCCTATTTGTATTAATTCCGTTTTCATACTGCAAAATTAGCAAATAATCGGTTAAAATGAAAGTTTTCTCTGAAAAAATTTTGACGAATGGATTTTTTTTTTTAATTTTGTTGCTGAAAGGAGAATATTTAATCGAAAAAAAAAGTCATTAATACCATAACTAAATTAAACCAACAAAGAATGGAAAACAATACAGAATTGATTGCTCAGTGTCGGGCAACAGCACAGGAGTGGCTCTCTCCTGCTTTCGATGAAGAAACCCGCAAGGAAGTACAAGCAATGCTTGACAACCCAGACCCAACAGACCTCATCGAGGCATTCTATCAGGCCTTAGAGTTTGGTACAGGCGGTCTGCGCGGTATCATGGGTGTAGGTACGAACAGAATGAACAAGTATATTGTGGGCATGGCAACACAAGGCTTCGCCAACTATGTGAAGAAAGCATTCCCTGGCCGTACAGACCTCGCTGCTGTTGTTGGTCACGACTGCCGCAACAACGGTCGTGAGTACGCAGAGACTGTAGCTGCTATCTTCTCTGCCAACGGTATAAAGGCATACCTCTTTGAAAGCCTCCGCCCTACCCCAGAGATTTCTTTCGCCATCCGCCAATTAGATGCTCAGTGTGGTGTAAACGTCACTGCAAGCCACAACCCAAAAGAGTACAACGGCTACAAGGCATACTGGGACGACGGTTCACAGGTGCTCTCTCCTCATGACACTGGCATTATCGATGAGGTAAAAAAGGTTACTATCAACGATGTGAAGTTCGAGGCTAACCCAGACCTTATTCAGATCATCGGTGGTGAGATGGACTACGACTACATGCAGGCAGTTAAGGAAGGCATGGTAGATCAAGACGTTATTCTCCGCCAGAAAGACCTGAACATCGTTTACTCTGCTATGCACGGCACAGGACGTGTGCTCGTACCACTCTGCCTCCGCTCATGGGGCTTCCAGAACATTAATGTTGTTCCAGAGCAGATGGTTATCGACGGAAACTTCCCAACAGTCGTTTCTCCTAACCCAGAGAATGCAGAGGCTATGACACTCGGCATGAAGCTTGGCACAAAGCTCAACGCAGACCTTGTGGTTGCTACCGACCCAGACGCTGACCGCCTTGCCATTGTTTGCCGTAACGACAAGGGCGACTGGCAGATCCTTAACGGTAACCAGACTGCTATGATGTTCTATTGGTACACCATTAAGAACAAGAAAGCTCTTGGTCAGCTGAACCCAACCGACTTCATGGTTAAGACAATCGTTACCTCTGAGCTTATTGCGAAGATAGCACGTAAGAACGGTGTAGAGATTTTCGATGAGTACACTGGCTTCAAATGGATTGCTTACCGCATTCGTGAGCTTGAGGGCAAGAGAAAGTACATTGGTGGCGGTGAGGAATCTTTTGGATACCTCCCATACGACAAGGTTCGCGACAAGGACGCTCCTGCATCTATCTGTCTCATCTGTGAGATTGCAGCATGGGCTAAAGACCAGGGTAAGACACTCTACGACCTCCTCATGGATATCTACACAGAATACGGCTACCAGAAGGAGACCACAATAAATGTTGTGAAGCCAGGCAAATCAGGTGCCGACGAGATTAAGCAGATGATGGAAAACTTCCGCTCTAATCCTCCAAAGACCCTTGCTGGCAGTCCAGTTGTTGTTTCTAAGGACTACAAGACTCTGAAGATGGTTGAAAACGGTGTTGAGAAGGACTTCTCTATGCCTGCAACAGCAAACGTTCTGCAGTGGTACACAGAAGAAGGACTGAAAATTTCTGTTCGCCCTTCAGGAACAGAGCCAAAGATCAAGTTCTACTGTGAGGTACCTGCTCCATTCTCTGGAGCTGCCGACTTCGAGAAAGCAAACGAAATCGCTAATGAAAAAGTTGAGGCAATAAAGAAAGACCTCGGACTTTAAAAATTTTCTTTAACAGCGGTGCCGTCCAGCACCGCTGTTTCTTTTTTTAAAAAAAGAGAGGAAGCAAGAGGATTTTAGAGGAAAAGGAAGAAAGAGGATTTTTTAAATTTAAGATCTTGCAACACTTCCTCTTGCTTCCTCTCACTTCCTCTTGCATCCTCTTGCTTCCTCTTGCATCCTCTATTTTATCTCTTGAATATCTCGCTGAACGTTTGCACGAATCTTGGCAAGGAAGGCTTTCATGCCTTCCGCATCCTTATGGTCAATAACCTCCATTAGGGTTTTCAGCTCACGACGGATATTTGCAACGTTGTCGTAGGTGTAGGGGTTGAAGAGAATCTCCTGAAGAAGATAGTCGTCTTCATTGAGCACACCCTTTGCTATGCGCATGTGTCGCTTAAAGGTTGTTCCCGGCGCATCTTGATGCTCCATGACAGCTGCAAATGTGAAGGTAGAGACGAAAGGTATAGAGAGTGAATAAGCCACTGTTCTGTCGTGCTCTTCGAAAGAATATTCGTAGATATTCAAACCAAGCCGACTGTATAGATCTTTGAAGAAACAACGCCCCATGTAATCACCCTCGTTGATGATGATTGCGTTCTCCTCAGAGAGCTGACTGAGGTTTGCAAAAGTAGGTCCGAACATTGGGTGCGTAGAGACATAGCGGAAGCCCATAGAGTCATAGAAATCCTTCAGTCCCGTTTTCACCGAACTGATATCTGAAAGCAGACAGCTTTTTGGAAGGAATGGAATTACCTCCTGGAATGCAGGAATGGTGTACTTCACTGTAACGGCATTGATAACCAGCTCTGGTTGAAAGTTGCGAATTTCCTCGAACGACGTGAATCGCAAGCAGTTGTAGGTAAAGCGGAGTCGCTTCGGGTCTCGCTCGTATACCGCCACCTCATGGTCAAAACTGAGCAGGTCGATGAAGAACGACCCCATCTTACCTGCTCCAAGAACTAATATCTTCATTTCCTTTTAGACGATTAACTATTGATAACCTCTATCTGCTGACGCACAGACTCCTCGTGTATATGTTCGAAGATATTCTTCACGAAATCAGCACTCATTCCGCAGAGCGCACCCTGCGCACCACGCTTGTCGAGAATCTCGTTGTATCGCCCTGTCTGGAGGACAGTCATGTTATGGTCTTTCTTATACTGACCAATTTCTCGGCATACCCTCATACGCTTAGAGAGAAGGTTTATCAACTCGTTGTCGAGCCCGTCTATCTGCTTTCGTAGAGTGTTTATTCCCTCCACGTTTTCCTTCACCTCGCGCACCTGAAGGATAGAGAGGATATAGTCGAGAACATCAGGAGTCACCTGCTGCTTTGCATCGCTCCAAGCCCTGTCTGGATCGCAATGGCTTTCCACCATCAAACCATCGAATCCAAGGTCGAGTGCCTGCTGACAGAGAGGAGCCACGAGTTCACGGCGCCCACCCATATGGGAAGGGTCGCAGATGATAGGAAGCTCCGGAATACGTCTGCGCAGTTCAATAGGAATCTGCCACATTGGAAGGTTGCGATAGATTGTCTTGTCGTAAGAAGAGAAACCACGGTGTATGACACCGAGATTCTTTATTCCCGCTGTGTTCAGACGCTCAAGAGCACCTATCCACAGTTCAAGGTCAGGGTTCACTGGGTTCTTCACCAAAACAGGGACCTCAACGCCCTTCATAGCATCAGCGAGTGCCTGCATGGCGAATGGGTTTGCAGAAGTGCGTGCACCAATCCAAAGGATATCCATTCCGTACTTCATTGCAAGTTCCACATGTTCTGGAGTAGCCACCTCAGTGCCCACTTTCATATGGGTTTCTTCCTTTACCTGCTTCATCCACTGAAGAGCAGGTTCACCATGCCCTTCGAAGCCACCCGGTTTTGTACGTGGTTTCCATACTCCAGCTCGGAAGTTATGGCATCCCTTTGAAGCCAGTTCACGTGCTGTACACATTATCTGTTCTTCGCTCTCTGCTGAACATGGTCCAGCGATTACGAACATTCTATCGTTATCACTCGGGAGAGTGATTGGTTTAAGTTCAAGTTCCATAGTTGAATATTTTTTTATGTTTGTATTTTTCTATATAAAGACCATTTTCTCATTTTGTGGGAAAAGAGATATTAACGAGAGAATACCTCACGAATGCGTTCAAGTGCTATTCTCATATTTTCATCTTTTGCGCAGAGAGAGATGCGCACATAGCGGTTTCCGTTAGAGCCAAAGATGAATCCTGGAGTTATGAACACGCGAGCCTCATGAAGCACCTTCTCTGTTAGATGTTCACAATTCTCATAGCAGTCAGGTATTCGTCCCCACAAGAACATTCCCACCTGATTAGGGTCGAAGGAGCATCCGAGGGTTGTCATGATTTCCTCTGCAATCTCCCTACGTCGCTTGTAGGTTGTAAAGTTGGCGTTGTGGTGCCATTCGTCACTGTTTCCATATGCCTCTGCCGCTGCGAGCTGCAGTCCGCGGAATGTTCCAGAGTCGATGTTTGACTTCACCTTCAGAATCCAAGAGATAAACTCCTTGTTTGACGCGCAAAGTCCTACTCTCCATCCTGGCATATTATGACTCTTTGACATGGAGTTCAGTTCTATGCAGCACTCCTTTGCCCCTGGCACTTGAAGAATGGAGCGTGGATGAGAGTTTATGATAAAGGAGTAAGGATTGTCGTTTACGATGACTATGTTCCTCTCCTTTGCGAATGCCACGAGATGCTCGTAGGTCTCTGCCATGGCATCACCTCCAGTAGGCATATTCGGATAGTTTGTCCACATGAGCTTTACACGCGATGTGTCAAGAGCTTCCAACTGGTTCCAATCTGGTTGCCATGCGTTCTGTTCGAGGAGGTTGTAATAGACGATCTTCTGTCCGAGGAGTTTCGAGAGCGATGTGTAGGTGGGATAGCCAGGGTTTGGTATGAGCACCTCGTCTCCTGGGTTACAGAGAGCGAGCGTGATGTGCAGGATGCCCTCTTTTGAGCCTATGAGCGGTTGTATCTCTGTTGCTGCGTCAAGGTCTACATTGAACCACCTTTTATAGTATTGCGCCATTGCCTTACGAAGTTCCGGAATGCCGATCGTAGGCTGATAGCCGTGTGCTGACGGCTCGTGAGCCACCTCACAGAGTTTCTCAATTGTTTTCTCTGACGGAGGCATGTCTGGAGAGCCAATTGCGAGAGAGATAACATCCTTTCCCTCCGCATTCATCTGCGCCACCTCCTTTAGTTTTCTACTGAAGTAGTACTCTTGTACTAAGCTTAGTCTATCTGCTGGTTTTACCATGTGAGTTTCTTTTCTGCTGGTTTGTTTTCTTTTTGAGGAGTTAAGAGGTTATACCGCTTTGTATTCACCAAGAATGGTAAGCTCCTTTGTGAGGGGTGTAATAGCGTCTATTGCCTGTCGGTATCTGATGAGGTCATCATAGGTGACGTCTACGTAGAAGAGGTATTGCCATTCGCATCCGATTATTGGTAGCGACTGTATTTTTGTTAGCTGCATCTTATAGAAGCTGAGAATGGAGAGCACCTGCGATAGCGAACCCTCTTCGTGAGGCAGTGAGAACACGAGTGAAGCTTTGTCGGTTTGGTTAATAGGTCGAAGCATATCAGCCTTTCTTGGATCAGAGAGCACGAGGAAGCGAGTGTAGTTATGCTTATTGTCTTCGATGCTTTCATCGAGAATCTGCATGCCGTACATCTTTGCCGCATCAACGTGGCAGATGGCAGCAACGTTCTTCAGTTCGTTCTCTGCTATCCATTTTGCAGAGCCAGCCGTGTCTTCATCTTCCACAAGCTTCACAGAAGGATGTTGTGAAAGGTATTCTCGACACTGCATAAGAGCAACGGGATGGGAGTGCACCTCGTGTATGTCGGCTATGTTTTGCTCTGGCAGACAGCAGAAGCAGTGGCTGATGTGCGTTTTATATTCTCCGACGATTGTCATTCCGCTGTTTCGAAGGAGTTCATAGTTGTGGAGGAGAGACCCTGCGATGGTGTTTTCAATTGCCGTGAGACCAATCATAGTTGGGTCTGCCTTCATTTGCTGGAACACCTCTTCGAAAGTTGCACAGCAAACAACCTGGAGCTGCTCTCCTGAGAAATACCTGTGGGCAGTGATGTCGTGAAAGCTTCCCTCAAAGCCCTGAATTGCTATTCGTTTCATTCTATAGATGCCTTTTTTCACTTAAAAGCCCCGCTTCTCAGCAATCTGGAAGCGGGGCTTAAATATTTTTGTTCTGAAAAATCCTTTTCTAACTATTAAGTTGATATCTATACACAACTTCCCGCTTCACAGTTCCCTGTAAAGTAATAAAAGAAGTAAAAGTATCGACCAGAAAGATTTTTCATTTGTTTTCTTACATTTTTATGTTTATAATATTGTTTTCAGTTGCAAAAGTATATATTTTTTCTCAGTTATACAAGAAAAAAACAATAGGATTGCAAAATGTTAACAGTTTTTAAGAAGTTTAGAGGGCGTTTTTTGTGGAAGGCACCCTATAAACTTCTTCCTCCTACTGTTTTTATTCATGTCTGATGGCTTCTATTGGGTCCATGTTTGCAGCCTTTCGAGCAGGAATATATCCGAACACTATGCCAATAAAGACACAGACACAGAAAGAAAGAATGATAGACCATGAAGGAACAGACGACGGCATTCCCATGAAAGGAAGAATCGTGTTCGAGACGATGACCCCAAGAGCACTCCGAAGAGTCCACCCGTTACAGATATGAGGATAGACTCTATGAGGAACTGCACGCTAATCACGAAGCCAGTTGCACCTACTGCCATACGCAATCCGATTTCCTTTGTGCGCTCAGTGACGCTCACAAGCATGATGTTCATGATTCCAATACCAGCGATGAGGAGAGAGAAACCAGCAGCAATGCCAAGAATGAGAGTCACGGAATCCATTGTTGACGACATCGTCTGCATCATCTCTGCCTGAGAGCGAATGGTGAAGTCATCAGCGTCCCCTGAGGTGTCTTTGATTTTATGGTTCTGACGGAGCACGGCAGATATTTCATCGATAGCAGCGTCAGAGAGTTCCTCTGTTAGAGCAGAGCAGTTTATGGAGGAGAAATAGTTCTGTGAGGCGATGCGCTTCATTACGCAGGTGTAAGGCGCAATGATAACATTGTCTTGATCCATACCCCAATTGTTATAGCCCTTTGATTTCAGCACACCAACAATACGGAGCGGAATAGACTTGAAACGCAAAGTGCGACCAACAACATCAGCACCCTCTCCGAAGAGTTCGTCAACAACCGTCTTTCCAACCACACACACCTTTGCCGATTTTCTCACATCCTCCTCCGTGAAGCACATGCCCTTCTCTATCTTCCATAGCTTTATATCAAGATATTCTGGTGACTCTCCATAGACAGTTGTTGTGGTGTTCTTGTTTCCGTAGACAGCCTGTCCAGAAGCAGTTACCTCTGGCGATACGTACTTCACTAATTTCCTCTCAGCATGTATACGCTTGTAGTCGGCAACCTTCAGCGTCTGCATGGCAGAAGGGTCTTGGCGCACTCCACCGGGTCCGTTGTCAGCTCCAGGACGTATTGTAAGCATGTTTGTTCCCATAGAAGCAAGTTCCTTCCGGATGTTCTCCTTTGAGCCCTGTCCGATGCTCATCATCGCTATAACCGCCGCCACACCAATAATGATACCAAGCATGCTCAAAAACGAGCGCATCTTATTGTTAGCAACAGCGTTCAGTGACACTTTTATAAGATTGAGTATGTTCATATAAATTTGTTTTTTTTTAATTCTGCACACCTACCCTTTATCAAACAAAAGGAATGCAGGGAATGCTTTAGAGCGTGTAAAATAAGTAGAGAGAGAGAGAAAATGCGACAATAATCTCATAAGCAATTCCCTGCAAAAGCGTTTAGTCGTCAGCAGGTTGTGGTAAGGCAGCAAGAGCCTCTGCCGCCGATTTGATGTTTGGGTTTATAGTGTCCTCACGCACCTTCCCATCTCGAAGGTTTATGTTCCGAGAGGAATATTCCGCAATCTCTGGATTGTGAGTCACGAAGATAATGGTGTGCCCCTCAGCATGCAGCTTTTGGAAGAGCACAAGCATCTCGAAAGACGAATGCACTCTCGCAGATACCTGCAATCTCGAAATACGGTATCTTCTCCGCCATCTGCTTCATTTGCTGAAGAGCAAGGGGCTCGTCGTCTATAAGGAGTACTTTAATCATAAACAATTGTGCAATTTCTTCTTTTTTTGTGATGATGATTGTATTGTTTGGTGAAGCTGAATCAGCATGTGAGAGAAAAGGAGTCTCGAGGCTCCCACTCTACTGTGACCACGTGCTGATGGTGAGGTCTACGCTGAAAGAGGTTGGAGTGCTGCCATTGATGGTGAGGGAATAGTTTCCTGGATATATGAGCTCGAGTCGTTTCCTTACGTTTGCGAGACCAATGCCTTGTTGTTCTTTCTTTGTAGAAGGAGAGTCGGGAATGCGACTGTTTATACACTGGAAGTGAATTTTCTGCTGCTCTTCGTCGAGAGAGAGGCGAATATAGACATAAGAGCTTTGTTTGTAGCTGACACCGTGCTTAAAGGCGTTCTCTATAAACGTAACAAGGAGCAGAGGAGGAATGCCTATAGAGGCTGGCAGTGTGTCTGGCAGCGAGCAGGAGATATCGACTTTCTCTGAGTAGCGTAATCGCATGAGAGAGATATACTGTTTAATGAAGCGAAGCTCTTCTGCGAGCGGGGCCATATAATCATGACTGTTATAGAGAGCGTAGCGCATGAGTCCTGAGAGGTCGATAATTGCCCTTTGCGCACGCTCCTTATCAATATCAACGAGAACGTGGATATTGTTCAGCGTGTTCATGAGGAAATGTGGGTTTATCTGGTAGCGGAGCTGCTCGAGTTCTTGCTTGAGGTTCTGTTTCTCAAGGAGGAGGAGTCGCTGACGCATTTTCTGCTCTCTCCACCACGCCACTATTCCAAGGTCTACTCCAAGCATGAGCACGGCAATCGTCAAGCGTGCCATGATGGGTGGTGGGAGGAGGATTGGCTTCCAGGTGGCATTCTCTTGTTTTTGTTCGCGTTTGGGTTTCCTGACACTTTCATATGTCTTTTCCCTTTCCTGCTGTCTGGGGTGGTGTCTGTTCTCTGTATGCATCACTAATGCTATGAAGACTCCGAGGCAGATGGCTGTAGAAAGGAGATAGACTTTTATTCGTTTCTTCAGCATGAACCGTGGAACGAGGATGTAATGGTGCACAAGAAAGAGCAGACAGAAACCAGCATCAAAGATCCATAGCGTCTTCAACGACTCCCATTCGAATTGGTTTCCGATGGCTAAATGCACATAATACATGTATGCTGGAGTGGACAAAAACACCAACAACCAGATGGCTATGATGAGTATTGTCTCCTTATGTCGTTTTATTCTTTCCATTTCTTTTCCTGTTTTTTCGTGTAAACGTAATATGCTCGTCTAATTCGTTTGCAAAGGTAATATATTCTTATTTAATAGGCAAAAAAATTCAACCAATCGCCTGTTTTATCCGTTGAATAGGCTTTTAAAGGAAGATTTTTGTCCGAAATGATTTAAACCTTAATTCCGCAACACTTTGATTTAACTTTATTTATAAGTTCCTGAGCA
>CALZTP010000081.1 GCA_945829115.1 uncultured bacterium | reverse complement strand
CTACCGGCTCTTCAACACCGGTCTTCGAACCTATCCACGGCTCATGGCCACAGGGAAAGGGTCTGAACATCGCAAACCCTCTCGCACAGATTCTCTCCGTAGCCATGCTCTTCGAGTATTTTGACCTCAAGGCAGAAGGTGCACTCGTTCGTGAGGCTGTCGACGCTTCTCTCGCTGCAAACGTTCGCACACCAGAAATACAGGTTGAGGGTGGCGAGAAATATGGCACGAAAGAGGTTGGCGCTTGGATTGTTGACTACATCAAGAAAGCATAACATCCCTCTTAGGCAAACAAAAAACATTGCGGCAATAAGATAGGTGTGCATGGTTATTTTTTTTGATAATCATTGCACTGCCTTCTTATGCCAGAAGAGTCACATGTCTATGTCTGTTTCAGAAATCCCCCTCATCCATCAGCTCCAGAAGCAGACATTCCAACAGCCCCTAACTCCACAACGTGCATAACTCCCTCTTGCCTCTGGAAAAAAAACTCACCCCTTACACACTTCTAAAAAACAATAATCATCATGCCATTAAAACTTCCTGACAATCTTCCCGCCATAGAACTGTTGCAAAAAGAGAATATCTTTGTTATGGACGAACATCGTGCCCACGGGCAGGACATACGCCCTCTAAAGATTGTTATTCTCAATCTCATGCCTTTGAAGATCTCAACAGAGACAGACCTTCTCCGACTCCTTTCCAACACCCCACTGCAAATGGAGATAACGTTCATGAAGCTAAAGTCGCACACGCCGAAGAACACTCCTATAGAGCATATGCTTATGTTCTACAAAGACTTCGACGAAATCCAACTGGAGCGTTACGACGGAATGATTATCACTGGAGCACCAGTGGAACAAATGGAATTCGAAGAGGTCTCCTACTGGCCTGAGGTGAGCAGCATCTTCGAATGGGCAAAGACTCACGTCACCAGCACAATGTATATCTGCTGGGCGGCTCAAGCTGGCATGTACTATCACTATGGTGTTCCAAAACACGACCTTTCAAAGAAGATGTTCGGAATCTTCAAACACCATTGCTCCACCACCGACCATCTGCCCATCTTCCGCGGCTTCGACGATATGTTCCGAATGCCACACAGTCGTCACACAGAAGTGCGCCGAGAAGATATCGAGAAACACCCCGAGCTTCGCATCATTGCAGAAAGCAACGAGAGCGGTGTGGGAATCGTTATGGCACGTGAGGGAAGAGAGTTCTTCATCACAGGGCATATGGAATACAATCCCGACACTCTCGACAATGAATACAAACGCGATATGGGCAAGCGCGACGATGTTGAAATGCCTCTGAACTACTACCATCATAACAACATGGCAGAAGGACCGTTCGTACGCTGGCGCGCACACGCAAACCTCCTCTTTCAGAACTGGATAAACTATTACGTCTATCAGGCAACCCCATACGATATCAACCAAATTAAATAAACATCCCCCTCCCACTCCACCTTATTAGAAAATAGGTGTGCATATTTTTTTATGAGAAAAATAGAACTATTGGCTCCGGCAAAGAATCTGGAATGCGGCATCGCGGCTATTGACCACGGTGCCGATGCCGTATACATAGGACCACAGAACTTCGGTGCTCGACACGCAGCAGGAAACACCATTAGCGATATTGCCAGCCTTTGCGATTACGCCCATCAGTTCAATGCGAAAGTCTATGCCACGGTGAACACGGTTGTCTTCGATCATGAAATCTCCAACGCCATAGAAACCGTGCGCAGTCTGAAAGAAGTGGGCATAGACGCCATTCTCCTGCAAGACATGGGACTCCTCACCGCCCTCCGCCAGCAAGCCCCCGTGCTCGCCGATAGCATCACATGGCATGCCTCCACACAAACCGACAACCGCACAACGGGAAAAGTCGCTTGGCTGAAGACATTAGGGTTCCAGCGCACCGTACTCGCCCGTGAGCTCACAGCAGAAGAAATAAAAGCAATACACCTCACAGAACCAGAGATGGAACTGGAGGTCTTCATACACGGTGCGCTCTGCGTAAGCTACTCCGGACAGTGCTATGCCTCACAACATTGCTTCCAACGTTCAGCAAACCGTGGGGAATGCGCCCAGATGTGCCGCATGAAATACTCCTTGGAAGACGGTTCTGGAAACACGATTGCTCCAGAGGCTTACTACCTCTCTCTGAAAGACCAGTGCCAGATAGACAACCTTGAGGAGATCATCCATGCTGGTGCCTGCTCGCTGAAGATAGAGGGTCGTCTGAAAGACATCACGTATGTCAAGAACGTTGTCTCTGCATATAGCCAGCGCCTAAACGAAATCATCTCTCGCCACAATAGCGAGAAGGGAAAAGGCTCCTGTCAAGAGTCTCTCGCCAGAAGTTCTTGGGGCTCTGTTGTTTACACCTTCTCCCCTGACCTTAGAAGAAGCTTCAACCGTGGCTATACAACATATTTCCTGCATGGCCGCGACCATCACATGGCATCTCTGCTCACACCAAAGGCAATCGGTGAAAACGTGGGGAAAGTGAAGGAGATAAGGCATGGGAGACAACCGTCGTTCAACGTTGCTGGAGTGGCTGCCTTCGTAAACGGAGACGGACTCTGCTTTCTCGACCGCAATGGAGAACTCCAGGGATTCCGCGTAAACAGAGCAGAAGGAAATAGACTCTTCCCCCTCGCCATGCCAAAAGGTCTCACACCAGGAACAACCCTCTACCGCAGTCAAGACAAAGACTTCGACCGTATCATGCAGGGAAAGACGGCTATTCGCACCATTCCGGTCTCCATGAACCTTGAAGACTGTGGCTATCATGTCCTGCTCCGCATTTCGGGAATAGACAGTCCGCTCTACGGAGAGGCAATCCTTCAACTCACCAATCGTCAGCCAGCCCAAAAGCCACAGAAAGAGAACATCCTTCGACAGCTATCGAAACTGGGTGGCACCATCTTCTCTGCATCAGAAATAACCATTTCTCCATCGCTCTCCTCAACATTCATACCGTCAAGTCAGCTTGCAGAACTGAGGAGAAAGGCGATAGAAGCTCTCAACGCATCCCATGGAGACGACCATGAAACATCAGAAACGCTCTCGCAAAAAGATGCCAAGGGAAAATCAGAAACGCTCTCGCAAAAAGATGGCAAGGGAAAATCAGAAACGCTCTCGCAGAAAGATGTCAAGGAGAAAGTTGCTTACATCTCTTCTCCTCTTTATCGCAAGTTTCCGTATCTCTACAACGCAACAAATGCCTTCTCCCGCAGGTTCTACAACTCTTTAGGAACAGTGGCAGACGGTTTAGAAACGGCTTCCGAGAATTCAGAACGCTCTCGAGAGACGCTTTCTGCAAATGACGTTTCTGGTCAGAGCAGAAGGGTTCTCCTGATGCAATGCCGTTACTGCATTCGCCATGCACTCGGAGTGTGCACAAAAGAGTCACCGGCTCAGAAATGGCGCACACCGCTATACCTGCGTCTTTCCGACGGTCGTCGTTTTGCTCTCGAATTCGACTGCAAGAACTGTCAGATGAATATCTATTCAGAATAGAACCCTCGTTAAAAACTTCATAAATCAAAGCCCATTAAGAAAAACGTAATCAAAAACATAAAAAAAATCATAACCTCATGAAAAAGAACTTCTTTAAGATCATCACCCTCACAATGCTTCTCCTTGGAGCAAGCAATGCAAACGCACAGTCTGGACTGAAAGACATTCTCGGAGGCGTGCTCTCTGGAAATAGCGATTTAGCATCGGGAATAACATCCATCTTCTCTTCTAACAAGCAGGCCACAGCAGAGAACATCATCGGAACATGGACCTACGACTCGCCTGCCGTTGTCTTCCAGTCAGACGACCTCCTCTCAAAAGCAGGAGCCGCCTATGCCTCAAAAAAGTTAGAGACGAAGATTCAGGAGACACTTGCAAAATACGGCATCTCACAAGGTCGCTTCACCATCACATTCCAGAAAGACGGCACGTTCACTGAAACAATAAAGGGAAAGACATACACAGGAAAGTGGCAGGTGACAAACAAGCAGCTTGTGCTCACCTACTCCCGCAAAACAATGAAGATCACAACACAGAAAGACGGTTCCCGCCTCCTCTTCGTCACCGACACCTCCAAGCTCCTGAACCTCGTTCAAAGCTTAGGAGCAAAAACCGCCACCTCTTCCAGCCTCTCCACAATCACTACCCTAACAAAAAACATCAAGGGAATGCAAGTGGGACTCGCACTGAAGAAAAAATAGCAACACCCTCAACACCTCTCAACACCCCTCAATACCCAGCCTGCCTGGTATCTTTCGACCTGATCGAAAGAAAGAAATGCCCTGCCTGCAACACCCAGCCTGCCAGCCCCCTCAACACCCCTGCCCCTGCCCTGCATTCATCATTCAACCCTCCATCCTTATGAAAAGAATTCTCCTTTCCCTCGCCTTCCTTGCCACCCTTTCCTCCCATGCCCAGACAGGAGCATGGAGCGGTTCAATAACAGTTCAAGGCATGAAGCTCAACATGGTTTTCCACCTCTCTGCCGATGCCTGCACCCTTGATGTTCCAGCCCAAGGAGCAAAGGGCATTCCCGCTAAAATGACCAAAACGTCAGAAGGCATCACCATCGACATTCCTGCCATTAGAGGCTCTTTCAAGGGAAAGCACGATGGGAGCAGCATCCAAGGAGAATTCTCCCAGCACGGCATGTCGTTCCCACTCACCCTCACCCAAGGCGAGGCAGAGATAAAACGCCCACAGACTCCAGTCGCTCCTTTCCCTTACACCTCTGAGGAGGTTTCCTTCTCGAACGGAGCAGCCGTGCTCAATGGCACGCTCACACTCCCAGAAGACTACAGTGAGAAAACTCCCGTCTTAGTGATGGTTACAGGTAGCGGACCACAAGACCGTAACTCCACCATCTTAGCCCACCAGCCTTTCCTCATCATTGCCGATGCCTTCGCCCGACAAGGAATCGCAACACTGAGATACGACGACCGTGGCGTGGGTCGCTCCACAGGCGATCTTAAGAACGCCACCACCCTTGACTTCAAGAACGATGCCCTTGCTGCCGTCACCCTCCTCCGCAAGCGGTTTAAAAAGGTTGGTGTTCTCGGACATAGCGAAGGAGGCACCATCGCCCTCATGATTTCTGGAGAGAAGAAAGCAGACTTCGCCATCTCGCTCGCAGGAGCCGTTGTCTCGGGAAAAGAGATCCTCGTTGAGCAAAACAGAAAGATGCTCCTCGCTTCGGGCATTGCAGAGAAAGAGGTCGACGAATACTGCAAAGCGTTAGACTGTGGGTTCTCGCTTCTTGCAGAGGGAAAGGAACTCTCCTCCATTCCAGAACAGACCATTTCCAACGCTGCCCTGAAAGCGAACTTCACAAAAGCAATGCAGGCTTCCTCAACCCCATACCTCCGCTACTTCCTGAAACTGGCAGGGTGCGACTTCCTAAAGGGCATCAAATGCCCTGTGCTTGCCTTAAACGGCACAAAGGACTTCCAAGTAGACGCAAAGCAGAACCTTGGTGCGCTGAGAAACGCCCTCTCTTCTAAAAAGTCAAAAATCATTGAGAAAGAAGGACTTAACCACCTCTTCCAACATGCCAACACTGGAATGGCATCAGAATATGGCACCATCGAGGAAACCATCGCACCAGAGGTGCTCACAGATATGATTCAGTGGATTAAAACCCTCTAACCATCCTCCTTTTGGCACTATCCTCTAACCATCCTCCTTTTGACACTATCCCTCTGACCGTTTTTTTTTCACTCTCTACTTCATGCATACCAATACAATCATAAACACTCTGCGTGGAATCATTCTGACAACGACTCTCCTTCTTGCGTGTCTCTTCTCCCTCTCTTCCTGCTACAGCGAGAAGAGGAAAGACCACGATGCATTGGTGATGCCAGAGGTAGATATCATTACAACTCAGATGGACTCTGTGACGCAGAAGCACATCGAAGACTCCATCTCTTTCAGTTCTCAACACCACTACACAAAGAACTTCAATTTTGTGGTGAAAGCAGACTCCATAAAACTTGTTACGAGGCAACCAGAAGAAGTGATCAGTCAGGAGCGCTTCCCAGAAGACATCATGCTCATCACAGAAAAAGATTCCATCACGCTCTACCGAGGAAACGACATCGTGGTGGCAGAGATACGCATACTTCCTGCAGACACCATCGACCAGGTGTGGGTTCAGGTGGCACGCGACCAAGACTCCTTCGGATGGATTCATGAGTCAGAACTGCTGAAGCAGGTGGTGCCTAACGACCCCATCTCGCAGTTCATATCCCTATTCTCTGACTCACACATTCTCTGGACACTCATCACAGTGGCAATGATCATCGTGCCCTATACGCTCCGCTTCTTGCAGAAGAAAAAGGCGAAGATAATCCACCTCAACGACATACCATCCTTCTACCCCACCCTCCTCGCACTCATTCTCGCACTCGCAGCAGTGGTTTACTCATCCATTCAACTTTTTGAGCCAGAGATGTGGCGACATTTCTACTATCACCCTACGCTAAACCCACTCGCCGTTCCGCCAATCCTCGCACTCTTCCTCACACTCGTTTGGATGCTACCGATTGTGGGAATGGCAACCGTAGAAGATGTTCTCCACCATCTGCCACTACACGACGCTCTGCTCTATCTCTCTGGCTTAGCAGCCGTCTGCATGGTGATATACGTTGTCTTCAGTGTCTCCACACTCTATTATCTTGGCTACGCACTCTTCATCGCCTATGCCTATTTCTCCATCTCCATCTTCTACAGAAACAAACGCCTCGTCTATTTCTGCGGAAAATGCGGAAAAGCAATCACTCAGAAAGGCAAATGCCCACACTGCGGTGCAATAAACATCTGATTTCCTTATATAAACAGAAGAAGGGCGGTTTTCCCGTCCTTCTTCTGTATTTAAATCTGTTCTTTTTTCCAATTTATATCCCCCGAAGAGTTTTACTTCTTATAACCACACTTCGGACAAACACCCTTCTCGTTCAGGGCAATGCCACAGAGAGGGCAACGGTCGATAGAAGTGTGTGAAGGATACTCCTGAGTAGCTGCGTTCACACCACTTGTGAATGTCAGCTTCACGATGTTCAGCTTGTCCTTCAGAAGGTCATAGACAATCTTTATCATGCCCTCAACGGTCATAGTCTCCTTTGTAACAACGAGACGGCAGTCTGGGAACGCCTCTGCAAGCTCTGTCTTGAAAGCCTCGCCCTTCATTTTGTTCTGTGGCGTACCGTTCTTAATTCCTGTCTGCTCGTAAACACCGAGAATAGCCGGAAGCAGCGGGTCGTCGTGACGAAGCACGAGTGCATGGTCGAAGTTCTTTAGCACGTCCCAAGCCACCTTCTGAATCTCATTGCATGGATAAGCCATGTTCACACCCTCGTTGATAGGCTCCTCGACCTCGATTGTGAGAACGCCGGTGTGTCCGTGAAGATACTGTGCCTCACCCTTGAAACCATAGAAACGGTGAGCATACTGAAGGTCTAATGTTGCAATACTTCTCATAGTAGTTTAAGTTTGATTGAGTTAATGAATTGTTGATATGTTCTTTCTATGGGGCATCTGCCGAGTTCTTCGCGCCACGGTCAGGAGTTGTTATAACGTTCTCTGACTCGCGGAACTCAGAAGGCAGAAAACCCGTATGTCGTTTGAAAAGCTTTACAAAATACGAAGGGTCTTCAAAACCCAATTCTGCTGAAATCTCCTTGATCATCAAGTTCGTATACCTCACCATGCGCTTCGCCTCAAGAATGATGCGGTCGTTGATGAGCGCAAGCGGTGTTCTCCCCGAGCATTCGTTAACGCTTTTGTGAAGCGTGCGGATTGCCACATTCAGACGGTCGGCATATTCCTGCACGGTGTGGAGGTGGGCATATTCCTTCTCAACCATACGGCGGAAGAGAATGAACAGCTGATGCGAAGAGCGAAGGGTGTCAAGACTCTCTGGAGTCTCATGCCTGCCATAACGTTCTATCTTCGCAAGGAAGATGGTTAGGAGTGCCTTCAAGATATCTATGTTCCCAAACTCACCGTAGCATTTCGCTTCTCGCTCCATCTCCGCCACGAGTGGGAAGAGCATCTCTGCCGTCTCTTGGTCTATATTATAATAAGGTGTGGAGTCGTAAGCATGGAAAGCGTTATATTTCAAGAACAGTCCGCCAATCGTTGCCGCCCCTCCCGCACTGTCGGTCATAAGGTCCACACACATGCGTATTGCCACTCCTTGATAGCCTTCCTCATGGTCGAAATGGTGTATCTGCCCTGGAGAAAGGAAGAAAATGGTTCCTGGACGCACGTCATATTCCTGAAAGTCCACCGTATGATGCCCCTCACCTTCCTGAAACCAAAGAATTTCATAGAAAGAGTGCACGTGCGCCTTGCAGTCGTCCATCTCGCTTTCCTTCAAGAGGTCTGGGAGTCTGACGACACTGAAGCCGTTTCCTTGCGGTGCGTTGCACACGGCGTGGTACATTTCGTTTAACCTTCGTTCGTTTACCATTTTTTCACTATTCCATTTTTTTAGGACTTCTCGAAGCCTTGTTGTCGGATTCGTTGGAGATTCCTTTGTTTTTCGAGAACAAAATTAATGAAAAAATCTCAGAATCTCGCTTGTTCGAAAAAAAATTTTCTCCATTTACAGAAATTTACCAGTAATGTACACCTTTTCACTTATCATGAAGCATTTCCCCCTGCCTTTTCTACAACTTTTTCAACAACTTTTTCAACAACTTTTCTGGCACAACCCTACAAACTCTATGAAAAACCTCCTTCTTACATCAGAAAAAAATCTTTGCACTTTTAAACCTTATATAAATAAAAACGTCATAAAAACTGTGAAAGATAAGCACAGAAGAAAAAATGCGCAACCAGTAAGCATAGAAGAAGAAAAAATAATAAATAAAAAACATATTTTTTGAATGAAAGAAAGAATCTTTTTCCTTTCCCTCTTGCTGACCATATTCTGCTCGGCATGGGGACAAAGAATGATCTCAGGAAAGGTTGTTGACGGTGAGACAACAACTCCCGTCATGCAGGCAACCGTGTCACTGCTGAAAGCAGATAGCACGTTCGTAAAGGGAGTGATCTCCAATACCGACGGCTTCTTCCGCATCTCTGCACCGAAAGATGGGAAGTACCTGTTGAAAATCTCCAGTGTGGCTTACAGAACAATGGTGAAGCCAGTGACCGTCTCAGGCGGAAAGGGTGTCTCCCTGGGAAACATCTCTCTGGCAACAGACGCTGTTGTGCTGAAGGAGGCCATTGTCACCGGACAAGCAGCTCGTGTGACCGTCAAGGAAGACACGTTTGTCTACAATGCCGCTGCCTACCACACTCCTGAGGGTTCTGTGGTAGAGGAATTGGTTCGCCGCCTCCCTGGTGCGCAGATTGGCGAAGACGGAAAGATCACGATGAATGGCAAGGAGGTGAAGAAAATCCTTGTTGACGGTAAGGAGTTCATGACCGACGACACCGAGACAGCCATGAAGAACCTCCCTACCTCCATAATAGAAAAGGTGAGGGCTTACAACAAGAAGTCTGACCTCGCACGTGTCTCTGGAGTAGACGATGGCGAGGAGGAGATGGTTCTCGACTTCGGCATAAAGCGTGGCATGAACAAGGGCGTGATGGTGAACTCCGACTTCGCCATAGGCACTGAGAACCGCTATTCTGAGCGCGCCATGGCAGCTTATATGAAAGACAATCTGAGAATCATGGGCTTCGGACAGGCAAACAACGTTGGCGACCGTGGTTTCCCTGGCGGTGGTGGCTTCCGTGGCGGGAACAACAATGGTCTCTCTGCATCAAAGATGCTTGGTCTGAATATCAACTATCAGAATGCAAAAATCTTCACCCTTGACGGCTTCGTGCGCTGGAACCATAACGACAACGACACATGGCAGCGCAGTGCCGTGGAGAACTTCGTGAGCTCTTCAAACGCTTTCTCTAACTCGCTCTCACAATCTTATCAGCGTAGAGACCGATTCAACGCACGTCTGCGCATCGAGTGGAATCCAGACTCTATGACGAACATCATGTTCCGACCAAGACTTTCTCTCTCAAAGACCGATAAACGCTCACTCTCGCTGAGCGGTAGCTACAACACCGACCCTTACAACATCGTTGACGACCCACTCGCTGATGAGTCGATAAAAAAACTCGACGAACTCGACGCTATGGTGAACGGAAAGCGCTCCAGCTCGCTCTCCTACTCAACAAACAATCAGGTGGGGGGAATGCTACAGGTGAACAGAAAGCTGAACACCTCGGGAAGAAACTTCACCGTTCGCTTTGACGGTTCTTACTCTGACGGAGAGTCCACCAGTTCTTCTCTCCAAAACGTCACGCTCTATCAGGTTCTCGACCAACTCGGCAACGACTCTACGTTCAATACAAACCGCTATAACCTCGCACCTACAAAGAACTACTCTTACAGCGCAAAGGCAACCTACACCGAGCCGCTCGCAGGAAAGCTCTACCTGCAGTTCGCATATTCCTACAGCCGTAGCTTCTCAAAAAGCGACCGCAACACCTACGACTTCTCTCTCCTGCCATACGAGAACTTCTTTCCTAACTACGGAGACTGGTCGTTCTTGCCAAATCCAATCACTCCTTATCTCGACTCTGACCTCTCACGATATTCTGAGTATACCACCGACACTCATGAGGGCTCTCTGCAGATTAGAAAGGTGGGACAGAAATGGAACTACACGGCGGGTGTCATGATTCAGCCACAACGCTCTCACTACGTGCAGGACTATCAGGGCGTGCATGCCGATACCATCCGCAACGTGGTGAACTGGGCACCCACTCTCGACCTGAGATACAAAATCTCTAAGGTGTCACAGCTTAGGGCAACCTACCGTGCCTCTACCAGTCAGCCGTCGATCACTGACCTCTTAGACATCACCGACGACTCTGACCCAATGAACATCAAGCAGGGTAACCCCGGACTGAAGCCTACCTTCTCACATAACTTCATGCTCTACTACAACGGCTACGAGCAGAGCCACACACAGTCGTGGATGACTCACGTGAACTTCTCTCTCGCGCAGAACAGCATCTCCTCTTGTGTCACCTACAACGAGCAGACGGGTGGCAGACTCACTCGCCCAGAAAATATCAACGGTAACTGGAACGCTCGAGCAGGACTCATGTACAACGCTTCCATCGACTCTGCTGGTGTCTGGAACGTGAGCACGTTCACAAACCTCTCTTATCAGAATCAGGTCTCTTACCTCTATAAAGATATGGCAACAATGAAAAACAAGACTCGCTCCACAACCATCGGAGAGCGTCTCGCCGTAAGCTACAGAAACTCATGGATAGAGATCGAACCAGACGGACAGTTCAGCTACGTGCACACAAGAAACGGACTGCAGCCAGAGTCAAACCTCGACACATGGAACTTCAACTACGGTGCTTCTCTCACCATAAACGCTCCTTGGGGAACATCGCTGAGCACAGACGGACACATGACGTCAAGACGTGGTTATAGCGACTCTTCACTGAACACAAACGAGTTCATCTGGAACGCACAGATCTCACAGTCGTTCCTGAAGGGAAAACCGCTCACCGTCATGCTGCAGTTCTACGACATTCTGAAAAACCAGTCCGACCTCTCTCGAGCAATCTCTGCAACGCAGCGTAGCGACTCTGAATACAACAAGATTCTCTCCTACGCCATGCTGCACGTGATCTATCGATTCAACTCCTTCGGAGGAAAAGAAGCTCGCAAGGGCATGGGCGGTCCTGGCATGCCTCCTGGACATCCTGGTGCTGGCAACCGAAACATGCCTCGCCCAGACTTCCACCACCCTGCCTTCCAGCGAGGAAGAATGTAACCCTTGACCTTAATCTTAACCACATCAACCTTAACTGCGTACTGGCATCAAGCCAAAACGATTCAGATATACCCAGAAGGACACGTTAGTATAATAGAGTAGATGTAGGGGAGTTACCCCCTAGCACCTCTCATTGCACCGTACGTACGGACCTCGTATACGGCGCTACATA
>CALZTP010000080.1 GCA_945829115.1 uncultured bacterium | reverse complement strand
AGTATCTGACTGGATTTGAAGTGTTAAACCCTGATTTGGTGATTTGTCATTTAGACTCCAAGGCTTCGATGCAGATTGACCTTACCGTGAACAAAGGACGTGGCTATGTGCCTGCCGATGAGAACCGTGAGTTCTGCACCGATGTCAACGTTATACCCATCGATTCTATTTACACGCCGATTCGTAATGTCAAGTTTGCTGTTGAACCTTATCGTGTTGAGCAGAAGACTGACTATGACAAGCTCTTGCTTGAAGTTACAACGGATGGTTCCATTCACCCGAAGGATGCACTCAAAGAGGCTGCCAAGATTCTGATCTACCACTTCATGTTGTTCTCTGACGAGAAGATCACTCTTGAGAACAATGATGTTGACGGCAACCAGGAGTTTGACGAGGAAGTTCTCCACATGCGCCAGCTGCTCAAGACCAAGCTGATTGACATGAACCTCTCGGTTCGTGCCCTCAACTGCTTGAAGGCTGCTGATGTTGAGACACTCGGCGACTTGGTACAGTACAACAAGACCGACCTCTTGAAGTTCCGCAACTTTGGTAAGAAATCGCTTTCAGAGCTTGATGATTTGCTCGAGAGTCTGAATCTGTCGTTTGGAACTGATATTTCAAAATACAAACTTAACCAGGACTAAATCTTCTTTCCGGTTAACAAATTAGTAAAAACAAACAATGAGACATAACAAGAAATTCAACCATCTCGGTCGTACTGCATCTCACCGTAAGGCTATGCTTGCAAACATGGCAATTTCGCTGATCATGCACAAAAGAATCACTACGACTCTTGCAAAGGCAAAGGAACTCAAGAAGTATGTTGAGCCTCTCGTTACACGTTCTAAGGAAGATACAACAAACTCACGTCGTGTTGTTTTCAGCTATCTTCAGGATAAGTATGCTGTAACAGAACTCTTCAAGGTAATTGCGCCTAAGGTAGGTGACCGTCCAGGTGGATACACACGTATTATCAAGCTTGGTATCCGTCAGGGTGACGCTGCTCCAATTGCTTTCATTGAGCTCGTTGACTTTGATGAAAACATGGCTAAAGCTCCTAAGGCTGCTAAGAAAACTCGTCGTAGCCGTAAGTCTTCTAATGCTGCAGAAGCTGTTGAAGCTCCAGCAGAGGCTCAGGAGGCATAATCTCATAATTACGGTGAGTAGAGTACTCTGCTCACCAAATATTAATAGCTTTCGGCTCAACCTATGGCAAGTATCAATTGCTTAGCTATGTTGAGTTTGTTCGATAAACAACCAAACAAAAATTCTAAGAAATGGATTTGATTAAAGTTGCTGAAGAAGCATTTGCAACCGGCAAAAAGTTCCCTGAATTTAACCCAGGTGATACTATCACTGTCGCTTACAAAATTATCGAGGGTACAAAAGAGCGTATCCAGCTCTACCGTGGTGTTGTGATCAAGATCAGCGGTCACGGAGACAAGAAGCGTTTCACTGTTCGCAAGATGTCTGGTACAGTAGGTGTTGAGCGTATCTTCCCTATCGAGTCACCAAATATCGACTCTATTGAGGTTAATAAGCGTGGTAAGGTTCGCCGTGCTAAGCTTTACTACCTCCGTGCCCTTACTGGTAAGAAGGCACGTATTCAGGAGAAGCGTACAGCCGTATCAAAGGACTAATTTTCATCCTGCAAATATCAAAAATCCCGACAACCAAGAGTTGCCGGGATTTAATTTTTTAAAGCATCAATACCTTTCAAGAGAAACAAAAAATGCTGAGATCTAATTTTTCTAACAATAATTTAGCTTTTGTGGAATCTCTATTTTTTTATCTTACATGGAATCCATAAAGGACCGTTACCATCCCCTAATCTCATGTTTCTTGCATTCTCAATACCAATATTTATCACTTCTTTCGCTTTTCTAACAGCATCAGGCAAAGTACTGTTATCTGCCAAAAAGCATGCAATTGCACTCGACAACGTACAGCCAGTGCCATGAAGATTTCTCGTTTCAATCTTTTTTGAGGTGAAAGAGTAGTTATGACCATCTGGCATATATAAGGTATCTCGCATGCTATCATCGTTTCTGTGACCCCCTTTTAAGAGTAGTGAAGTGTTATAGCAAGCAGCAAGTTCTATGCCTATCCTTTCTGCTTCTTGCTCGTTTACTCCACCTCCTGCTTCATATGATGAAGCGCGAGAGCTCTCTTTCGTAGAGATAGCTGCAAGATACTTCGCTTCTGGAATATTAGGAGTTATGAGAGTGCATAACGGAAACAGATTATTTGCAACAAATAGTCTGCAGTCCTCACTCATCAGTGGAGTACCACTTGTTGAAACCATCACTGGGTCGCAGACAATAGGCACATGTAGAGAAGAGAGCTTCTCAACAATGATTTTTGCAGATGATAGTTGTGGTATCATACCTATTTTCACTGCATCAACATGAAAGTCCTCGAAAATGGCATCTAATTGCTCCTCCAGCATCTCATCAGGTACAGCCATTATACTTTTCACACCAAGAGTATTTTGAGCCGTTAGAGCAGTCGGAACAGTCAGAGCATAATGCCCCAATGCAGTTATTGTTTTAAGGTCTTGCTGAATCCCAGCACCTGCCGATGTATCACTTCCTGCAATAGTAAGTATTGTTTTCATTTTTCTCTTAAGTATGTGTCCATAATTGTTTCTATATCACTTCATCCATTCTTCAACCAGTTCCTCACTGTGATAGAATCCCTTTAGATTATTGTTTTATACCCCACGCATCTCCAAGAATCATTCCTCCACCAAATCCCATAACCTTTAGCCTATCAAGCAATGCGAACCTTATTCCTCCAAGAGCAAAAACCTTCTCGTCTATGATTCCTTCTACCCTTGCAGCCACTAATTCATCGTTAGAGAAAGCAGCACAATAGCCCTTTTTTGATATAGAGTTGAAAATTGGCGATAAAGATACGTAATTGTAGTTCCCCTTACATTCTATCACCTCAGAGAGCGAATGACAACTACGACTTATGCTTCCCTTCCAGTTCTCAGGTGGAAAAGGGTTTCTGGAGTTTATGTGAACCCCGAAAAGATTATATTTCACAGCCAGTGGAAAATGGTCATGAAGAACAATACGCGAGTAATATTTT
Source organism: uncultured bacterium (assembly GCA_945829115.1). GTDB lineage: Bacteria > Bacteroidota > Bacteroidia > Bacteroidales > Bacteroidaceae > Prevotella. Next base: position 8,947 of record CALZTP010000080.1, on the reverse strand, counting down.
TTGTCAATGGAAAGAATCAATTTTTCCATCTCCTCAAGGCTATAGCCTGGTTTCCTTATATGTACAATGCCAACATCCCCTCTGGATAGAATATTCGCTATCTGCTTTCCTTCATCCAGAATAGGTGTTGGCATTGTTATAACTATAACTGTAAACATATTATTGTGTACAAAATTCTGTGTACATGATACTCTGAACAAGAATAGAACTCCTTTCCTTTGAACCTTCCTTCCTATCTCTTACTTTCTTGTAAAATGTCTCTTACTTCTTAAAAAGATCAAAGGAGGCATCCCAATCCTTCCAAACCGGTTCACGCCCCAGTTCCTTGAGTCGCCTATTTATCTCTGCTGCAGAACGGTCGTCAGAAACTGTGAATTGTTCCAAAGCGTCCGGATAGGTGTAATAACCACCTGGATTTACCTTTGATTCTGCAGACATCGTGGTAACACCGAGAGTACACATGTTGTCACGTATAAATTGCGGTTCACGTGTTGAGTAAGAGATGTCAACGTCATGGTCGAAGATGCGCATGGCAAATGTCAACTGCGCCAGTTCGCGGTCGTTCACAAAGCAGTTTGGTTTGAAGCCCTCGTTTTGTGCTGGTCGCATACGTGGGAAGTTAACAGAGTACTTTGTTCTCCAATAATGTTTCTGTAGATACCTTAGATGGTAAGCCATCATTGTGACATCAGTGCGCCATTCTTTTTCCAATCCAAGTAGAGCACCCATACCAATAGAATGCACTCCAGCCTGTCCCATGCGGTCAAACCCATTCACGCGCCATTCGAAATTTGATTTCATTCCCGCTGGGTGGTAAATCTTGTAGTTCTCTCTATGGTAAGTTTCTTGGAAACAGATAACACCGTTCAACCCATGTTCTGTCAGTTCCTTATATTCCTCTGCCTTCAATGGCATAACCTCAATCTTGATGTTCGAGAAATATTTCTTTGCGATATCAATTGCTTTCGCAAGGTAAGGAACACCTGCCTTTGCTGGGTTCTCACCTGTCACGAGCAAGATGTTTTCGAAAGGGGCAAGTTTTTTAATTGCTTTGTATTCGTTTTCTATCTGTTCTGGAGTGAGTATAGTGCGTTTCATTGGGTTTGAACGGTGGAAACCGCAATAGACGCATGAATTGGAACATGAGTTTGTTATGTACAGAGGAATGAACATTGACATTGTGCGTCCAAAGCGCTCCTCTGTATATTTTCTTGACAGAAGTGCCATTCTTTCAAGATACGGTTCTGCTGCAGGCGAAATCAAGGCCATAAAATCGTCCACGTCACAGTATTGCTTTCCAAGAGCTCTGCGTACATCAGCATCTGTTTTTCTTGCAATCCGTTCTGTTGTTTCCTCCCAACTTATTTTTAGTAATTCTTCTGAAAACATTTTCTGTAAAGGGGGGCTTTACCTCCCGATTTTTATTTGTTATGGTTATGCAGGTCAGTAAATTTCTTTACCACTTGCTCATGATGGAATTTTGCACCCACCTTTATATGTTTATTATAAAATTCTGCATGTTTCTCAGGTCAATTGTCCAAAGACGGTCAATGAGAGGTTCACCGTAGCCACAAATCAACATGATTACCTGTGAAGCCTCCACGCTTCCAATGACAGCCGGTGTGACACCAACAACCTGTTTGCCAGGGTGAGGCATTGCGAGAGTTTCTTTTTCATCAGGGAATAGAGTGCGGTATGTTGCATTCCCTTTGCACAACACCGCCACCTGTCCTTCCAAGCCGCATATTGCACCGTAGACGTATGTTTTCCCCAACTCTTTGCAGACATCACTCACAAGGAATCTTACAGTGAAGTTATCCGTTCCGTCAACAACGATATCGTATTCCTGAATAATCTCCCTTGCATTCTCTTCTGTAAGTCTAAAAGGATATGCGTTTACAGAAATGGAAGAGTTCAATGACAGGAGTCGTTTCTTCGCATGTAGTGCTTTTGACAGTCCCACCTCCTCCTCGCTGTAAAGCACCTGTCTCTGAAGGTTGGTTATGCTAACGACATCATCGTCAATCAATCCTATAGTGCCAATTCCAGCCCCTGCCAGATAGATGGCGATAGGAGAACCTAATCCTCCTACGCCAACTATCAGCACCTTTGCCTTGGAAAGTTTCTTCTGTCCCTCAACGCCTATTTCTGGTAGAATCAGTTGGCGTTGGTATCGGTCATCGAAATCCATAATTTTTGTTGTTATTAAGGATTATTGCTACAGTTTCCTGAGATCGTGGGTGAGCTTTGCCGCACAGAAGTTTGGTCCACACATCGTGCAGTATTCTCCATCTGTGTGTCCAGCCTCCTCAAAGTATTGCAGAGCCCTCTCTGGGTCGAGCGAAAGGTGGAATTGGTCTCTCCATCTGAAGTCGAATCGTGCTTTTGAAAGAGCATTGTCGCGCACCTGTGCTCCAGGATGCCCCTTTGCGAGGTCTGCCGCATGAGCAGCAATCTTATATGTCACCACACCTACTCTCACGTCCTCTCTATTTGGCAATGCGAGATGCTCCTTTGGAGTTACATAGCAGAGCATCGCCGTTCCAAGCCATGCTATCTGCGCACCACCGATAGCACTTGTGATATGGTCGTATCCAGGAGCGATATCCGTAACGATTGGGCCGAGAGTATAGAAAGGAGCCTCATGGCAATGGTCGAGTTGCCTCTCCATGTTCTCGCGAATCTTGTGCATTGGCACATGACCAGGACCCTCTATGAATGCCTGTACATTCTTCTCCCATGCACGTACAACGAGTTCTCCCATAGTGTCAAGTTCAGCAAACTGTGCAGCATCATTCGCGTCAGCGGTACATCCAGGGCGAAGTCCGTCTCCCAGCGACAATGCAACATCATATTGAGCCACGATATCGCAAATCTCGTCGAAGTGCTCGTAGAGGAACGACTCCTTGTCGTGAATAAGACACCACTTACTCATGATAGAGCCGCCACGGCTTACTATTCCGCAGAGTCTTGAGTCGGCAAGGTGTACGTTATGGCGTCGGATACCGGCATGTATAGTGAAATAATCCACACCCTGTTCGCATTGCTCAATCAGTGTGTCTTTATATATTTCCCATGAAAGGTCTTCCACTCTTCCATTCACTTTCTCCAAAGCTTGATAGATAGGCACAGTGCCTACTGGTACCGGACAGTTGCGTACAATCCATTCTCTAGTTTCATGGATATTGTCGCCTGTGGAGAGGTCCATGAGCGTATCTCCACCCCATTTGCAAGACCATACCGCCTTATCCACCTCTTCATCGATAGAAGAAGTTGTAGCAGAGTTTCCAATGTTTGTGTTTATTTTCACAAGGAAGTTTCGCCCGATAATCATTGGCTCCGATTCCGGATGGTTGATGTTTGCTGGTAGAACGGCTCGTCCTCTTGCAATCTCGTCTCTTACGAATTCTGGAGTGATATGAGTCTTTATTCCTAATTCCTCACAGTTCATGTTCTCACGAATAGCAACATACTCCATCTCTGGGGTTATTATGCCAGCCTTGGCATATGCCATCTGTGTAATCGCCTTTCCTTTAATAGCCCTGCGTGGCTTCTGGATATGCTCAAAGCGCAGGCTGTCAAGTGACTTGTCTGCCAGGCGAGCCTTGCCGTATTCGCTTGTCACTTCAGGGAGCACTTCTGTGTCATTGCGGTCTATAATCCATTGTTCCCTCATGCGTGGCAGACCTTTCTTTAGATCCACCTCAATGTTTGGGTCAGAGAACGGACCGCTGGTGTCGTAGATGTAAACAGGAGCATTCTCTTCCCTATGAGGAACACCGTTCTTGTCTTTTGTGACAGTAGGTGTGAGGTTTACCTTTGTCATGCCGACCTTAATGTTCGGGAAGATTTTTCCGCTCATGTACGCCTTCTCCCTCTTTGCGTACGCCTTATTGTCGTTTATAGCCATGTCTTTTTAGTTTTGATTGTTAAGTATTTAAATGTTTAAGAAAGCGGTGAGAGGAGAACTTGCTTCCGCACAGTCACTGATAGCACCAAGACCAGCCTCATAAGCACGACGACCAGCAATTACAGCCTCCTTGAAAGCACAAGCCATTTCTACAGGGTTTCCTGCTACAGCGATTGCTGTGTTCACGAGACAGCAGTCAGCACCCATTTCCATCGCCTCTGCAGCATGGCTTGGAGCTCCGATACCTGCATCAACCACAACTGGCACTGTTGCCTGCTCAATAATAATCTGCAGGAAGTCCTTCATGCGCAATCCCTTGTTCGTACCGATAGGTGCTGCCAATGGCATCACGGTTGCTGCACCTGCTTCTTCGAGGTGCTTGCAGAGTGTAGGGTCTGCTTGGCAGTATGGCAGCACCACAAATCCCATCTTCACCAGTTGCTCTGTTGCTTTCAGAGTTTCCACAGAGTCTGGCAGTAGATAGCGTGGGTCAGGGTGTATTTCCAACTTCAGCCAGTTTGTTCCAAATGCCTCACGAGACATTTGTGCGGCAAAGACAGCCTCTTCTGCATTTCTCACTCCAGAGGTGTTTGGCAGAAGTTGTATATTTGGGTTCTGTGTGATGTGTGTAAGCAAGTCATCGTTCTTGTCGTCAAGTTCCACACGTTTCATTGCCACTGTAACCATTTCTGTCTCACTCGCCTTTATGGCTTCTGCCATGAGTGCGTTGTTGTTGAATTTTCCTGTTCCGAGGAATAGGCGAGAATTGAATTCCCGTCCTGCAATCACTAATTTTTTCATTTTATTGTTTTTGTTTATGCTATTTCTTATAATGACTATTTTTCCTTGTATCAAAAGATTGACTGCCTTGATACGAACCCTTTATCTCTGTCAGATGCCTTTATTCTAATAGTCAACGACCTATTCTCCTATCAATGCCAAGAGGCGTTGCATTTCCGCAATTGGATTCTCTGCTCGGAGAACAGTGCCGCTGAGAGCAACACCTGTTATGCCCGTTGCCATGAGAGCAGGGATATCCTCTGCCGTGATACCACCAATAGCAACAATCGGAAGGTCTATTCCTTCTTCCTTCATCTGCGAAACAATTCTTTCATAGCCTTCCAAGCCGAGAATAGGAGAGAGTCCTTCCTTCGTTGTTGTAAAACGGAATGGACCGCAACCGATGTAATCCGCCCCATTGCTATAATGGCTGCGTATATCCTCGAAAGTGTTTGCTGTCCCACCAATAATGAACTCTCTTCCAAGAAACCTTCTTGCTTCATTTATCGGCATGTCTTTCTTCCCGAGATGCACACCGTCTGCATGTATCTCCTTCACCAGTTCCACATTGTCGTCTATAATGAAAGTCGCTCCCGCCTTTTTGCACATCTTCTGTGTCTCAATAGCGGTGGCATACAGTGTTTCGTGGTCAGCACCCTTCATTCTCAACTGCACCCATTTGCATCCTCCTTCAAGAGCCATGCTGATGGAGTCGAGGTATGAATATTTCTCTGTGTAATGTGATATGAACTGTAACACGCTTCTATCCTCCACAAGCCGCTTTGATGATAATGATATGCTCACCATCGTGAATCTCTGTCTTTTCCCATTCCGTGCGTTGAACCATAGTGTTCCCTATAGCAACGGCAACGCCCCGAGAGGGTAGGGACAGTTCTTCTGCAAGAGCCAAAAGAGTCCTTGCCTCTGTTTCTGTTTCTTTGTTGTTTATAAATACCTTCATTTTCTGTTTTTTTGTTAAGTAGGTGTGCAAAATTATTTTTCTGTCGCCACTACTCTTATCTACCTTCAGGATATAAAAACGGGTAATGACATTTTTTCTTGTCATTACCCGAGAGTATTGGTTTTCCAGAATGTTCTGTTTTTACCTTTTATGTCCATTTATTCTCATTTCCTACGACAGCATTATCTGTATCAGGTCAATGGGTATAATCTCAGCCTTTACATCGTAATCCGTCCACAGTCGGAATCTCTGTATAGGCACCCCCGAGTTTCTGTTTGCAAAGGTAATTCTTTTTTTATAGGATGCCAAATTTCTTAACGAAAAATAACGTTAAAAGGGTCAGGGGACAGTCCTGATTCGTTTCACTCCCAACGCCACGGCCTAGGCTGGAAGCCTTATTGATTACTGGTTGTTGATTACTGATTATTGATTGCTGCCTAGGCTGGAAGCCTATACTTTGAGTAACGGGGACGAAGTCTCCGGATAGTGATAATAGCAAAAACAGCTGGCTGGAAGCCAGTACCAATATATATCATTGCTGAGTGTCTCACATTTCACCTACATTTTGCCTACATTTCGCCTACATTTAGCCTAGGTATCGTCTTTTTAAATGGGTAAAGAGTAAGGTAAGAGTAAGATATCATGAGTACAAATAACATAAAAAAGAGTTTTTTGTTTGGTGATTTGAAAGAAAATAATTACCTTTGCAGCAAATCAAAAAAACACCACTATGAAGTACCCTATAGGAATACAAGATTTTGAGAAAATACGCCAAGGAGGTTTTGTCTATGTCGATAAGACGGACTTGATTTACAAGCTCGTAAAGGGAGGAAACATCTTTTTTCTGAGTCGCCCAAGACGGTTTGGAAAGAGTCTTCTTGTCTCTACTCTTGAGAACTATTTTCTTGGAAAGAAAGAACTATTCCAAGGGCTTGCAATAGACGGTCTTGAAAAGGAATGGGCGGAATATCCTGTGTTCCATCTTGACTTCAACGGTATTAACTTCACCAAGCCTGAGGCTTTGGAAGAAATTCTATCTGAGTTTATTGAAAACGAAGAGAAGAAATACGGAATAGAATCAGAAAAGACGCAATATGGTCTTCGTTTCATGGAGTTATTGAAAACTGTCCACGAGAAAACGGGCAGGCGCGCTGTTGTGCTTATAGACGAATACGACAAACCTCTGCTTGACGTTATGAACACGGATATACCTTCTCCAGTGGTTGCTGGAGAGATAAAGACTCTTGAGGATTACAATCGTGAGGTTCTCAAAGGCTTCTATAGTGTCTTTAAGCTTGCAGATAGGCATCTTCAGTTTGTGCTGCTCACTGGAGTAACAAAGTTCTCGCAGATAAGTGTGTTCAGTGGTTTCAACCAACCAGACGACATTAGTTATGATGGTCGTTATGACGGTCTCTGTGGTATCACGAAAGAGGAACTTCTCTCTGTTTTCAAGGAGCAGATAAATGAGCTTGGTGAGGCAAATGGCATGACGGAGGAGGAGACCATAGAAAAGCTGAAACGGAAATATGATGGTTATCATTTCAGTAAGCGATTGAACGATGTGTTCAATCCGTTCAGCATACTGAATTGTTTTTCAAAAAATGATTTCCGGAACTATTGGTTCTCTACTGGTACGCCAACCTACCTTGTGCGCCTTCTTTCAGACAACCGCCAGAACATCAATGAGCTTGCGGGAAAGTATTACCCTGCAGCAGAGTTTGTTGACTATAAGGCAACTGCACAGAAGCCACTCCCAATGCTTTATCAAAGCGGATATTTCACCATAAATGGTTACGACCCTCTGTTTGATGTCTATTGTCTTGACTTCCCGAACGAAGAGGTGAGAAGCGGGATGGTAGCTGTTCTCGCTGCCGAATATTTCCGTTCTGACAATAGTCCAAGTACATGGCTATTAGATGTCTCACGCGCTCTTATGGCAGGCGACTTAGAAACTTTCAAGCATCAGCTGACGGCCTTCCTTTCTAACATCTCTTACCGTTTCCAGAGGAAGTCAGACGAAAAGGAATGTGAGCGTTACTTCCAGTACACGTTCTATCTCATCATGCAGATGCTCGGGCGGTACAACACATATGTTGAGAAAGAGACAAGTCAAGGGCGTATAGATTGCGTACTTGAATGTCCAGAATACGTGTATATTTTTGAGTTTAAGCTAAACGCCACTGCTGCCATTGCCTTAAAACAGATAGAAGAGAAAGGCTATGCTCTGCCGTATGCTGCCGACAGCCGTAAGCTCTTCAAGGTAGGCATCAGCTTCTCATCAGAGACAGGCACTGTGAACGACTATGATTATATGCCTCATAACGAGTAATCTATTTCGGAGATTAAACTTAACTGAGTAACTAAAATAAGGGTCAGGGTCGGAGAGGGTCAGGGAAAGGTCCTGATTCGCTTCTGTTTTGGAACTGCCGCAGGGCTGCGACCAGCGGTTACCAATGTGTCCCCTTAGGAGTGCTTGCAAAGGTCATGAGAAATAAGGAGTGAGGAGAAGAACAGTAACCTGCCCCATGACCCTTTTTTCTTTTTCTTACTCCACCACTTTCTTCACAATATCCTTACCAATCTTCGATGGTGCAAAGGTTCATGTTCATTGTTCGCCCTTCAGGTCGATGTTTCTAAGACTTATGCTAATTGACTCCAAGGGGATTGCAATTGTCTCCCCTTGGAATCCGTAGATATTCTTACTCCACCGCAATCTTCACACTCTCCTTACCAATCTTCGCAACGACAATAGTGCCGCTCGTGGCAGAGAATGTGGCAGTGCCGTCTGTTGCTGTGGCAGAGCCGAGGGCAACGCCATCAACAGTGAAGAAGTCAACTCGCTCGTTCGTGTCAAGACCAGAGAGGGTGATGAAACCACCTGCTGACTGGATAACTACGCCACGAGTCTTCGCAGTGTTGATGTTTGTATCAAGAGTTCCTGAAGTGGTGAGCCAATAAAGCTTTGCCGTAGCTACGTCAGAATCTTCGTATCCTGCCTTTTTTGCAGTAACTGAAATGTTATAGCAACCAGATAGTTGTACTAATTGGGTGTAGAAGCTATTAATGTCATCACTATTTATCTTACTTACATATTCCACATCTTCAGTTGCACAAGTGAAGCTTAGTTCTCCATTATTGTATGAGATAACAGGCTTTTCGCATTTCTTTGCTTCTGGTTCTGTACTTTCAAGTGCCTTGATTGTTCCGAATCCGCTCCATGGAGCTGTTGCCTGATATGAAGATAATGCAGAACCTGGAACATGGAGAGTTGAAGATGCAATGTTTGATTCTTC
>CALZTP010000079.1 GCA_945829115.1 uncultured bacterium | reverse complement strand
TAAGGTAACTACTCATGCCCATAGGGGTACTGAGTAGTTACTTGTTGCTCAGGAAATTATAAATAAAGTTAAATTATAGTGTTGCGGAATTAAGGGAGGGTAAAGGCACTGAAAGTGACTCCAGCTTGCTAAAAATCGAACTTGTTATAAGTACATGCGCTTAGACATCGTATTGACTCGAAAGCTTATCCATCTGTTCACCAATAGCTTTATCAACTAGCTTGGCATATCTACTTGTCATTCGAGTGTTTGTGTGTCCCATCATCTTAGATATTACTTCGAGGCTGATGTTGTTTGCTAGAGTTACTGTTGATGCAAATGTGAAACGTGAAGTGTGGAAGGTTACTCGTTTGTTAATACCACATAAAGTTGCAATATCTTTCAAGTTCTCGTTTACATCGGTTGCATCCTGGATAGGCATAACCATATCACCTTCCAAATCTTTGTACTTTTCCAACAGCAACTTCGCAATAGGTAGGAGAGTGATGCGAGAGAGAACGCCAGTCTTTACTCTTTTCTTCTTAATCCAGATGCGACCTTCTTCATCAGTTTCAAAGTGTTCCTTACGGAGAGTCTTGATGTCAATGTATGCAAGACCTGTAAAACATCCAAATAGGAAAGCGTCTCTGGTTCTCTCGAATCGTTTGATAGGAGTCTCAAAGTTAATAATCTTCTGTAGTTCGTTGTGATCGAGGAAGTCAATTTCAACAGGCTCACGCTCCACCTTATATATATTGAGAGGATTGAACTGTAAATAACCATTAGCTACGTCTATATTCATCAGCTGCTTTAAGAACTTCAAGTGCTTTGAGCATGAGTTCTGACGGTTGTTCTTCTCTGTCAGTAGAAAAGTATGGAAACCTTGAATGAAGCCAATCTTGACCTCGTGTAGATAAATATCGCTACGATGGTACTGCTTCTCCATGAACTCCTTGATGTATCGTCCTGTCAGATCATTGTCCTCATAGGTGTCTTTGGCAATCTTCTTTCCGATAAGAGGTTTGCGCATTGCCTGAAAATCGTTGAATACCTCCATTAGTGTTTTCTGATTAACCGCCTCTACATGGTCATTAACAGCTTCCTTTTATGAGATTGGCAGTTATCATAAATCCTTTCTCCATCAACTCAATCTCCTTTTGAAAGACCTTATTACGGAGTTGGTAAAGGTATTCGTTGATTAGTTTAGCATCTTCAGACTTTCCTTTGACTAATTGTTTTTCAGCATCCCAATCTGACGCTTTAATCTTTTTACCTGTATAATACGAGGCACGCTCTGTATTAACATTGATGTAAGTAACGATAGGTGATAGTCCATTTTTGTCCTTACGACTTTTCTTTAGAACAAAATACACCGATGTACAATGTTTCTCCATTTGTTGTTTTTGTTTGTGTAAGGCATATCAAATTAAAACACAGCTAATTATCCTAATTTCAGGTGCCACTTTTTCATAAAGTCCAAAGTTGGCACCTAATTGGCACCTGAAAAACTGATATTGCAAGACATTTCTGTATTACACAAACTCTAACGAATAGTAGGAGAAGAGCAGTAGAAGCGACTATAAAATCACATCTATGCTTACCATCCTTAGAACTAAACAAACAAAAAAATCCCCTGCAACCATTACGATTGCAGGAGACTTTATTATTTTGTAACTGTCTTATTTACAGTTTACTTTTTATTCAAAGCCAAGTCAACATTTACTGCGCAAGCTACAGAGCAACCTACCATAGGGTTGTTACCGATGCCGAGGAAGCCCATCATCTCTACGTGTGCAGGAACAGAAGAAGAACCTGCGAACTGAGCGTCAGAGTGCATGCGGCCGAGTGTGTCTGTCATACCGTAAGAAGCAGGGCCTGCTGCCATGTTGTCTGGGTGGAGAGTACGTCCTGTACCGCCACCAGAAGCAACAGAGAAGTAAGGCTTTCCTGCGCGTGTGCGTTCCTTCTTATATGTACCTGCAGTAGGATGCTGGAAGCGTGTTGGGTTTGTAGAGTTACCAGTGATTGAAACGTCAACGTCTTCTTTCCACATGATGGCAACACCCTCGCGAACGTCGTCAGCACCGTAGCAGTTCACAGCAGCACGAGGACCGTTAGAGTAAGCGATGCGCTCTACTTCCTTAAGCTCGCCAGTGAAATAGTCGAACTGAGTCTTTACGTATGTGAAACCGTTGATACGGCTGATGATCATAGCAGCGTCTTTGCCAAGACCGTTGAGGATGCAACGGAGAGGCTTGTCGGCAGGACGAGACTTGTTTGCCATCTGAGCAATCTTGATGGCACCTTCAGCAGCTGCGAAAGACTCGTGTCCAGCGAGGAAAGCGAAACACTTTGTCTCTGGCTCGAGGAGGCGAGCGGCAAGCTCACCGTGGCCGATACCCACCTTACGATCGTCGGCAACAGATCCTGGGATGCAGAAAGCCTGGAGACCCTCACCGATGTAGTTAGCAGCCTCCACAGCGTTCTTTGCCTTTTCTTTGAGAGCGATGGCAGTACCTACGACGTAAGCCCACTTTGCGTTTTCAAAGCAGATCATCTGAGTTTCCTCACATGTCATGTATGGGTCAAGTCCGTAAGATTCACAAATCTGGTTTGCCTCCTCAATAGAAGCAATACCGTGTGCGTTAAGAGTAGCGAGGATCTGCTTCTCGCGACGATCCTGAGATTCAAATTTTACTTCACGTATCATGTTATATTCCTCCTATTAGTTTTTGCGTGGATCGATGAACTTAACTGCGCCGTCCTCTTCTTTTGTACGGCCGTATGTACCTGTTACACTCTTGAGAGCCTCGTCAGCAGGAACACCCTTCTTGATAGCGTCCATGAACTTGCCCATGTGAACGAACTCGTAGCCGCATGTCTGGTTGTCTTTGTCGAGGAACTGCTTTGTGATGTAACCCTCAGTGAGTTGGAGGTAGCGAGAGCCCTTCACCTTTGTGCCGTAGAGTGTTCCGCACTGTGATACGAGACCCTTGCCGAGGTCTTCAAGACCTGCACCGATAGCGAGACCACCCTCAGAGAAAGCAGACTGTGTACGTCCGTAGACAATCTGGAGGAAGAGCTCACGCATAGCAGTGTTGATAGCGTCACAAACGAGGTCGGTGTTGAGAGCCTCGAGGATTGTTTTTCCTGGGAGGATTTCAGAAGCCATAGCAGCTGAGTGAGTCATGCCAGAGCATCCGATTGTTTCTACGAGTGCCTCCTCGATGATACCGTCCTTTACGTTGAGTGTGAGCTTACAAGCACCCTGCTGAGGTGCACACCAACCGATACCGTGTGTCAGACCGGAGATGTCTTTGATCTCCTTTGCCTGAATCCATTTTCCCTCTTCTGGGATTGGAGCTGGTCCGTGGTTAGGACCTTTTGCAACGACGCACATGTCGTTTACTTCCTTTGTATAAATCATACCTATAATGTAAAAATTTATTATTCTCCAGCGATATTGGAATGTCTTTTTGTTATTCCTCAACGGCTGGAATATTGTTTATAAAGAAATTTCTGAGTGCAAAATTAATAAAATCTTTTGAAATTACGAAGAAAAAATATAAAGTATTTACGTTTTTTTTGTGTAAATAGAGTCAGAACGATTTTTTTTTATTAATTTTGCAACAAATTTTACAGAATAAGACTCCTAAGCAATAGGTGCAGAAAAAGAATTATGATAGAAGTAAAGATAAAAGACTCTATTCTCCGCAAGGCGGCAGAAGGTGGTATGGATGATTTCATACAGGCGTTTGTGGATGCTATTCTCGATGCTGTTGGTGGAAGACTGACGGCAGAGGGCATGTCGCAACTGACAGCCGACCAGATTACGCTCGTTGGCTATTCGATGCTTCGCGAGGAGGTTATGGACGGAGGCTTTGTGCAGTTGATACACAACGGGCTTGGTCCGTTTTTCTTCCGCAACCCCTTCGACAAGGCCCTTGCCTCTTGGGGCATGATAGACCTTGCACGCCTTGTTAAGAAAGCCCACAAGCTTTACGACAAGCATCGGAAGCGCATAGAGATAGAGTGTGACGACGATGAGTTCATGGCACTTTTCGAGCAGTTCCCAGACTTCGACACCCTTGACGATGAGTTTGTGGCAAACGAAGAGCGTTGGACAGACGAGATTGCTTGCATCATTGACAACGACATTGAGAAGTTTGCAATTGTTCTAAGCGAATAAAAAAAAGTGGGTGCATAGATTTTTTAATAGAAATCCCAGCATTGCCTACTGCGCATTTTTTTTGCCCCCCTCGCTTGATTATGTTGCATGGAAAGGAAAAAACTATGGCAAAAGACAAGAAAACGAAAGGTTCAATAAATATAAAGAACAAGCGTGCACAGTTCGATTATTTCTTCATCGATACCTACACGGCAGGCATGGTTCTCACCGGCACGGAGATAAAAAGCATTCGTGAGGGTAGGGCATCGCTTGTTGACACGTTCTGCTATGTGCACAACGGTGAGATGTGGGTGAAGGGAATGAATATCTCACCGTATTTCTACGGTTCGTACAATAATCATGAGGCTCGCCGAGACCGTAAACTTCTTCTTAACAAGAAAGAGATTAAATATCTTGAGCAGAACACGAAACATCAGTCGGGATTCACAATCATTCCCGTACGTGTATTCATAAACGAAAAGGGCTTTGCTAAGATGGAGATTGCACTTGCGAAGGGAAAGAAGGAATACGACAAGCGTAATACGCTGAAAGATAAGGAAGATCGTAGGGAAATGGATAGAGCAATGAAGCATTTCTAATTCTTCATCACTGTGTAACAATAAGTAGGTGTGCTGATTCTGCATCACCAATCAATACAATCATTATAAAAATCATTTTGCACACCTACTTAAGTAAAGAAACCATTTCTCAATATCTACTTAAGCATATCTACTTGAGAACACCTACTTAACCAATGGAATTACTAAAGAAACTATATGCAGAGACCTTCAAGACAGAGGTTGCACAAATAACTCCGCTAAAGCAGGCAGGAAGCAACAGACAGTATTTCCGACTTGCTGATGCGAAAGGGAAAACAGTTGTTGGAGTTGTTGGAACATCAAAAGACGAAAACCATGCCTTCCTTGCAATTGCAAAGCATTTCTTGAAGAAAGGAATTTCCGTGCCAAAGATTCTTTCTGCCTCAGAAGACGAGATGAGGTATATTCAAGAAGATCTTGGCAGTAAAGCTCTTTTCGATGCCCTTAGCAAGGGGCGTGAGTCTGGTGGCTGCTATTCCACAGAAGAGGAAGAGCTATTAAAAAAAGTGGTGGCAAAACTTCCTGAGATTCAAGTGCTGGGGGGTAACGGCATGAATTGGGATGTCTGTTATCCGCAGCCCTCTTTCGATACTATGAACGTGATGTTCGACCTCAACTACTTCAAATATTGCTTTCTAAAAGCTACTGGGGTGGACTTCCATGAACTGAGGTTAGAGGAAGACTTCCGCCATCTTGCTTTAGAACTTACGAGAGAAGATGCAGGGAATATCGTAGGCTTTATGTACCGGGACTTTCAAGCAAGGAACGTGATGTTGAAAGACGGCGAACCATTCTTCATTGACTTTCAAGGCGGACGGAAAGGTCCTGTTTATTACGACCTCGCCTCTTTCCTCTGGCAGGCATCAGCAAAATATCCAGAGTATTTGAGAACAGAGCTTACAGATATCTACTATTACTGCCTTAAGGGGCTTACAGACGTTCCAGACCGAGAGACATTTGAGAAACGACTGTTGTTGTTCGTGTTTTTTCGCACCCTGCAGGTATTAGGAGCGTACGGCTTCCGCGGATATTTCGAGAGGAAAGAGCATTTCCTAAAGAGTATTCCTGCTGCAATAGAGAATCTGCAGGCACTCCTTCCAGAGTTCAAAGCCTCCTTCCCATACCTCACCGATGTTCTGCAAGAAGTGGTGAGGAACATGAAGGAAAAAGCCAAGACATCTTTGCAAGAGCAACCCACAAAGCTATTGCAGGAGAAAGTGCCTAATTCTCCGAAAGGCAGTATCAGTAGTCCCTCGGTGTCGAAATACGACCATCAGGGAGAACTTGTGGTGAAGGTGTGGAGTTTCTCATATAAAAAAGGCATACCAGAAGATGAGTCGGGGAATGGAGGAGGGTATGTCTTCGATTGCCGAGGCACGCATAACCCGGGGCGATATGAAGAATATAAACCTCTTACTGGTCTTGACGCTCCCGTGATTCGCTTCTTGGAGGAAGATGGTGAGATTCTCTCCTTCCTTGAGAATATCTACCCTTTGGCAGAAAGGCATGTGAGAAGATACATGGAACGAGGCTTCACATCGCTCTCCTTCGCATTTGGCTGTACAGGCGGTAGGCATCGCTCCGTCTATTCTGCCCAACACCTTGCTGAGCACCTTCACCAGATGTTTGGAGTAAAAGTAATATTAAGACATAGAGAACAGAACATACAATGCATATTGCAATAGCAGGGAACATTGGTAGTGGGAAGACAACACTCACACGCATGCTTGCCAAACATTACAAATGGCAGGCGAGATACGAGAAGGTTGTTGACAACCCTTACCTTGAAGATTATTATAAAGACATCAAACGATGGTCGTTCAATCTTGAGGTGTTCTTTCTAAAGGAACGCTTCAAGGATATTCTTCAGATAAACAATAGTGAGGAGACGGTTATACAGGATCGCTCCATCTTCGAAGGTGTGCATGTCTTTGCAAGGAATAACCACGATCAGGGCTCCATCTCCGACTTAGACTTTGAAACATATATGGAGCTTTTCGAACAGATGGTTTCTCTGGTGAAATATCCAGATTTGATGGTATACCTTAGGTCGTCTATCGACCATCTTGTTTCAAACATTCAGAAGCGAGGACGTGACTATGAGCAGACCATCCAGCTCGACTATCTGAAGGGCTTAAACAACCACTATGAGAACTTCATAACGAAGGAGTACAAGGGTCGACTACTTATCATCGATGTCAACAACCTCGATTTTGAACATAACCCAGAGGATTTTAGAACCATTACAGACCGTATAGATCAGTTGCTATATGGATTCTTCTCATTAGAGAAATAGACTGTTCTTTTCATCCTTTACACCTTATTAAAATATTCTTTTATGGGGCTCTTAAACAAAGAGCATCTCATATTCCTTACATAATTATATAGAAAAAATGCATATAGCTATAGCAGGAAATATTGGTAGCGGCAAGACTACCCTCACGCGTCTGCTGGCAAAGCGTTACGGATGGACTCCACGCTTCGAACCAGTTGACAACAATCCTTATCTTGCAGATTTCTATAAAGACATGCACCGATGGGCTTTTAATCTCCAGATTTTCTTCTTGAACAAAAGGTTTAAGGAAGTGGTGGAGATTTCAAAGGCGCAGGAGACAATCATTCAAGACAGAACAATCTTTGAGGACGCACAGATCTTCGCACCAAACCTTCACGGACAGGGATATATGAGTGACAGAGATTTCGAAAACTATTCTGATCTGTTTAATCTGATGATGTCGCTCGTTGGTTACCCAGACCTCATGATCTATATCCGCTCCTCAATTCCTAATCTCATTGCGCAGATAGAGAAGAGAGGGCGAGACTACGAGCAGTCTATTCGTATTGACTATCTCACTGGTCTTAACAAGCGCTACGAGGAATGGATAAAGAACTACAAGGGAAGACTAATCATCGTGGATGGAGACACCTGCAAGTTCGGAGATAACCCAAAGGATTTGAAGATTGTCACAGACATGATTGATGCAGAACTCTTTGGACTCTTCCCTTTCAGTGAGAATAAATAACCGTTTCAGAAACAGTCAAAAAAGCTCTCAGTAATGGAACTCTTTACGCAAATCCCACTTCCCAGACATTTCATAACGCTAACGCCAGAGTCAAGGGTTCTGACGCTCGGCTCTTGCTTCTCGCAGCATGTTGGAGAGCATCTTCAGAAGAGAATGGGGGAGGAGAAGGTTACGGTGAATCCCTTTGGCGTGCTTTATAATCCTGTGAGCATTGCGCAGGCAATAGAGGTGTTGACAGACGAGAGGTTCGATGTTGCGGGAAAGGTGTTCAAAGGGCAGGAGGGTGTCTATCACAGTTGGCTGCATACTAATCGGTTCTCTGCCACAACGGAGTCGGAATGCAGGGAGAAAATCGAGAAAGGGGTGTGCGCTGCACGTCATGCTCTTCTCACTGCCGACCTTCTCTGTGTTACGTTTGGCACTGTGCGCTGCTACCGTTTGGCAGAAGACGATTTTGTTGTGGCAAACTGTCATAAGGAGCCGTCAAGATGTTTCGTGGAGGAGGAATATGAGCTTCAAAAATTGATTGAGAGATGGCGCATTACTCTCTCTGCATTAAGGGGTTACAATTCAAAGTTGAAGGTTTGCTTTACCGTGAGTCCTTACCGCTACAAGAAATACGGCTACCATGTCTCGCAGCTCCACAAGGCACGACTGCTGCTTTTGGCAGATGCCTTGGTGAAGGAATTTCCTTGGACAGCCTATTTCCCTGCATACGAGATTATGCTCGACGAGCTCCGCGACTATCGCTTCTACAATCCCGATATGTTACATCCCTCTGAGCAGGCGGTTGACATTATCTCCTCTCGCTTTGCCGACTGGACCTTCTCTCCTGAGCTGCATGCCATTGCAAAGGAAAATTTTAAGAGATGGAAGCAGTCGCAACATAGGGAGATGGTGAAGTGATGGTGAAGTATTGGTGAAAGAAGAAATGCGATAATTTTGTTTAGGTGTATATATAATTGAAAAAAACGAACAGAATGAATATATGTTACATAGTAGCAAAGGAGGCTGAAGCAGCCCCTTTTATTGAGAGATTCAATGTTGAAAAGGTGGAAGGAGCGTTTGGCTCACTTCCATGTGTTCTCTATCAGAAGCAACTGGACGGAGAAAATGTGCTGCACATTGTGGTGAACGGAACACAACATGGCTCCAGTCTCATTGGTTGTGAAGCAGCCACACTCACAACACTCAAGGCGATAGAAACGCTTCATCCTGACATTGTCATAAACAGTGGTACGTGTGGAGCATTCAAAAAATATGGTGCCGAAATAGGAAAGGTGTATATTGGCAGTGGAGTGATGTTCCACGACCGTCGTGTCATGGGAGACGATGAATGGGGAACGCAGGCTCTCGGAAATTATGCACTCTCAGCACGTTCTAAAGAGGTAGCAGATGCCCTTGGTTTAGAAATGGCTAAAGTGACAACAGGTTCTTCTCTCGACATGCAGCCTTGCGACCTTCAGATAATAGAAGAGAACGGAGGACGACTGAAAGATATGGAGGCAGCTGCTGTTGCCTTTGTCTGTTCTTTACTGAAGGTGCCTTGTATGCTTGTGAAGTCGGTTACCGACCTCGTAGATGGTGGTGTTGACACGTTTGAGGAATTCAGTCGTAATCTCCATAAGGCCTCCCATGAACTGAGTAAGGTGAACGTAAAACTTGTGGATTATCTTCTTAGCGTAGAATGCTAAAGGAGAAAAATACTCTAAATTGGAGAATAGGGCGTTTTAAGTAGGGGCGACATAATTCCATATCTCAAACTGCAACTATGTCGCACCTACTATAATTTTTCTGCTTCTGTTATTTTCTTCTTATTCGTGCGAGGAAATCGTAATGTTCTCCTTCCATAATCAATTCCGCACAAAAGCCGTTTTCTTCCGCTTTCTCAGAAAGAGTGTCGAAGTCAATATACAGCCAAGGGAATTTCTCACCGATAATATCCTTATATTGCATTTGGAAAACCATCTCTCCGTAATAGCCGTTGTCTGGTAGAACAATAATTCCATCTTCTTCCTCGAAGAGATAGCAGATGTCTGTAGAGTCTAAGATCACCTCACCGTTCTCGCTTAGAATGTTATTTAAATGGCGGAAGAAGCGTGGGAGCTCTGAAACGGTCCCAATGATTCCTATTCCGTTCATGAGCATGAGGATTGTATCGAAACGCTCTTCAACAAGCCAAAAGTCCTGCTCAAGGGCATTGCGCACCCCTCGGCATATCATAGTAGAAACAGATTCTGTAGAGATGTCAATAGCAGTAATCTCCTTACCCATTTCTTGAAGGGCAAGAGAGTGGCAACCGGCACCAGCACCAACGTCAAGAATCCTTCCCCTTGCCATTTGTAGAGCCTTTTGCTCAAGAGAAGGCATACTGTCGAAATCACGGAATAGTGTCTCTACTGGTATCTCATCTTCTTCAAAATCTTGAGCAAAAACTCTCAACGTCTCTGCCTTGCCATTGTTATGATAGTCGGCAATAGCCGCTCCCATAGGATATTTCTTTTTTCTCTGTCATAAAAACTCTTTTTTTTCGTCTTTTATCTTTTTGGTGGGTATTGCCCTAATATTTGTGCCCCTGGCTTTCCAAGAACTTTGTTTTTTCATGCAAAGCTAAGTTTTTTATTTTGTTCTGCCAAGGAAAATAAAACTTTTTTTCGTTTTTTGTGATAATTCTTTACAAGAAATTTTGATGGAAAGAGTTTTTTATCTAATTTTGCAAAAGCATTATTCAATGCTCTATCTTTTCCTTCCAGTACTACCTTAAGGATATAAGCCTAACAAACATACTTATGAAAACTAATGATAACCTTTTTTGGCTCGCAATTTTTTTCTGGCTCTTTCCTGCCTATTCCGTTGGTGGAGTTCCTGAACGTTTCGTAGAGATGTATTGTGACCGTGTGGTAATCTATCCACAGCGCATGACTCTCACTGGTGAAGAGACTTTGCTTGATATACTGATGGCATACCCTGACTTGATACAAGGCGGTTTCAAAGACATAGCCACTTCTTATAATGTTAGAGTAGACAATTCTACTGTGAATCTCGATATGCGCATTTTTATGTATCAACTGAAGGCAAAGGAGATAGAGAAAATACAGATTTGTGACAATACGGGAGTGGCAAAAGGTACTCTTGGGCTCGGCAGAGTGATAGACATAAACCTTGTAAGGAAGAAAGACGGTTTGAATGTTCTAACTGGAATGCAGTTCGGTTCCGACAACCTTTATGCACACTCCGTGCAGGGAATATATGGCAGCGAGAAGACATCCCTTTATGCCTCTGGCTCTTTCGACTATATGGACAAGTCGAACGAGATCAATCAGGCTCACCACCTCGGAGCTCACATGACAAACTGGCTGTCGCCTCACTCTCGCCTCCAGACGTATTTCACACAGCAATATACCGACTATAAGTTCTATAACCCTAAAAGGCAATCAAAAATCGGTAGTCATGAATACACCACCAAGACACATTTCTTCTTCGATCTCGACAGGAACGTTGGCAACTGGCTCATTGGTGGCGGGTATCAATATTCTAATGCTCCTCAGTTCAAGATGATTGATGAGCAGCGGAAGGCAGTGGCAACATCTTACCATGTGATGTTTGGACTTGTGGAGTTGAACACGCCTTTGACAGAGAAGGTGAACATGATGTTGGGATGGGAGTGGGACAAAGAGCAGAACAGTGTGAGGTTAGAGAATGACGAGAGTCAGAAATTTGGTCAGATGAACAACGACCTCTATATCCGCTTCGACTGCTCGTTTGGAGATGTGCAACTTTCTCTGGGAGACAGAATGATGTATTATAACTACTCGATTTCTGGCAACAACCATCATGAGGTGAGGCACAATTTCGAGAGCAGTCTCATTGCCACGCTCTCTGAGACTACACAGCTGCAGGCTGCCTATCATAGAAAATTCTCTAATCCGAGCTTTATTGTCGACGATAAGGTTACGGAAGATGAATGGATGTTGAGAAAAGATAATCTCTACGCCTCTTATATCGATGAGATAAAAATTGGCTACACACATTCAAAGAAAGATTTCTCTTTCTCTCTGAACAGTTATTTCCTTGACATGGATTTTGCTGAAAAAACATGGAAGCTGCAGGCTGCCACATACGGTAGGGTGGGATGGTTCGTGATCTCTGCTGGAGTGAATTTCTTTAATCCGAAAGGCTACCATAACGATTACACCACCTTCATCGTGAATCCTCAACTCTTGCTCCCTTGTCAACTACAGATAGGAGGAAAGGTGATTGTTGCGTCAAAATATGATATACTCCCTTCTGGCGAGAAAAACTACGTCGCTTTCCATGCTGAGAAGCAAATAGGAAAACATCTCAGCATTGGTGTAGACTGGCACGACGTGCTTTCAGAAACATATGCTGCCTGTCTTGGGAAAATAGAATACAGATTCTGAGGACATACCTGACATGGGAGGGATTCATGATGTAACTACTCAGTACCCCTATGGGCATGAGTAGTTACCTTACTGTTTTACGAC
>CALZTP010000078.1 GCA_945829115.1 uncultured bacterium | reverse complement strand
TGTTGCTCAGGAACTTATAAATAAAGTTAAATTATAGTGTTGCGGAATTAAGGATATCGTTATATCTCCATAATGATATTCCCATTGTCAGAAATTCTTATTTTTACAACATACGAAGTATAGGAATTTGGTGTACATATCAGAGCAGAGCATTCCACCTCTCCCTCTTTCGCACCATCAACCGTTATGTCGCTAAGTATAGACTGCTGGAGATATTCGAGAGGAACGTATTTTTTGAAGTCCTGCTTTTTGAAGTCTTTTGAGAACAGTCGTTTCCCTCCGTCGTAGATACAGAGGTTTATGATGTTGTCGTAGTAAACGCTTTCTGTAGGCAGTCCGTCTGATGAGATGGTTGTGTTCACCACCTTATAAGATGAAGGGTTTATCTGAACATAGGCATGATACTTGTTTTTCTCTGTCGACATAATGGTATCACGCTTGATAAGCGTACATTGGTTGATGTTCTGCACTTTTGAGTGCTCAAAGAGGTTCTCATCTGCCTTTGTGTTACTTTTTGTGTAAGAGAAAAGGTCGCCATCATTGTTCTTGAAAGAGAAGAGATCGTTAGAACAATCTTCTATAGCGTATCTGCTCTCATTGTTGTTACTGTTTTTTATAATGAGAGAGTCGTTTATTACGCAGAAGGAAACAGGTATCATCGTACTGTCAGAATAAAAGATAGAGTCTCCCTTTATCTTCAGATTTGTTGTTCCTGACTCAGAGAGCCATATTCCCTGCAACTGTCTTTTCGCCTCTATATCTTCTTCCGCCACTTCAGCTTTCCTTTCCGTAGTGGCACATGAAGCGAGCAAGAGAATTGCTGCTGTTGTAATTGTGATATAATGCATATAGATAAGTGCGTGTTTGTTTTGATTATGCAAAGAGAATGCAAATCGAATGAAAAGATAATTCTTGGAGTGTTATTCTTTTTTCGAGAGCTCTGTCCATATCTGATTAAAATGATTTCTGATCATTGCAGGGTTTGAGATTATTTCCCTTAGCTCCTTCAGCTTCTCCTCGTTTTCTGATCCTGGAATCCAGAGCCTGATATACCCTGCAGCAGAATATTTCTCCTGCAGGTGGTTCACGACACGCTTGAAGTGTTCTTCTGTGTCGAGTTCTGGATAACGGTCAATACCGAACTGTATGGTTCTCGTGATAACAGTGATAGGGTCGAGCTGGCGGTCGGCTTCAGCAACTATCTTCCCGTATATCGAGCGGGGCGACTTCGATGCAGAAGCACGATGGTCTTCCACCGCCTCCTTCATGATTTTTATCTGCATTGGCGAGAACCATTTCTTTAGCTTGCTATCGGCAAGGAGAATATTCCCGCTTGTGATATGATGTACGGCACGAGGACCTTCCATTCCTAAATCGTGGTATGCTGCAATGACATACGCCATATTCTCGTCAGCACCAATTTTCTTTGCCAGTTTCAATGAGCTGCGGATAACGGCAAGAGCATGAGGAATACGGTGTGCACTGTCGAAGGCATTATATCTCGGCAGAATTTCCTGCTCGATATATTCCATTATTTCGAGGTTTACCATAGGTCGAAGCGATTAGTTATAGAAATTCCAGTTTAGTCCGATTCTCAACACGCTGGCATTCATCGGATGATGAGGAGTGAAGAAATAGTTTCCTTTTCCAGAACCGTTCACATGACTCATCATGATATAGAATCGGCATGTCTTTAATTCGAAGTTTGCATAGACGTTGCAGATAGGGTAGTTTCCCACTTCCGTTCTTCTATCCTTGTTCTCCTGAATGGCATAGGAGAGCATCTGCGGAGAATACTCTGGAGCGTAGTATTTTGTGAAGTATCTTACGTCTGCTCCGAAGTCTGTTGCCAATACTCCTGCTATCTTAAACCGTATGAAAAGGTTTGAGTAGAGGTTCATTCTTGGTAGAGGCAGTGCCCATTCGTCTGTTGACTTTTGGTAGGTCACGATATTGTTCCAATGGAATATTCCGAGTTTGAAATTCTGATATAGCTGAGCTGTCACCACCTGTACGTCGGAAGCCTGACGAGGTTTAATGTCAAGTCCAGAGACATTGTATTCGTCGTCTACATTGTATGTTGTTCCGAAGTACGTGTAGTTTGTGATATTATCAACTGCAACACGGAGTTTCGACTTCGTCTTTTCGAAAGAAAGATTTCCTTCAAGGTGTAGACGAGTCTCGTTGTCTATTTCGTTTTCCAGATTCCATTGGAAGTGACGAGAACTGTATTTTGAGAAATATTCCGACGGATTGGAAACAGAGAATCCACCCTTTAGATCAACTACGGCAGTATCTCCGAACAGTGGGATATTGATGTCTGCCGCTCCGTTAATGTCTAAAGTGCCAGCATGGTCGCCAAGGAGGAAGAACTCCCCACGAGCATTGAAATGAAAAGCCTTTCCTTCTTTCTTTGTTATACCGCCTCCCACACTGAACTTCTTCTCTGTCCAAGAGGTGAAGGAGCCATCGATCTCTGGGAGAGAGAAACGCCCTATTTCATTTGCTGCAAAGACATGTATGCCTGCCTTCGCCCATTTGTTGAATCCTTCGAGCAGAGAGACTCCCAGCGTGTTTTTGACATGCGTATGCTTTGTCTGGTCGTTGATAGAATCAGACTGCAGAGCGTAGTAGTCGTTGAGGTAAAGGTTCTCTGGTGAGAGATATGCTATGTATGCCCTTTGATAATGGTCGAGCTGCAGGGTATGGAAGAAACTGGTCACCGGAACATACTCATCTTTCATGAACTCATTCTCCTCTGCCTTTTTCTTCTCAGCCATAAGACTATCGTTAGCTTCTGGAGAACCCTCTTTTATTCTTCCAGCATCCTTCTTCTCGGGAGCAGGTTCATCGCCCATAATTTTTGCGTCAGACGGTCTACCGAGAGTCAGCGAAGAAGATTCGTCACCATCTTCAGGTACCCCATTCTTCTCTCTTGCCTCCTTTGCTTCCTTCTCCTTTTTCGAAGCATCAGCAAACTTCTTTGCCTCAATCTCCTTTTCCGTCATTGGCACCTTTCTGTTGAATCCCACGCTGTAGCTATGAGTAAGGAAGAAGCGTTGGTTGTCTTGCTTGTTCCAGTTTGACTTCAGCACAGTAGGTATTTCGTTTGACGCAAAGTTTTCGGAGAAAGACTCTGGATGAGTGATGTATTCATCATTCGTGATGCCACCATTCTCTGATTGCTTGTGATGGTTCAGAGACAGCCAGGCGTGCATCTTGTACCGATTTCCGATGTAGCTTCCCCACATGGTGTACCCGAAGTGTGCAAGGTTCTGGTTGGCATAGTATCCTCGTGCATAGAGATAGTTGAACTTGAAGCCGAATCCGAGGCGTTTTGATGCATTTACTGCAAAGGTTGCCTTGAGATGGTCTTCTCCATTCATCTTGTTTCCGCAGGAGTTATAGACGAGGTTTGTTATTGGCGAGAACGTGTTTGTGAAATGAAATTCCCCAGGTTTCTCCATCACCTGCGAGTATGTGTTTACGAAAATGAAGTCATTGTCTTCATCTCTGTTTATGAATATTCTTGAGATACGTGGAGAACCATTGTTTCCCAAGTTTTGGTATTCACCGTAGAGTCCAGTTCCAAGCACGTGATTCATGCGCATGAACGATGTGGTATCAGGTTCTGCCTCTGAGCGTTCCCCTGTTACCTCATCAACCGTCCACACCGTTATTCCCCTTGGAATTTTCTTATGACTGGTGCTATCGCTGCCGTGTGAGTTTCTGTTTCCTCCAAAGGAATTGTCGTCACCCCCAAATTGGTTGTTTGACGTTGGCAGATTGTTTGCTCCACCATATTGCTGCAGTGTTTGTGCATATGATATAGCCGAATCGAGAACCAGCAGGAATGAGATTATTAGAGTTTGTATGTTATTTCTTTTCTTGAAAAATGTCATGATAAGCAGTTATAGAGAATACATTTCTTTTCCTTGTAAAGCGTTCTATTTTCTGAATCTCAGTACGCATTCAGCCATTTTGAAGAACATTGAAGTCATGATGATCAAGATTCCCAATGTTTCGTCTGGCTGAGTCCAATAGACAATGGCTCCAGCAATTGCTCCAATTATGAAGATAATGTTCAGAATCTGTCTGATGTAGAATACTCGGCTGCGACCTTTCTTCTCTTTATCTTCTCCTTCAATATTTTGAATCATAGTACTTTCTTCTTTTGTTTTTTAGACAGGATATTCGTTGTGTGTAGGGGGTGTGAGACAGAGGCGTTTTTTTCTTTTTCCCAAAAAGCAGTTAAAGGACAAGCGCATAAAAACACAGTTTTCTGAGATTGCTATGTTTCATGCACCTGTCCTCGTAAGGGCTATCGTTTAATCCATTGTGGCAAGCCGGAAGAGATTCACGATTTCTTCCTTTCTGTCTATCGTCTTCTTCCGGAATTTCCCATGGGTTTTATAGAATTTCGTCTTTGTCTTGTTCATGCATTCCTCATCGGTGATCAGTTCCTCTGCAGGCGTTACTTCCTCCTCTGGTCTGCCTATATTATATCTGTATGACAATCTGCAAAGAGTGATCTCCTCTTCACCATCCTTGCATCTTACGATCAATGTATATCGAAAGTCTGCAAAGTCTTTGGCGAAGGTAGAGTTAGAGAACACCATCTCCTCATCGAAGTGTGCGGCAATGATAAACTCCTTTCTGTTCACAGCAGTAATTCTGCTCTGCTTGCTCTGCCCCGGAGCCTTGGTGGCGTTGTTCATGGCAGTGAGAGCCTTGTCAAAGAGTTCCTGCCCACTACGACCCTGAGCTGGAATTTTCACCGTCCATTCCACACCTCCATCAACCATAGGAACCATTCCCACCCCGTATTGAGGTTCTATAGAAGACTTTTTCTTCTCTTTTTCCGTTTTTTCCTTTACCACCTCTTTCTCAGGCTTTTTCTCAAATTCTGGAACTTCCCACTCTGACTGTGCCATGGCAGAGAAGGGTAAGGAAGCAAATAACAGGAACAACACACTTTTTATCATACGAAATAGAATTTATTTTAATAGCTTATTCACTGAGCAGGAATGCCTTGAAAGACTCGAAGTCCTTTCCCATTTCCACGCTCTTCTTCTCACCCTTCATAAACTCCTGCAAACGAGCAGGAATCTCTATGTCAGAAGAAAGAATCTCATCAACCGTGCTCTTGAACTTTGCTGGATGAGCTGTTTCACAGAATACGCCCATTTCGCCCTCCTTGAGACCGTCTTTCAAAGCCTGATAGCCACATGCTCCGTGAGGGTCGAGAACATATCCAGTATTGCTGTAGCATTCCTGCATAATATTTCTGATTTCCTGGTCTTTATAAGTAGCACCAGAGATATCATTGCAGATAGCCTTATGGTTGCCCTTGTAAAGGTTATAGATGCGTGCGAAATTTGAAGGGTCACCAACGTCCATAGCGTTTGCTATTGTCTGCACAGAAGCCTTTGGATGATACTCTCCCGTCTGCAGATAGTTGAAGAAGATGTCGTTGGCATTGTTAGCAGCAATGAATCTCTTTACAGGAAGTCCCATGCGCTTTCCGAAGAGAGCAGAGCAGATATTTCCGAAGTTTCCAGATGGCACACACATCACGAGTTTCTCTGCCAGACCACGCTCCTTCATTCTTGCGTATGCGTTAAAATAATAGAATGCCTGCGGGAGGAATCGTGCCACATTGATGGAATTAGCAGAAGTGAGCATCATGTTCTTGTTCAATTCTTCATCCATGAAAGCCGACTTCACCAGAGCCTGACAGTCATCAAAGACACCGTCAATCTCTATTGCCGTGATGTTCTTTCCAAGCGTGGTGAACTGGCATTCCTGAATTGGTGACACCTTTCCTTTTGGATAGAGCACATATACGTGAATGCCCTCCACTCCGAGGAAGCCGTTTGCAACGGCAGAGCCAGTATCACCAGAGGTAGCCACAAGCACGTTCACCTCATTGTTCTTTCTCTCTGCTCCGTTGCTTCTGATATATTCCCCACCTTTCTTCAAGAAATACTGCAGGAGTCTTGCCATGAATCTTGCGCCCACGTCTTTGAATGCGAGAGTCGGGCCATGGAAGAGCTCAAGTGTATAGATATTCTCCGCCACCTTCTCCACAGGGCAGTCGAACTTCAGTGTGTCGTAGACAATGTTTTTCAGCGATTCACAGTCCACATCCTCTCCGAAGAAACACTCCGCCACCTTATAGGCAATCTCCTGAAAGCTCATTTTCTCGATGTGTTCGAAGAACTCCTTCGGCAGCGGCTTTATTCTTTCTGGCATGTAAAGACCTTTGTCTTCTGCAAGACCTTTTATAACCGCTTTTTCAAGTGTAGCAATAGGGGCTTTATCGTTTGTTGAATAGTAATTCATATTGTTTAGAAGTTTATTGTGCGAGTATGTGTTGATTTTTGTGTTTGTTGTTCTGAAACTATAATGAATTCAATTTTTTAGAATCCGTAAATTTCTTAGTTTAAGAATGATATCAACGAGCGTTAAGGAAAGCCTTTATGAATTCATCCTTCTCTAATGTGCCGTAGAAACCATTCTTACAAGAGTCTTCGTCGAAGGTCTCCACACTGTCAGCCTCCATACCTGGAGCGTAAATCAAGAATGGGATAGGCTCCGCAGTGTGTGTACGGTGATGAACAGGAGTAGGGTGGTCGGGAAGCACAGCAATCGCCACTGGTTCGTCATTGTCTTTCAGTGCCTCATATACTGGACCGATTATTCTTCTGTCTAAATCTTCAATCGTTTGAAGCTTCAAAGTAAGGTTTCCATCGTGTCCTGCTTCATCGCTCGCCTCTACATGGAGGTAGATAAAATCGTAGTCGCCCTGCAGAGCTTTTATGGCAGCCTCCGCCTTACCCTCGTAGTTAGTGTTATAGAGACCAGTAGCTCCTGGAACGTCTATACAGTCCAATCCAGCATAATGCCCGATGCCGCGGATAAGGTCAACAGCCGTGATCACAGCACCCTTTCTCACCTCGTTGTATTGCTCTGGCAGAGTCTTCATGTGTGGGCGATAACCGCCTGCCCATGGCCATATGCTGTTTGCCTTGTCTTTTCCCTGTGCAGTGCGTTGTTTGTTCAACGGATGTTCAGCAAGAAGTTTCTGAGACTTCACGATAAGCATGTTTATGAGTTCTGCAGTCTCTTCTGCCGACAGTTCTGTGGTTCCCTTGCCTTCCTCCCCAGGCTTTACGAGTAGTGGCTGCCACTCCTGTCCAGGTACATCGTGAGGAGGCGTACAGAGAATATTCTTGTTTCCGCCGTGAACAACGAGCAGATGGCGGTATTGAATACCAGTATAGAAGTCCACCCGATGCTCTCCAAAGCGTTCCACAATCTCTTTATCGGTGGCAAGATTCTCCTGAAGGAATTTTATCAATACATCAGCCTCCTCTGTATCAAGATGTCCGCAGGAATGGTTTTTTATCTTTCCCTCCTCGATACATATTATGTTGCAACGAATAGCCATATCGGTAGGCTTCAGCTCAATACCGATAGAAGCAGCCTCAAGAGGTCCACGCCCCTCATAGACCTCTTCCTGGTTGTAACCGAGAATGGCAGAGTTTGCCACCTCGGAGCCTGGGTGGAAACCGTCTTGTACGGTTTTCATCATTCCCGTTCTTCCATTCTTTGCGAGAAGGTCCATATATGGTGTTTTTGCATATTGCAGCAGAGTCATTCCGTTTATTTCATCGTTATGCCAATCTGCCATTCCATCGCCTAATATTATAATGTGTTTCATTGTTCCTTTTCTCCTGAAAAAATCTTTCATTCAATGATTTATGATAGAATCATTGAAGAAATTGTTAAACATTCAAATTTCTAACACATTAAATATTAGCAATAGACATGATGTTTGCAAACACACCAGCTGCTGTTACAGAAGCGCCAGCTCCGTAGCCCTGAATGAGCATAGGGTATTCCTTATATCGCTCCGTGTTTAGCATCACGATATTGTTTGAGCCCTCAAGGTTATAGAACGGATGACTTCTGTCAACCTCCTGAAGAGAGACAGACGTTTTTCCGTTTTCCAAGGTAGCCACAAAGCGCCACTTCTTTCCCTCGCGTTCAAGAATCTCTCGGCGAGCCTCAAAGTCTGCATCAAGCTCTGGAAGGCGATTCCAGAAGTCGTCTACTGAGCCCTCGAAGTATTCCTCTGGAATAAAAAGCTTCTTCTCAACATCACTCTGCTCAACCTGATATCCTGCCTCACGTGCAAGGATCACAAGCTTTCTGATTACGTCAATTCCTGAGAGGTCTATGCGTGGGTCTGGCTCTGAATATCCCTGCTCCTTTGCATGGCGTACGGTCAGTGAGAACGGCACATCTTTTGCTATATCGTTGAAAATGAAGTTCAGCGTTCCAGAGAGCACAGCCTGAATCTTTGTGATGCGGTCTCCAGAGTGCACAAGGTCGTTTATGGTACCAATAATTGGCAGTCCAGCACCCACGTTTGTCTCGAAACGGAAGATGACACCGTGTGTTAGTGCCGTCTCCTTAAGCTTGTGGTAGCTCTGATAGTCGGAAGAGGCTGCTATCTTGTTGCAAGCAACCACAGAGACGTTATGTTCGAGAAGCTGCTGATAGAGAGCGGCAACGTCTGCCGAGGCAGTACAGTCCACGAAGACGCTGTTGAAGATGTTCATGTTCAAGATTCCCTCCAGGAGCTTCTGAGAATTGCTCTCCTCAGAGTTTTCGAGAAGAGACTTATAGTTGTCGAGGTCTATACCCTCACGTGAGAAGATTGCTTTTTTTGAAGATGCTATCCCCACTACGTTCAGGTTCAAACGGTTTTCCTTTTTCAATACCTCCTGCTGGTTTCTAATCTGCTCTATGAGCATACCTCCCACAGTACCTATTCCGCAGATGAAGATATTCAGCACCTTGTATTCTGAGAGGAAGAAAGAGTCGTGTATGACGTTCAGTGACTTCCGCAGGTATTTCTCCTGCACAACGAAAGAGATATTTGTCTCAGAGGCTCCCTGTGCACAAGCAATGATGGAGATACCAGAGCGCCCCAGAGTGCCAAACAACTTTCCTGCAATACCTGGAGTGTGCTTCATGTTCTCACCAACGATAGCCACCGTAGCCAGTCCTGATTCGGCAGACATAGGGTACATGGCTCCCGTTTCAATTTCCTTCTGGAACTCGTTGTCTAACACCTTTATAGCGGCATCAGCATCACTGTCTTTCACACCGATAGAGGTGGAGTTCTCAGAAGATGCCTGAGAAACGAGGAATACAGAGATTCCATTC
Source organism: uncultured bacterium (assembly GCA_945829115.1). Taxonomy (GTDB): domain Bacteria; phylum Bacteroidota; class Bacteroidia; order Bacteroidales; family Bacteroidaceae; genus Prevotella. The sequence continues at coordinate 3,091 of CALZTP010000078.1, read as the reverse complement.
TCTGCCAAGGCGGTGAAGATTCGTCTGTTCACACCAATCACCCCCACCATAGAGAGTCCAGTAACGGTAATGAGCGTAGTGCCCTTGATGCTGGAGATACCCTTGATAGGTTTGTTGTCGTCGTCTATTTTCTCTTTTATGAGAGTTCCCGGATGTTCGGGATTGAATGTGTTCTTTACCTTGATAGGTATGTTCTTCACGCAGACCGGATAGATGGTAGGAGGGTAAATAACCTTTGCACCGAAGTTGCAAAGCTCCATAGCCTCTATGAACGATAGCTGGTTGATGGTATAGGCAGCTGGAATCACACGAGGGTCGGCAGTCATAAAGCCGTCTACGTCTGTCCAAATCTCAAGAATCTCTGCATTCAAGGCAGCTGCAATGATGGCTGCTGTGTAGTCAGAACCGCCACGACCGAGGTTTGTTGTCTCACCGTTGTTCTTGTCTTTGGAGATAAAACCTGGCAGGAGGGAGATTTTCGGAAGGTCTGCAAATGTTTTCTTTACTAGCTGTGTCGTTAGTTCTGCATCGAGTGTATGCTTGTTGTTTTTGAATTCGGTCTTGATAAATTCCCTTGAGTCGAACCATTTAGCACCCTCTATGAGTGTTGCCACGATCTGTGACGAGAGTCTTTCTCCGTAGCTTACGATAGCGTCCTGAGTTTTTGGAGAAAGGTCGTGAACGAGGAAGACACCAAAATAAATTGATTTCAGCTGTTCGAAGAGGGCATCGACGCTATGGAACAGTTTCTCACGCTTTTTTGTTTCGGTAATGATTGTGTCAATCATTTTATGGTGTCTGTCCACCATGTTTTCAAATTCCTGTCTCCATTCCTCTTTCCCTTCGAGTGCCAGATGTGATGTGTTGATGAGTTTGTCTGTGATTCCTCCTAAAGCGCTCACCACTACTACTACGTTCTGTTCACGTGCCTCCTTTTCAACAATCTTCTTTAGGCTAAGGATACTCTCAACGGAACCTACACTGGTTCCACCGAATTTTAAAACTTTCATTGTGTTATAGTTGTTTGAATTTTATTTAATGTCTCCCAACCGTCCACCGATACGTAAGGGGAGTGGGGAGAGAAGTTAAACATCAGACTTTTCCAGCCTGTTGCGCTTTGGAAAATCCCCATCCCTACAACGGTGGCGGAGCCCCTGAAAAGCATCAACGAGAATGAATTGTCCGTTCTCGGTGCAAATTTACGAAAAAAAATTGACTATTGTAGTCATTTTTTCTATATTTTTGTGTAATTTTGCAGAATAAAGCAGATTTTGTTGTCTTTTTGCCCATTTCCCTTTGTTCTTGTGCAATGAAAATGCCTACAAGGACGTTTTTTTTCATTGCAAAAAGGAAATTCTGAAGGCGAAGAAAACCAGAACTGTTTAGTTAAAAGAAAATCAGAAAGAAAAAGAAGAACGAAAACAACGTTAAGAAAGAAGCGCTATGATAGAAGAATATCAGATAAGGGTGTTGCCGAACATTGCTGGCAATGAGTCTCACCTGAAGAAATACCTTCAAAAGGAGAAAGGAGTCGATATGAAGCAGATAACACATATCCGCATTCTGAAGCGTTCGATAGACGCTCGCCAGAGGCAGATTTTTGTGAACCTCACCGTAAGGGTTTATATCAATGAAGAGCCAACCGATGAAGTCTTTGAGCACGTTGACTATCAAGAAGTCTCTGGTAAGCCGTCTGTGGTTGTGGTGGGTGCAGGTCCTGGCGGTTTGTTTGCCGCCCTGCGCCTTATCGAGCTTGGTTTGCGCCCTATAGTCCTTGAGCGAGGAAAAGATGTTCATGAGCGCAAGAAAGATCTTGCGAGAATAAAGAGTGAGCAGAAGGTTGACACGGAGTCAAACTATTGCTTTGGAGAAGGTGGCGCAGGTGCTTATTCTGACGGGAAACTGTATACTCGCTCAAAGAAGCGAGGCTCGGTAGAGAAGATTCTAAGGGTTTTCTGCCAACATGGTGCCCCTCTCTCAATTCTTTCCGATGCCCATCCTCATATTGGTACCGACAAGCTTCCGGGTGTCATAGAAGCCATGCGAAACACCATCCTCCGCAGTGGTGGGGAGGTGCATTTCCAAACGAAGATGACTGAGTTGCTTATTAAAGAAGGTAAGGTGATTGGTGTGATTGCTGGAGGGAAAGAGTTCTTCGGACCAGTTATTCTCGCCACGGGCCACAGTGCAAGAGATGTCTACCGTTACCTCTCTTCTGCAAAAATCGCCATGGAGGCAAAGGGAATTGCTGTTGGTGTTCGTCTTGAACATCCTTCTCGTCTCATCGACCAGATACAGTATCATTCCAAGGATGGTCGTGGCAAATGGCTTCCAGCGGCAGAATATAGCTTCGTTACTCAGGTGAATGGCAGAGGAGTATATTCCTTCTGCATGTGCCCAGGTGGTTATGTCATCCCAGCAGCCACTGACAGTGAGCAAATTGTTGTCAACGGAATGTCTCCAAGTTCCAGAGGTGGAAAATGGTCGAACAGTGGAATGGTTGTAGAGATCCGACCAGAGGATATTCCTTCCGACCCTATATATATAAATAGGTATATCGACAAATCACTTTCTGTAATGGCATTTCAGGAGTCTCTTGAGAAAACCTGCTGGCAGGAAGGAAACATGAAACAGACTGCTCCTGCACAGAGAATGGCAGACTTTGTAAACGGTAAGCTAAGTGGTTCTCTTCCCGACTCCTCCTATACTCCAGGACTCCTTTCCTCTCCACTGCATTTCTGGATGCCAGAAATCATCAGCAGCAGGCTTCGAGAAAGTTTCAAGGTGTTTGGGAACCGTTCAAAGGGATTTTTAACAAACGAGGCTTGTCTCATTGCTGTGGAGACACGCACCTCAGCACCAGTTCGCATTCTTCGCGATAACGACACATTGCAGCATGTCACCATCTCTGGCCTCTTCCCATGCGGTGAGGGTGCTGGCTATGCTGGAGGAATTGTTTCAGCCGGTGTTGATGGAGAGCGTTGTGCTGAGATGGTAAAAAAGTCTCTCTGACCATTTCTCGCCATAGTGTGAGGGCATAAGTAACTGTTCAAAATTAATTTTATAATGAGTAATTCACATTTAATGTTCT
>CALZTP010000077.1 GCA_945829115.1 uncultured bacterium | reverse complement strand
AAAGGTAAACAATTATTTTGGACGGTGCAATACGTCTTCGTGGAGACGCTTACAATCTCCCGAAAAATTATTCGGTATAGATAAAAAATACATAAAGAAAAAAGGCTTTTCAAGAAACAATAATATTTTCTTGAAAAGCCTTTTTCTTTTATTCAGATAAGTGATGCCTTGTTTTCTATGATCCAGAGTTTACTACTGGCTGAGCAGGCTCATCAGCGCAAAGCACCACGAGGAGGTTGCTTACCATTGTCGCCTTCTTCTCTTCGTCAAGTCTTACAACACCCTCTTCAGAGATTTTGTCGATAGCCATTTTCACCATTGATACCGCTCCCTCAACAATCTTCTCGCGAGCCGTGATGATGGCAGCTGCTTGCTGACGGCGAAGCATTACGGCAGCAATCTCTGGAGCATAAGCAAGGTAATTTATTCTTGCCTCTACCACCTCCAGACCAGCCATGTCAAGTCGCTCGTTGAGCTTCTGTGTGAGAACTTCGTTAATCTCTGCACTTCCATCACGAAGTGTGATCTCTTTTGAATCCGCCTCGTTGTCGTAAGCGTAAAGTCCTGCAACCTCTCGAAGGGCGGAGTCGCTCTGAATGGAGACGAAATGTTCAAACTTATTCATGCGAGCAGCTGTTGTGCTTCCTGTAGTTGCAGCCACCTCTGTATCGATATCGAAGATTGCCTTATAGGTGTCCTTTAGTTTCCATACAACCACAAGTCCGATGAGAATCGGATTTCCCGTTTTGTCGTTCACCTTGATTGGTTCTGCATTGAGGTTTCTTGCCCTGAGACTCACCTTCTTAGGAGAAAGGAAGGGGTTCATCCAGTAGAATCCCACTTTTCTAAATGTTCCGATATATTTTCCAAAGAACGTGATTACCTTCGCCTCATTTGGCTCCAACATAGAGAATCCGCAAGAAACGATAATGGCAACGAGCATTAACACTATTGATGTGACAATCTCGCACGCAAACGGCTCGTTGTTGTTTTCCTTCATGATTCCAATCACAAAGATGTATACAGCACCAGCATACATCAGCAAGTTCACCAAGAGCATAAGGAACCCATTCAATGTCCAACCCTTAAATTCAAATTCACCTGATTGATAGTTCTTTTCCATAATAGTTAGTATTATTTTTTGTTTTCGTTTTTCTTTTGCCTCTTCTTTAATTATTCCTTGTTTGTTACAAATAGCTTCAACAAAGGAAGTTTTCATTCATCTGTACATTAGACGTTACAAAGATAACAATAACTACATACATAAACAAGAAAAATCAACTTTTTTAACAAAAAGCCTACAATCATGTTATATCTTTCAAGCAAATACTGCCATTCTACCACCTATTTAAATAAAAAGCGAGGATATAATTCTTTTTTTTTACCTTTTTTCTTTGTTTTTCGCCTAATTTACATTATCTTTGCAAAGATTTTCAAGACTATGTTGTTGCTCTCGATGACAAATTGTTTGCAACTCACCCGATAAATTACGAATACTAACTATAAAAACCAAAAATCAGAAAATGAAAAGAACACTCGTTGGAATCATTTTGTCGCTTTTGACATTATGTCTCTATGCACAAGAGAAACTGCCGTATCAAGACGTTACGCTCACACCAGAACAACGTGCAGAAGATCTTATAAAACGATTGACCTTCGACGAGAAAGTAAGCCTGATGATGGACGAGTCTCCTGCAATTCCACGTCTCGGCATTCCAAGTTTCCAATGGTGGAATGAGGCACTTCATGGAGTGGGCAGAAACGGCTTCACCACCGTGTTCCCAATCACCGTGGCAATGGCAGCCTCTTTTGACGATCAGCTTCTCTATCGCTGCTTTGATGCTGTTAGCGATGAAGCGAGAATAAAAAACGTTCAGGCAAAGTCAAAGAACGAGATGAACCGCTACCAATGCCTTTCTTTCTGGACACCGAACATAAACATTTTCCGCGACCCTCGATGGGGTAGAGGACAAGAGACCTATGGTGAAGACCCATATCTTACTACACGCATGGGACTTGCCGTTGTGAATGGTCTTCAAGGTCCAAAGGATTCAAAATACAAGAAGCTCCTTGCTTGTGCAAAGCATTTTGCAGTGCACTCCGGACCAGAATGGAATCGCCACACATTCAATATCGAGAATCTTCCTGAGCGCGACCTTTGGGAGACATACCTTCCTGCTTTCAAGTCACTTGTTCAAGAAGGAAACGTTGCAGAGGTTATGTGCGCCTACCAGAGAATCGATGGCGACCCTTGCTGCGGAAACAAACGCTACCTCCAGCGCATTCTCCGCGATGAATGGGGCTTCAACGGAATTGTTGTCAGCGACTGTGGAGCTATTCGTGACTTCTACATGAAAAACTGCCACGCCGTTTCTCCTACAGCCAGCATAGCAGCAGGAACAGCAGTTATTGCAGGCACAGACGTTGAATGCGGCTCTGTCTATAAGAACCTTCCTAAGGCGTTGAAGAACGGTGAGGTGACCATGGAAGCCATCGACCGCTCGTTGAAGCGCCTGTTGATAGGCCGAATCCTCCTCGGCGACCTCGACCCCCAATCTCTCGTTCCTTGGACAAAGGTTCCTCATGATCGCCTCTGTTCAAAAGAACACAATGCCCTCGCCTACAAAATGGCTCAGGAGAGTATGGTTCTTCTCCATAACAGAAACAACATCCTTCCATTGAAGAAAGACGGCATTGACCTCGTTGTTATTGGTCCGAATGCAGCAGATAGCGTGATGCAATGGGGTAACTACAGCGGTTATCCTACCCACACCGTAACCATTCTTCAGGGCATTCAGAAGAAGCTCGAAGGAAGAGGAAAGGTGCGCTATGTAGGAGGCAGCGGACTTGTCAGCAATCTTGTGAAGATAAGTCGTTTTGGAAATCTCACCACTCCTTCTGGTGAGAAAGGCATGGCAGTGGAGTATTGGAATAACACGAAGAAAGAAGGTACACCTGTTGCTCGGAATATACATAAAAGTCCAATAACCCTTAACAACGGCGGCAACACCGTCTTCGCCCCAGGCGTTTCTCTCGATCAGTTCACTGGTTGCTACAAGGCAGTCTTCTCACCCCAACAGGAAGAAGACGTGAATTTCGAGGTCGAGGCAGACGATGGCTATCGCGTAATCATCAATGGCGATACCCTCCGCGACCGCTTCCGCCAAGCTCATGGCGTTCAGAAATGGAAGAAAGCATATCATGTGAAGCCAGGAGAGAAATACGATATCCAGATAGATTATATCCAAGAGTTCGGAATGGCGCACATGCATTTCGACGTCTTTGCTCAGCAGGAAAAGACCACCGATGCCATTCTCTCTGAAGTGGGTAATGCCGATTACGTTGTCTTCGTTGGCGGAATCTCCCCAAGCCTTGAAGGTGAGGAAATGAAAGTAGATGCTTATGGCTTCAAGGGCGGAGATAGAACAGATATTCAGTTGCCTGAGTGCCAACGCAACCTCATCAAAGCCCTTCACGATGCAGGTAAGAAGGTTATCTACGTAAACTGCTCTGGCTCTGCAATAGCACTTGTTCCTGAGATGGAAAACAGCGAAGCAATACTTCAGGCGTGGTATTCTGGCGAGCGAGGTGGCGACGCTGCTGCCGACGTGCTCTTTGGCGACTATAACCCTTCCGGAAAGTTGCCAGTGACATTCTATCGTTCAGTTTCCGACCTTCCAGACTTCCTCGATTACACAATGACAAACCGCACCTACCGCTACTTTAATGGCGAACCGCTATGGGCATTCGGTTACGGTCTTAGCTACACCTCCTTCTCTTTCGGTAAGTTGAACTACAAAGACGGCAAGCTTACCGTAGAGGTTAAGAACACAGGTAAGCGAGATGGTGATGAGGTTGTGCAGGTGTATATCCGGAGATGTGCAGACGTGAAAGGTCCAAAGAAATCGCTTAGAGCCTTCCAGCGCGTATCTCTGAAAGCTGGTGAGACGAAGAGTGTTTCCTTAGATCTTCCACTCAGCTCTTTCGAGGTATGGGATGAAACCACAAACACCATGTCTGTTGTTCCTGGCAAATACGAGATTTTGGTAGGCAATAGCAGTCGTGATTGCGACCTCAAGAAGATAAATATTAATCTCAATATTTAATCCTCTAAACATGCCGAGTGATTCTTTGCTCCCCTTGCAGGTAGGCTTTTTCACAAAATACAGAGTGAAGAATCTCTCTATTAGCGAGAAAAAACTATAATAATAATCATAAAACAAAAAATGACAGAACAAATTCAGAAAAGACTCAACGACTCTCCCGCCATGCGTTGGACAGCGTTGGTACTTGTGGCATCAATGATGTTCTTCGCCTACATGTTCGTAGACTTGATGTCACCAATTCAGGCTCTCATTGAAAGCCAGCGAGGATGGACTCCTGATGTGTTCGGAACCTATGCCGCATCAGAGTATATCCTGAACGTTTGCGGTTTCCTAATCATTGCCGGTGTCATACTCGACAAGACCGGAATCCGCTTCACCGGAGAACTGTCAGCGTCGTTGATGCTGATAGGAGCAGTGATCAAGTTCATTGGCATTACCGACTGGTTTCAGACAACCGCATTTGCCGAGTGGCTGAACTCTTGGTGGGTTGCTCTTCCTGCAAGTGCGAAGATGGCATCCTTCGGCTTTATGATCTTCGGCTGCGGCTGCGAGATGGCAGGTACAACCGTTTCAAAGGCAATCGCAAAGTGGTTTAAGGGAAAGGAGATGGCACTTGCCATGGGACTTGAGATGGCAATTGCCCGCGTTGGTGTGTTTGCCATTTTCTCCATTTCTCCAATTATTGCCGACAGCTTCGGAAGCATCGTAGCTCCAGTAGCTTTCTGCACCGTACTCATCTTCATTGGTCTCATCACCTACACCGTCTTCACCTTCATGGACAAGAAGCTCGACGAGCAGATAGGCGCAACAGAAGAAGAAAGCAGCGACGAAGAATTCAAGTTCAGCGACCTTGGAAAGATTCTCACCTCAAGAGTCTTCTGGGTGGTTGCACTCCTCTGCGTGCTCTACTACTCAGCCATCTTCCCATTCCAGCGCTACGGAGCAAACATGCTTCAGTGCAACCTCGACGGTATCTCTGCAGAAGCTGCATCAAACATCTTCCGCTGGTTCCCTATTGGCGCAGCGGTGATCACTCCATTCCTTGGAAATTTCCTTGACCGCAAAGGACGTGGTGCAACAATGCTCATGGGAGGCGCACTCCTTCTCATCTGCTGTCACCTCATCTTCGCCTTCGTGCTTCCAGAGACAAAGAGTGCCGTTCTTGCATATTCAACAATTGTGCTTCTCGGCATCTCCTTCGCCTTGGTTCCTGCCGCTCTTTGGCCAAGTGTACCTAAGATTATCGACGAGAAGATTCTTGGTAGTGCCTACTGCCTGATTTTCTGGGTTCAGAATATTGGTCTTTGCTTTGTTCCTAAGCTCATCGGAAACCTCCTTACCTCCACCAATGCCGACAATCCAGCCGTCATAGCTGCTAAGGCATCAGGAGCCGATTTTATTCCTTACGACTATACCGTTCCACTCGTTGTCTTTGCCTGCTTTGGCGTAGCCGCTTTGGTGATTGCCATCTATCTCAAGGCAATCGACAAGAAATGCGGTTACGGTCTTGAGGAACCAAACATCAAGTAATGTGAGTAGAAATTTACTAACATGCTTCTTGTTTCTATAAGAAATATTCAAATCTCTGGTGGTGATTGAAATCCCTCCATCACCACCTTTTACAAAAAAATATTAATAAAATAAATCAATTATGTTTGAAGGACAGCCAAAAGGTCTTTGGGCTTTAGCCCTTGCCAACACTGGTGAGCGCTTCGGCTATTACACCATGCTCGCCGTATTCCTACTTTATCTGCAGGCGAACTTCGGCTATGAAGCTGGACTCGCAAGTGGTATATACTCCACCTTCCTTATGATGGTCTATTTTCTACCGATTATCGGTGGTGTGGCTGCTGACAAGTTCGGCTTCGGAAAGATGGTTACTACGGGTATAATAATTATGTTCGTAGGTTATCTACTCCTCTCTGTGCCTCTCGGAGGCGACCTCTTCGCCGCTCTTGTGATGGGAGCTGCCTTGATACTCGTAAGTCTTGGCACAGGACTTTTCAAGGGGAATCTACAGGTAATGGTAGGTCGTCTGTATGACTATCCAGAGTTTTCAAATAAGCGTGACGCAGGCTTCAGCCTTTTCTATATGGCTATCAACATCGGCGCGATGTTTGCGCCTACGGCAGCCATAGAAATTATGAACTGGTCACAGACAAACCTTGGAGTCTCTGAGGCGGACTCATACCATTTCGCTTTTGCCGTGGCGTGTGTGAGCCTTGTTGTTTCTATACTGATCTATTATTTCACTGCACCTACTTACCGCCACGTCTTGGCTGGAGAGAAGAAGAGCTCAGGAAAGAAAGAGGAACACGCTGTTCAGGAATTGTCAGAGTCAGAGACGAAAGAGCGTATCGTATGCCTCTTGCTCGTCTTTGCTGTAGTGATATTCTTCTGGATGGCATTCCACCAGAATGGCAATACGCTGACGCTTTTCGCACGTGACTATACGCAAACAACGTCAGAAGGCATGCAGAGCATGGCGTTCGATGTTACAAACCTCGTGGCATGTATCTTTATCGTTTACGCTCTTTTCAGCATTTTCCAGAGTAAGACAGCTAAAGGCAAAGGCATTGGAGCAGGAATATTACTCCTTGCAGTAATCTTCCTCGGATATAAATACTCTACGCTCGAAGGTGTCGTAGACGTTAAGGCTCCGATTTTCCAGCAGTTCAACCCTTGCTATGTTGTTGCGCTCACTCCGGTTAGCGTGGCTCTCTTCTCTTGGCTTAACCGTAAGGGCAAAGAGCCGAAGAGCCCAGTGAAAATCGGGCTTGGAATGATTGTTGCGGCGGCAGCCTTCTGCCTCATGATAGCTGGTTCTACAGGACTTCTTAACCCAATCGATCAGGCTGATGCCATAGCTGCGGGCGAAACACCGGAACGTGTAAGTGCAAACCTCCTCATCACAACATATCTAGTCTTAACTTTTGCTGAGCTTCTCCTCTCGCCTATAGGCATAAGCTTCGTATCGAAAGTAGCTCCACCGAAGTATGCTGGTCTTATGATGGGTCTTTGGTTTGGTGCTACAGCCATTGGCAACCAACTTGTGATGATACCGGGACTTCTTTGGGGCGCAAATGTATCTCTTCCTGCAATATGGGGTACCCTGGCGGGCATCTGTCTACTTAGCGCACTGTTTATCTTCTCTATCATCAAGAAGCTCAACAAAGTGTCTTAGTGCCTTGCTCTTTCTTTTGTAAGAGAAGATTCCGACACACACAGTCATAGAAAAATCTCGATACAATAATCCATGCCTTCCGGAATGCCACAAGTAATTCTGGAAGGTTCTTTTTTTTGTGTGGGTGTGATGTTATGCTGGATATTTATTTTTCTACTACCTGAAATGTTAAAAAAGTATCATGTATATAGAAAAAAGCGGGTTGCATCTGAAAATTGCTGTTTTGAAATGGTTTAAAATAAAAATGGGACAGCGCTCTGTCCCAATCTTTGTTAACCTTAAATCTAATACTATGAAAAACACGATGCAAAGGTACTCAGAAAATCAGATATTTGCAAGTTTTTTTGAAAGAATTTTCTGATTTTCTTATTATTGTTGATTTAAATCTATGTTGTTTTGCTTTTTGAACATAAAATAGTGGTAAATCAGATTATTTTCGTAATTTTGCAAGAGATAAGAAAGATATATTTGTATTATGAACACTTTAGTAACTTCTATACATAATGATATTATACCTCCAGAAAGACTGAACTGCCCCTTCTACTACCAGCCACATGATATTTCCTTGCACGCCATCGAGGAAACAAAGAAGGAAATTCTTCGCATGTCAGAATGGCAAGAAGAGACAGAAGCAGGGAAGATGTTTGGAGTGCTCGTTGTGCGTACAGAAGATGGAGAGTTTGGTTTCTTGAAAGCATATTCTGGACAGATATGTTCCCGAGAAGATTGGGAAGGATGGGTTCCCCCCGTCTTCGATTATCTCCATCCAGATGGCTATTTCCTCCTCCACGAGCGGGAAATCAGTGCGCTCAATGCAGAAATCCTCCGTAACGAGCAATCTCCACAGTTCCTCGTCGACTGCCAACGCTTAGCAAAGTTAGAAGAACAGTGCAAGGAAGAGCAACTTGCTTTTCGTGAAGAAATGACACGACGCAAAACAGTTCGCCAACAGATTCGAGATGCTATCTCACAAAAGCGCCTTTCACAACCACCTCTTTCAAACCATTCGCCTTCAAAAGAGCAGGAAGAAATCCTCATTCGAGAGAGTCAGTTTCTGAAAGCCGAGTTAAAACGCATGAAGAAACGCCACGAAGAACTCCTTGCGCCCCTTCGGCAAAAGGTAACCAACCATCATCGCACCCTTGCCCTTCTTCGTCAGAAGCGCAAGCAGAAGTCTGATGCCCTTCAAACGTGGCTTTTCGAACACTTTCAAGTTACAAACGGAAAAGGTGAAAGGCGAAATCTCTGCGAGATCTTCCGAAACACCTCAGCAGGTGTCCCTCCCTCTGGAGCTGGTGAGTGTTGCGCACCGAAGCTTCTGCAATATGCCTTAACGAACAATCTTCAACCGTTAGCAATAGCCGAGTTTTGGTGGGGAAAGTCTCCTGTTGGAGAGATTCGAAATCATGGCGAATGCTATCCTGCCTGTCAAGGAAAATGTCGCCCCATACTCGACTTTATGCTTGAGGGAGTAGATGTAGAGCCCAATCCACTTTATGGTGCAGAGGAAGTGGAGACCTTGCATGTGCTTTATGAAGACCGCAGCCTTGTGGCAGTTGAAAAGCCAGCCGGAATGCTCTCAGTGCCAGGAAGAGGTAGCCGCCTCTCCGCTCAAGAACTTCTTGCGCAACAACTTGGGAATTGCCAAATCTTCTGCGTTCACCGCCTCGATATGCAGACATCTGGAATACTCCTTTTTGCCAAAACCTTAGAGATACAACGTGCCTTGCATAAAGCGTTTGCCCTTCGTGAGGTGAAAAAGAGTTATGTGGCAGTGTTAGACGGTATTCCTGAATGTTTTAGAAAGAACACAACCTTCAAGTCAGGGGTTATCTCCCTTCCCCTCTCTCCCGATTTTCTCAACCGCCCCATGCAGAAGGTTGATAAGGAAGGAGGTAAGGAGGCAACAACACTCTACGAAGTGCTCGCCATAGAAAACTGCCACACACGACTCCTTCTCACGCCCCTCACTGGTCGCACTCATCAGCTGCGAGTGCATTGTGCACACAGTGAAGGTCTTGGAGTACCCATTGTCGGCGACGACCTCTACGGACACCACTCCCATCGCCTCCTCCTTCATGCCGCACGCATTGAATTTACTCATCCAGTCAGTGGAGAAAAGGTGATCATAGAATCTTCTTGTCCGTTTTAGATGAATGAAAATAACAGAATCTTCATCGTCGTTTTTAGAAAAATGCCCCGAATCCTTGCGTATTAAAAGAAAAATCACTACCTTTGCCTTTGGTTGCTGGAGAAATGCCGTTTAGACATGCGAAGGCAAGCTCGCTTTTTATAATAATGTATACTTATTAGATAATAAATATATGCTCCCTTGCAGTGAATTAACTCTGCAGGAAACTTTCTAAAAATATATCACACACAATGGAAAATAACAATCAAAACAACGGAAACAACGGTCAGCAGATGCAGATTGAGATCAAGCCAGAAGTGGCAACAGGAATGTATTCAAACTTCACCGTCGTAAGCCACTCAGCAACAGAGTTCACCCTTGACTTCGCTGCCATCCTTCCCGGATTACCAAAAGCGTTAGTGAACTCACGCATCATCATGACCCCAGAGAATGCCCTCCGCCTCTGTCAGGTGCTTCAGCAGAACCTTCAGAACTACGAGAAACAGTTTGGCATGAGACAGAAACCGGTTGGCGGTCAGACAATCGCACCGTTCGGAAAAGGTGGCAATGGCGAGTTGAATTGATTTTTCTCTCATTGCAGCAATCGGAAATGTATTATGAAAACAATGAAAAATGGCAGAATAAGGATTAATAAAACCTTAGAGACGTTATTTTTCGTTAAAAGTAATATTTCGATAACTTCTGTAGGCGTATATAATTAGGTTATTTTCAAAAAAAGTAGTACCTTTGCAACCCGAAACGGCCTTATGGGGTCGTTGTATAGTTGTGCATATAAATAAAATACAATATATAATATAAAAAAATTACAATTATGCCTACAATTCAACAGTTAGTTAGAAAAGGCAGACAGGTGCTCGCAGACAAGAGCAAGTCACCAGCGCTCGAGGCATGCCCTCAGCGTCGCGGTGTTTGTGTTCGTGTCTACACAACCACACCTAAGAAGCCTAATTCGGCAATGCGTAAAGTTGCCCGTGTACGTTTAACAAACCAGAAAGAGGTTAACTCTTACATCCCAGGAGAGGGTCACAACCTTCAGGAGCACTCAATCGTGCTTGTTCGTGGTGGTCGTGTAAAAGACCTTCCAGGTGTACGTTACCACATTGTTCGTGGTACCCTCGATACCGCTGGTGTAGCAAACCGCACACAGCGCCGCTCAAAGTACGGTGCTAAGCGTCCAAAGGCTAAGAAGTAATCGGATTACAGATATAGCACAGGACAACAAAAGAAAGAAAAAAAATCAATTTTTTATTTACAGTTTTGCTGGAGACTTAAAAAGAAGGTTGAGTAAATGTCCGGGAGCGGACGTTGAAGAACGGAAAAAAACAGCCCCACGCAAGATTAATCGACAAAACAAAAAATGAGAAAAGCAAAACCAAAGAAACGCTTGATCCTCCCAGATCCAGTGTACAATGACGTAAAAGTTTCAAAGTTCGTAAACCACCTCATGTATGATGGCAAGAAGAACATCTCTTACGAGATTTTCTACAACGCCCTCAAGACCGTTGGTGAGAAGATGCAGAACGAAGAGAAGACTGCCCTTGAGATTTGGAAGCAGGCTCTCGATAATGTTACTCCACACGTAGAGGTAAAGAGCCGTCGTATCGGTGGCGCTACCTTCCAGGTGCCAACAGAGATTCGTCCAGACCGTCGTGAGTCAGTGTCAATGAAGAACATGATCCTTTTCGCACGCAAGCGTGGCGGTAAGGGCATGTCTGACAAGCTCGCAGCAGAGATCATGGACGCATACAACAATCAGGGTGGCGCTTTCAAGCGTAAGGAGGATATGCACCGTATGGCTGAGGCTAACCGTGCATTTGCTCATTTCCGTTTCTAATTAATTAAGGAGGTAAAAAGAAATGGCTAAGCAAGATTTGCATTATACAAGAAATATCGGTATCATGGCTCACATCGATGCCGGTAAGACAACAACGTCAGAACGTATCCTTTTCTACACTGGTAAGACTCACAAGATTGGTGAGACTCACGATGGTAGTGCAACAATGGACTGGATGGCTCAGGAGCAGGAGCGTGGTATCACCATCACTTCTGCAGCTACAACATGTTTCTGGAAGTATCTTGGTCATCAGTATAAGATCAACCTTATCGATACTCCGGGACACGTTGACTTCACTGCTGAGGTAGAACGTTCACTCCGTGTGCTCGACGGTGCTGTTGCAACATACTGTGCTGTGGGTGGTGTAGAGCCACAGTCAGAAACCGTATGGCGTCAGGCTGATAAGTACAATGTTCCTCGTATTGGTTATGTAAACAAGATGGACCGCTCTGGAGCAAACTACTACGACGTGGTGAAGCAGATGAAGGAAGTTCTTGGTGCAAACCCAGTAAGCCTCTGCTGCCCAATCGGTGCTGAGGAAAACTTCAAGGGACTTGTAGACCTCATCAAGATGAAGGCAATCTTCTGGCATGATGAGACAATGGGTGCCGACTACGATGTAGAGGAAATCCCAGCCGATATGGTTGACGAGTGCAACGAATGGCGCGACAAACTTCTCGAGTCTGCTTCTGAGTTCGACGAGGCACTCATGGAGAAGTATTTTGAAAACCCAGAAGCTATCACAGAAGAAGAGATTATCGCTGCTCTCCGCAAGGGATGCCTCTCACTCCAGTGTGTTCCTATGCTCTGCGGTTCTTCATTCAAGAACAAGGGCGTTCAGACAATGCTCGACTACGTATGTGCTCTCCTTCCTTCACCAATGGATACTGAGAACATCGTAGGTACAAACCCAGATACAGAAGAAGAGGAAGATCGTAAGCCATCTGTTGATGAACCTACATCAGCACTTGCATTCAAGATTGCTACTGACCCATATGTTGGTCGTCTCGTATTCTTCCGCGTCTACTCAGGTTGCGTACAGGCAGGCTCTTACGTTTACAACCCACGCTCTGGCAAGAAGGAGCGCGTAAGCCGACTCTTCCAGATGCACTCAAACAAGCAGAACCCTGTTGAGGAAATTTCTGCAGGCG
>CALZTP010000076.1 GCA_945829115.1 uncultured bacterium | reverse complement strand
TAATGCGCAGTAGGCGATGCAAGGATTATAAAAATAATTTTGCACACCTACTTACAATATAGAACGTGAAGGAACGGTTCTTAGCCTCTACGCGATAAGGCTTCAGAGCCTCAGCATTTCCTCCCCAAGAGTCAATACCTCCTACGCCTGCCATCTCCTGGTCGATATACAGACAGGTATGGTAAGAGCGCTTCACATCTTGCGGATGGCGCTGTTTCTTGTAAGCCCCCTCATCAAGGTCACGAACCTCATAGTGTAGGGCAGCAGCAGAGAAGCTATTCTCAGAGAAGATCTCGATGTCTCCCTGTCTCCACCATCTGATGTCGCACTTGCTTCCCGTCTCCTGTGGGCGCACATAAGGGAAGAACTGCTCGTCGGCAGAAAGAGAATAGATACCTATGTCCTGTGACATCTTTCTGTCAGAATAGTTCTCAATAGGTCCACGACCGTAGAAAACACTCTTATCCATCTCGTAAGGGAGCAGCATAACCACACCAAAGCGAGGCATGGAAGGAATATCCTTTGCATCTTCATCGAAACAGATGCTCTCTGTAACCTTCAAGGCATTGTCGCTTACTGTCTCATAAACAATTGTGAGATTGGCTTTTACAGCATTGATACGGAATGTCTCTGTAACAGTAAGACCAACGGTCTTTCGTGAAGTGCAGACAACCTCTGGATTGTTCCAAGCCTTATAACGATTGTGAATCTTTGCACCCATATCATTGTCGGTCACAGCACGCCAGAAAGATGGGCGTAACTCGTAAGGCAGGGAAAGAGGAGATGATGGAAGAGCTCCCTCTGTTTTCTCTGCAATAGCCTTCTGATAATCGTACAGTGTGAGCTGGAACTGCTGATGCGCTACAGAATGTCCTTTCTCCACAAGATTCTCCTCAGCCTTTGTTTCGTAGCTAACATTCAGTAGATATTCTTTTCCGTCTTCAGCAATAGTGTAAGGAATAGAAACCTCGCCACTCTGCTGAGGAGCGATGTTAAGGTCGGCGATTCGTCCCTCTGCCACCTGCTTTCCGTCTGCAAGGAGAGTCCAATGTAGTGTGACATAGTCGAGAGAGCGGAAGAAATTTTCGTTCTTAACCTTTATGGTTCCCTTCTTAGCATCTATGAGCTCCGTCCAGATATTCTGGTAGTAGTAAGCATATTCATATGCCTGTGGAGTGAGTTTCCTATCTGCTGTAACAAAGCCATTGCAGTTGAAGTTATTGTCAGAGCCATCATAGTCATTATAGTCGCCACCATAGAGGAACTTACTCTTGTCGCGCTGGTCGCGGAGTGCCTGGTCAACGAAGTCCCAGATGAAACCACCCTGATATTTCGGATATTTCCTCACCGCATCCCAATACTCCTTGAAACCACCACCAGAGTTTCCCATGGCGTGAGCATATTCACACTGTATGAGAGGCTTCTTGCTCTCTGCCTTCTTGGCATAGTCTTCACAACTCCATTGCGACATATACATGGGGCAGAAGATATCTGTTCCTTCATTGCCTCTTGCTGGCTCATACTGCACAGGGCGACTCGCATCTTCATTCTTTATCCAGTTATATGCGTCAAGGAAGTTCCGCGACATGGTTGTTTCATTTCCCAACGACCAGATGATTATTGAAGGGTGGTTGAACATCTTTGCGATATGTCGCTGGTTTCTCTGCATGATTTGTGTGTGGAAGAGATGGGCAAGAGTCTTTCCCTCTGGAACATATAGGAAACCGTGCGATTCGATATTTGCCTCTGCACAGACATAGATGCCGTATTCATCACAGAGGTCATACCACATAGGGTCGTTAGGATAATGAGAGGTGCGCACTGCGTTTACGTTCAGCTTCTTCATAAGCTTTATATCTTCCACCATACGCTCACGGCTTACAACATATCCCTTGTCAGGATCGAGCTCATGACGGTTCGTACCTTTGATAAGCACTGGCTGTCCATTAACAAGCAGCTGGCAGTCCTTTATCTCTACCTTTCGGAATCCCACCTTCACTGGAATCTCGTCTCCACCCTTCTGCTTTACAGTAAGTGTATAGAGATAAGGTGTTTCTGCCGACCATTTCTTCGGACTCTTCACCTCAAACACTGCTTTTTCACCAGCCATCTGTTCAAGAACAATATTTCCCTCTGCGTCTGTTAGAGTATATTGCAGTTTTTTGTTTCCCTTGACCTTGGCTTCTACAGTGAGAACACCGTCTGTGTAGTTGCTGGTAAGGTCAGGAGTGATGCGGAGGTCGGTGATCTGCTGATTCCGCTTCTTTGTGTACAGATAACAGGAGCGAGCAACTCCAGAGAGGCGCCAGAAGTCTTGATCCTCGTCGTAAGAGCCGTCACACCAGCGGAATGTCTGAAAGCAGAAAAGGTTCTCACCAGGTTTCACAAACCTCGTTATATCAAACTCTGCAGAAAGCTTCGAGTCTTCTGAATATCCAACAAACTTCCCATTTATCCAAAGATACATATTGCTCGTCACACTGCCAAAATGAGCTATGATCTGCTCACCCTTCCAATCTTTCGGAATGGTTATGGTGCGGCGATACGAACCTACATGATTGTCTTTCACCGGAACCTCGGGAGGGTTGTTCCAAAAGCGTCCACGCCATGCAAATCCCACATTGATATATACTGGGTCACCGTATCCGTTCAGTTCCCACATTCCTGGAACTGGCATCTCTCCCCATCGTGAATCATCGTATGTCATGGAGAAGAAGTCTTGCGGGCGCTCGTCTGCATTCCTAACCCAATGGAATTTCCACTGACCTTCCAGGGAGAGTTGTTTCGACGTTGTTGACATCACTTCGGTATGCGCCGGGTATCTGTTTATCTCGTTTACTTCAAGGTCGTGCCATTCGGTGAACGTTTGAGCGTTTGAGCCAAGTGAAAAGGCAATGGCTATAGCTGCAAAACAGTTTTTTTTCATTGTTTGTTTCATAGATAGTTTTTTTGGCAGGAAGAATGTTTCTTTAAAAAACGTTCAAAGGAGGTTTGGAGTTCTCACGAAAGAGGAAGAGAGGGTGTGGCTAAAGAAACCATTATTCCATATAACCCTTTGTAACAAGGTCATAGGAAATTGCCTCCAGTTCATTTACAGAGAGCTTTGAGAGCGCACTCTCAATATTTCTTATTAGTTCCTCTTTCCTACTGCTCTCATCAGAGAATCTGCGTCTAAAGTCCATTTTCTGATTTTTTATACGGTTATTTCACCACAAAGACTCTTCGACATATGCTCACGAATAATCTTCGGATCATCATATAGAGCAAGGAGGTGCATAAGCTTTGTGACTGCTGCTTCCACAGTACTGTCGTGACCAGAGATAACTCCAACATTCAGCAGAGCAAGACCAGTATCGTAACGAGCCATCTCTACACTGCCGTGCTCACACTGGCTAACGTTCACAATCACCACACCACGCTTCGTAGCATCTCCGAGAGCCTTTAGAAGCCAAGGGTGCTGAGGAGCATTGCCACTTCCGAACGTGCGCATCACAATACCGCGGAGATGAGGGTAGCTGAGAATATGGTTCACGGTCTCTTCTTGTATTCCAGGGAATATGGAGAACACAAGCACATGTCGGTCCATTTCAAAATGCGGCTGCATTGGTCGGCTATAGTCTGGACGGAAGATATGGTGGCCGTGGAAGACAAAGTCAACTCCTGCATCACAGACGTGAGGGTAGTTGAATGTCTGGAACGCATTAAACTCCTCTGCAGAGCATTTTGTTGCACGATTTCCTCGAAGGAGATGACCATTGAAATATATCGTTACCTCTGGAACCATCGGATGCCCATCTTCCCCATATGTGCTTGCCAGTTCCAAGGATGTGATAAGGTTCTCCTTCCCATCTGTACGCAACTGTCCCATAGGGAGTTGTGAACCAGTGAGTATTACAGGTTTGGTAAGGTTCTGAAGCATGAACGACAAGGCGGAGGCGGTGTACGCCATTGTGTCTGTACCGTGCAGTATCACAAAGCCATCATACTCTTCGTATTGGTGTGCTATGATCTTTACCATTCGCTTCCAGTCCTCTGGATTTACGTTGCTGGAGTCAATAGGATCTTTAAAAGGATGCACATCAACAGCCGTTTCTATCTGCTTGAACTCTGGGAGTGCAAGAAGGAGATTCTTGAAGTCGAGCGGTTCCAAAGCTCCGGTGCGGATATTTCGCCCCATGCCGATTGTTCCGCCGGTATATATTAACAATACTTTATTTGTTCTCATAAATACTTTTTTTGCCAATTCTTTTACTAAGTAGGAGTGACTCACAAGAAACCGAAAGATTACTTCTTTTTCAGCTTCAGAGAAGGAATCTTTATTTTCTGTCCTGCCTTAACTTCCTTTACACCGTTCAGAGCCTCTATGTAGCACTCCATACCTTCTCCGAGGTAATACTTCGACAAGCTCTTTAGCGTCTGACCGCTACGAACAGTAACAACCTCTTTCACTCCTGTGATGTAATAAGCACCAGTGCGTATTCTCATGTCAGAGTCATACTTATCCATAGGCCATTCTCCAACAGAGGAAGACTGTTGTGCTTTCTCCTCAATCTTTTTCTCTGTAGGTTTTGAAGATTGTTCTTTCTTTTCTACACCAGTAGTAGAAGGGCTTACACTTCCTGCCGATGGCTTTGTAGGGGGTGTATCTTCAAGCAAGACCCTCTCTTCAGAAGGAGCAGAAGTCTTTTCTGACTCTTCTGACTTTTCTGATTTCTCAGAGTTATAGGCATTTGCCTTTTCCTTTGAAGAGGAAGGATGTTTCAGTTCTCCAGCAACATCATTCTCCTTTTCGTCCTCGCCTTCAACTCTTTCCTTTTCTTCTCCAGAGCCAAGAACCATTTCCTTTACATCATCAAAGGAGATCTCGGAGGTTACACGTCCTATCACGATTCCTACAACGAGCACAAACAAGAGAAGAAGGGTGGTCATGAGAGTAGACATTCCACCTTCAGCATCACCTTCTGCATCATTGCCTTCTGCATCATTGCCTTCTGCTACATTACGTTCTGCTACATTACGTTCATGATCATCGTCTCTATCAAGCGATTCTTCTTTGATTTCCTCCTTCTTCTTTTCTTCAGTAAGTAAACTGTCAGAAACATTTGTTTCCTTAATCTCCTCAGTTTTCCCTAATTCTATAACTTCTCCTGTTTCGCTTGGTTCTCTAACCTCTACTGCTTTAATTGTTTCTCTGATATCTACAACATCGTCAGTGGCTTCTTGCCGGTGAGGAAGAAGAGTCAACGGTTCTGAAGAAGTAGTAGCGGGAATAGGTTCTTCTGGAAAAGAATTATTCATGAAGGCAGGAGTGTCTTCCGAAACAGCGTCAGAAGCATATTCAGTTTTTTCAGAGACACGTTTTAGAAGAAGTTTTTCATCGTCTGGCTTCTCCATTTGAAGAATGTTATCAGCAGCTACAGGGGTGATTACCTCGTTTGATACAGAAGGAGTCTCTGGGATTGCATCGGGAAGTTTTGCTAACTCCACTTCTGGGTCATAGACAGGATAAGAAACCGAAACGGATTCCTCAGACAGCATACTCTGTGGATTCTGGTATTCCTTTTCTTCCTGTGCTTCTTCCTTGTCTGGGTCGTCAAACTCCACTCCGTCATTGAGTGGTACGGTTGTGAAATGTGCAAACGGGCGGTTCACAGCATCACGAATAGCGTTGTCGGGAGTGAAAGTGATTCTGTCGTGGGAATCGATAATCACCTTCTCTCCTGTATTCACGTTTACGCTTGCCCTCTCGCGAACTGTCTGCACTTTGAAAGTGCCAAGGCCTTTAATTTTTATCGTATCCTCCGTGGTCAGAGTGGTTCTCACAAGCTCAAACATCTCTATAATGAAATTCTCTGACTCTACGAGAGAGAGGTCATATCTGTCTGCCACAATACGTGCAAGGTCTTTCGTATTGCTCATTCCTGCCCTCCTTTCTTGATATTTTCTTTTACCTGTGCTGATGGTCGGAAATTAAGCACAATCTTTGGCGGAACAAGCATACGCTGCCCCGAAGTGGGATTCACAAAAATTCGCTCTAAACGCTTCTTTGGTTCAAAGATTCCGAAATTAGAAATCGTAACACTCTCTCCTCCATCGAAAGTGTCAGACATGGCAGCAATGACGGCATTCACCATCTTTTGCGTATTCTCTTTGCTGGTACCTGTCTTTTTTGATAGGGCAGCAATAAATTCTTTGTTGTTCAAGGTGTTACGGTGTTTAAGGTGATTATTTTTTTACTTTATCAGGATGTAGCAGGAATGAGAAGAAGTGATCAAATCAATTCAAGACCGTGGCATAGAGGTCAAACTCTTCTGCAGACGTAATGCGTACGTTATAGAAACAGCCTTTGCGAAGAGTGCGCTCTGAAACAGGAATAAGAACCTCTGGATCAACCTCTGGAGAGGAGTATTCGCTCCGAGCAATATAGTAGTCGCCTTCCCTTCTGTCTATGACAACAACCATCTCCTGCCCAATCTTCTCTGCCTCTATCTCTGCCGATATATTCTGCTGCACTCTCATGAGCTTACTAAGTCTTGCCTGCTTCACATCATCAGGGACATCATCCTTATAGTTCTCTGCGCTATACGTGCCTTCTTCTTCCGAATAGGCAAAAGCACCCATACGTTCAAAGCGAGCCCATTTTGTGAACTCAACCAGTTCACGGAAGTCTTCTTCTGTTTCACCGGGGAATCCCACCATGAGTGTTGTGCGGAGATGAATTCCGGGAACTGCCAGACGTATTCTCCTTATCAGTTCTTCCGTCTCCTCCTTTGTCGTGTTTCTGTTCATTCTCTCAAGCATGCGGTTTGAGATATGCTGCAGTGCGATGTCCAAATACTTGCAGACATTCTTATGCTTCGCCATTACACCAAGGAGTTCCATCGGGAACTGGTTTGGATAGGCATAGTGGAGGCGTATCCATCTAACACCTTTTATCTGCGCCATGCGGTCTATAAGCTCTGCTATCTTTCGCTCTTTGTAAAGGTCTATGCCATAATAGGTCAGCTCCTGAGCAATGACGTTTATCTCCTTTACACCTGCTGAGACAAGGGTTGAAACCTCGTCAAGAATCTCTTCCATGCTCCTACTCTTGTGCTTACCGGTGATTAGAGGAATGGCACAATAGGCGCAACGACGGTCACAACCTTCTGAGATCTTCACATAGGCATAATGCTTTGGAGTAGTGATGAGCCGTGTTACTGGCTTCTCTCCTGTTTCTGTGGTGAGGTCTGGGAGTGATTCTGCAAATGCCTTAAAATTGAACTTTCCGAAATAGCGGTCCACTTCGGGTATCGCCTGCTCAAGGTCAGCAAGGTAACGTTCTGAGAGGCATCCCATGACAATAAGCTTTCCTATCTGTCCGCTTTTCTTCGCTTCTACAAGTTCAAGGATGGCATTTATGCTCTCTTCCTTAGCATCGCCAATAAAACCACAAGTGTTGATGACCGTAAACTCACCCTCAGGATGCTCTGAGTCGTGGAAAACGTCATAGCCCTTCTTTGTGAGCATACGCATAAGAGCCTCACTATCTACGAGGTTCTTAGAGCATCCCATGGTGATTATATCAATTCGGTTTTTCTTCATGCTTTCCTTTCTGCTTTCGTATATGGTGGGTTCTATAAATTCCTACCAAATGTCTTATTTCCCCTCTCCAAATAGGGAGTTAACAAAACTGCGACGGTTGAAGAGCTGGAGATCTTCCATATGCTCACCAAGACCAATATACTTCACTGGCACCTTCAACTGGTCGGAGATGCCTATCACTACTCCACCCTTTGCCGTACCATCAAGCTTTGTGATAGCAAGAGAGGAAATCTGGGTAACGGCAGCAAACTGCTTTGCCTGCTCAAAGGCATTCTGACCAGTAGAGCCATCAAGAACGAGGAGCACCTCGTCTGGCGCCTCTGGCATTACTTTCTTCATGACGTCCTTGATTTTCTTTAGCTCGTTCATGAGTCCCACCTTATTATGAAGTCTGCCAGCAGTATCGATAATCACAACATCTGCACCATTTGCCTTGGCAGAGGAAAGGGTGTCAAAGGCAACAGAGGCGGGGTCGGAACCCATCTGCTGTTTTATAACAGGAACACCTACTCGCTCGCCCCAGATAACAATCTGCTCTACTGCTGCTGCACGGAATGTGTCGGCAGCACCAAGAAATACCTTCTTTCCTGCCATCTTAAACTGATAGGCAAGCTTACCAATGGTGGTGGTCTTCCCTACTCCGTTCACTCCAACAACGAGAATTACGTAGGGCTTGTGGTCGGAAGGGAGATCCCAATCGTCTAAATTCCTACTGTTGTTCTCTTCCAGAAGATCTGCAATCTCTTCGCGGAGAATGTTGTTCAGTTCTGAGGTAGAGACATACTTGTCGCGAGCAACACGCTTCTGAACCCTGTCAATCACTTTCAGAGTCGTCTCCACACCTACATCACTGGTAATGAGCACCTCCTCAAGATTATCGAGCACATCATCATCAACCGTACTCTTTCCGGTAATGGCACGACTAATCTTACTGAAGACACTTTCCTTTGTCTTTTCGAGACCCTTGTCGAGAGTCTCCTTTTTCTTGAAAATACTGAATATACCCATTGTTCCTTATTGTTTTGTTTAAAAATAGGTGTGAAGAATTATTATATTTCTATTTTTTTATTACTAAAGAAACGTCCTTCTCTCCCAAATAGACGAAGCTTGGGGAATAGGACATCGATTATTAGCAAAAAGTCCGCACAACGTACTGTGTTGAGCAGTATGTGTGCGGACTGAAGTATCTTTTCGAAAAAATTACGGTGAAAGATTCAAAGCAGGAATTTCATCCTACTTGAAAAACGTAACGTCTTTCTCAAATAAATATAAGAAAGTCTATCTACTTATTTGAAGAAATCCTTTACAGCCTCGTTAGGAACCATCTGCTCATCGAACACATAAGCACCTGTCTTTGGGCTCTTCACCATCTTGATAACCTTTGTATAAGCGCGACCATCGGTCTTACCGGTTTGAAGGGTCGCAACCGCTTTCTTTGCCATTCTATATTGGTTTTAATGGTTAAGGTGGGCTCGCTCCGAAAGGCATGTTGCCTGCGAAGACGGAAGCCCAGGATTGAAATTAATCTCTTACGGTACAAAATAAAGAATCCGTAAATCCGTATTACTTAATCTCCTTGTGCACAGTCATGCGCTTCAGGATAGGATTATACTTCTTGAGCTCCATACGCTCAGGAGTGTTCTTACGGTTCTTTACAGTAACGTAACGGCTTGTTCCTGGGAGACCGCTCTCCTTCATTTCTGTACACTCAAGAATAACCTGTACTCTATTGCCTTTTGCTTTCTTTGCCATGATAATTACTCTCCTATAACTTTAATATCCTTCCAGTCAACATAACCGTTTGCAACGGCCTTCTTGAGAGCTGCGTCAAGACCAATCTTATTGATAAGACGAAGTCCTGCAGCACTTACCTTTAGGCTAATCCAGCACTGCTCTTCTACGTAGTAGAATTTCTTATTGAAAAGGTTCACATCAAAGCTGCGCTTTGTGCGGTGCTTTGAGTGGGAAACGTTATTGCCAATCATGGCTTTCTTTCCCGTAATCATACAAATCTTCGACATTTCTATCTAAGTTTTTGTGTTTCTAAAAATGATACTTATTCCAAACAGAGTGCAAAGTTACACAATTTTTCTTCACTAACCAAATATGTTTCTTTAAGTTATTCGATTTTTAAGATTTTTTAAGTAGACAAGCTCTCTTCCCTACCTTTCCGACCTTTTTTCCGACAAAAAAGAGTTAGTTTCTTCAATATCTAACTAATGCAAAAACGCGATACTCAAGTCATGCCATTCCTTCATAAACAGTTCTACTTATTTTAAGTGGGTATATAGAAAGTGCTGCTTTAAATAAATAATGTATATTTATATTTACAGAAAGTGCAGCAAAGATATTTTCTTAATAATCTATAATTTTTTATGTGGGAGTAGCTGAAATCTAAAGAAAATATTGTACCTTTGCACACCGAAATCAAGACGGGCACCGTTTGAATTGACGCTTCGCTCCAATTTACAAACGACATACCCTATTTCGAGTGCGAGTCCTGCGGACAAATTTGCACACCGAAATCAAGACGGGCACCGTTTGAGTTGACGACTTGAAAAAAATCCAAGGATTGGTCCGGTAGCTCAGCTGGATAGAGCAACAGCCTTCTAAGCTGTGGGTCTCGGGTTCGAATCCCGACCGGATCACCTTTGAAAATAAAAGGCCGACAGAAAGGATATTCCTGACTGTCGGTCTTTTGTTTTGTTTGTGTTTGTATGTGAGACTCCATATATTCTTAGTCTCATGATACTCAGCTAAGGATTAGGCTGGAAGCATATACTTTGAGTAACTTTAAGGACGAAGTCTCCAGATAGCTGATAGCCAATCAGCTGGCTGGAAGCCAGAACCGAGGCGATGGAATAAACCCACGGTAACTCTGAGCAGATTACTGACAAAAGAATAATCGTGACAGGTGCGTTGATTCACTTCATCGGTTCAAAGCACTGTCCCCATTACCCTTGACCCTTAAATAATTATGCACACATAGCTTAACAACTATTTTTTGTTTATTTTGAAAAAATGATGCTTTATTCCTTGTATATTTCAAATTTAAACTGTAACTTTGTGGCGTATTTCCTAAAGAAAAGAAGCAAACAGTAGATTCTTTCCAAAAGTAAGGAAATAAGTCTTAAAACCATTCCTAATTTTTGAAAACCGCTGATTCAACTAGCAAGTGCAAATTTCAATGAGGAATATTTCATCGAACTCACGATATTTATTCTCATCTACCAGAAAATTCCGTATCCTGTTGAACTAGCGTCCCAAACTTCTTCCACGAAAAATCATAAAAACTATGAAAAGAATCATTTTATCATTAACAACAGCTTGCATATCATCCCTCATTGGATATGCTCAAACAGGCTCATGGTTTGGAGAATTGAACATCATGGGACAAAAACTGCCATTGGTATTCAATTTCTATGAGAAGACGTGTACGATGGATTCACCAAAGCAAGGCGCAAAGGGAATAAAGACTGAGTGGACACCAAATAGCGATGGCGATGTAGAAATCACGATTCCTATGATTGGTGCAAAATACAAGGGTAAATACGATGGTAAGGAAATTAGGGGAAATTTTACACAGTCGGGAATGTCTTTTGCTCTAAATCTCACACAAGACGAATTGGCAAAGCCTAATCGTCCACAAACACCTGTTGCGCCTTTCCCTTACACGACAGAAGAAGTGACATTCAAGAATGGTGAGGTAGAACTGCATGGCACTCTAACCTTGCCAGAGAACTACACAAAAAACACTCCTGCCATTGTAATGGTAACAGGTAGTGGACAGCAGAATCGAGACGAGGAACTGTTTGACCATAAACCCTTTGCTGTGATTGCAGATGCCCTCGCAAAAAAAGGAATTGCTTCTCTCAGATATGACGATCGCTTTTGGGGAAACAAGAACGAGGTGTTCGTGAACTATACAACCACCCATCTTAAGCATGACGCACTTGCAGCCATGAGCGTGCTGCGAGAACGATTCGATAATGTGGGCACACTAGGACATAGTGAAGGAGGTACCATCGCTCTGCTTATTGCAGAAGAAGGTAAGGCAGACTTCATTGTATCATTGGCTGGAATGGTGGGCAATGGCAAGGATTGTATTCTACAGCAGAACAGTAGTATGCTCAGTAAAACGGGTGTACCTGCGGATATTGTTCAGTCATATTGCAATGCTCTTGGCGTAGGATTCGACCAACTTCTTGCTGGTAAAACGCCAAAGGATATAACAGCCCCCAGTGGCTTGAACCCCTCTTTTTTAAATAATTTCAATGTTGCCATGAAACAAGCTTCTAGTCCTTGGTTCCTGTCTTTTCTTCAGCTTGATGCAAGCAAGGAGTTATACAAGATCGAGTGTCCTGTGCTAGCACTTAACGGTAAGCTTGACACACAGGTTGACTATGAAATAAACCTTAATCTTCTGAACAAGAATTTGAAGACGAAGAATAAGAAGATCATAGCTTTAGACAACCTGAATCATCTGTTCCAGAATTGCAAAACAGGATTAATCACCGAATACGGCGAGATAGAAGAAACTATCTCTCAGGATGTCCTTAACACTATTTCTGCATGGATAAATGAGATCAAGAAGGGTCAGAAGGACTGAAGTGAACCTCCTTATTCAGCTTTTAACCCATCAATGGTTCCTGTTTGCGAAGAGAAGTTTATGCCGAGGCAGATAACCGTGCAAGGGTTTGAAACCTTTGTAGGCTTCTCAGACACCACTGTCTGACCGTTAAGGCTCATGAAAGTGAACTGTCCTGCTGAGCCCTTCATCTCCTGAATAAGACCATTAAGAATTGCCATTGTTATTTCCTCTCGTTTGTTAAACCAGTGAGAGGTTCTGGGGATTGTTGTTTAATTAGAGAATTATTGCTAACTTTGCACCCTTGAAAAGAATATAGAATACAAAAAAACATACGAATATGCCACAAGAACAATCTCATGTCAGAGAGCGACAGAAGAAC
>CALZTP010000075.1 GCA_945829115.1 uncultured bacterium | reverse complement strand
GATAAAAGTCACGGATAATTACTTGGCAGACGAATTGACGAATGCACTTCTTTCCAACAATTCTGCGTAAACAAACTATTTCAGTTAGGGGTGTTATTTGAGATTCAAAGAAGATGATAATTTTATAAAGCATTGATAATCAGCAGTGCTTGCAAATAACGGAATCTCATGGAATCTCACTTTGCGAGACTCATAATCTGGAGGTCCCATAGGTTTCTTCCTTTCAGTCAGAGGGTCTCGCAAGGCTCAACAAATCTCAAACCCTTTCTTTCTACGTTATATCCATTCCCCCCCTAAGATTATTAACCTTGCGCCAGTAAGATTAATAACCTTTCGCCTGCAAGGTTAATAACCTTAATGCCATCGAAGCTAATATCCTTTTTCATCGCTGAAAAGTTGTTGGCCGTCTGTTAGTCATCTGTTAGCCTAGGTCCTACCTTTTTCGAAAGGCAATGAGAAGGTGAAGAGTCGGGTTCTTCGAGGTTACACTATCGTCGTCGTAATTTTTTTATCGCCAAATGCTATCGTTATAGCTCCTAACCACCTCCCATTTTCCTCACATCCTTGTCCGCCAAAAAATGGGACTCACTTGGGACTTACTTGGGACTTACTTGGGACTCACTTGGGACCCAGATTTAGCTAAAGTCAAATCTACAAGGCCTAGTGATATTTCATTCAAACACCCAAGGGGTAACCGAGGTAACCGAGGTAACCGCCCTCGACAATCACCTTGGTTACTCTGGTTACCTCGGTTACCCCGGTTACCCCATGTGTGTAAATATTCGCACAGTCTAATATATATAGAAACACGTTGGCGGAATTAACTTAGCGCATATACACGTGATGCAGTAACCATTTCCTGCGACCGTGTTCTTTTCGGTGAAGAACCAGGAACCGATTTGAGCAAATATTTTAATATCGATGCTCAGGCGCCAATAATGGCAGTAGGCATAGAACATCCGAAGATGCTATATGCCTTTGGCTCAGAGCTTCCAGAGACAATGGATGGCTACTTCCCCCATGAGGCATGACTCAGCCATGGTATGAGATTACACTCGTAAGGAGCCCGAAGAGAAATACGACAGTATTACGTTCTGTTTTTCAAAGCCAATAACAGTAGAAGATGTCGCCTCTACAGGGTTTTGTGTTTGGGAATCCAATTATGTTGGTCATATGTAGGTCATATGTAAGTCATATGCTGGTCATATGTAAGTCATATGCTGGTCATATGTAAGTCATATTTTTTATCTGACAAAGATATATGTCACAAGGGAGGAAGATATTAGTATGAGCGTAAGTAGTCAAGAAATCATTTTGTTGCAATTAAGACCCTTACATGTCGTTCTGTGGCCTCCATATTTTGCAAAAGGAAGGGTTCAATAAATAAAAGTCCTTAAAAAATACGTTTTAAATCTATAAATTCAATAATAAAAGATGTGAAAAGGAGATTTTTTAAATAATTCTGAGTAATTTTGCAACATATTTTTCCTTGCGCTATCTTTTTTTAAGGTAAGCAGTGAGGAATATATCAATATTAACGACAAAAGAAACAAGAGTATAAAAAAACATTTTGAATGAACAGCAGATATTCATTATTCACATTTTTCGCAGTACTCCTGACAATCATGACATCATGTCTGAGCAGTGAAGAACAGGAAGTGCAGCTCTACAACGATGCCGCTATCACAACATTCCAAATAGGAAACCTGAAACGTACGGTTTATTCAAAGACCTCCGCAGGGAAAGACACATCAACGGTAAGCACCACATCTTACAACACGTACACATTCACTATAGACCATAACAGAGGACTCATATACAATCTCGACTCCCTGCCAACGAATGTAAGTCTTGAGAAGACACTGCCTACTGTTTACACCATGAACTCAGGATATGTGTACCTCAAGAACGTTGACAACGACTCACTCACAATCCTTTCCACAGACTCTGTTGACCTTTCTAAACCAAGAGTGCTAAGATGTTACGCAAACGATGGGTCGTGGTATAGAGACTACACGGTTGAAGTGAGAGTACACAAAGAAGCAAAAGATTCAGTCTACTGGCAGGAGAAACTTGTTCAGGAGACCTTCTCAACACTTTCTGGACTCCGAATGTTCAGTTTTAAGGATATGGTGGTTACCTATGGTTATAAGGACGGAGAGTGCAAAGCATTCTCGACAGTGAATACCGATGGAAACAACTGGAACGAGATGAAACTCCCAGCCTCCACCTCCTATAGCTTCGCCAACAACGGCAACAGACTTTTCGTGCTCACCAACGAGCCTGCCGTCTATTCCTCTGACAACGGAGAGAACTGGACACGAGAAGGCAACGGAGAGAATATCAGCACACTCCTTGGAGCATCACGTTCAGAACTCTATGCTTTATCTTCAGACCATAAGCTCATGAAATCTGTCAACAATGGAGGCACTTGGGAAGAAGAATATACTGGCAATGACACAGAGTTCCTTCCAAGCAGCGAAGTATCTATTCTTTCCATCCCTTCAAAAACAAACAGTGATATGGACAAGGTTGTGATGATTGGCAACCGGGATGTGGAGACAGATGTCTATGCTGTTGTATGGACAAAGGTTGCAGACAGCAACAATCCTAACAATAGTCAGACATGGATGTATCAGCCGTTCAATAGTCACACATGGCACAGAGCACCTTCACTCCATGCACTCAGCGTGATATATTACGAAGACCGCCTCATACTCATTGGAGGAAAAGGAAAGAACGGCAATGGAAAGGACCCTTTCGCTGCCCCTCTCGTTTCTGAGGACTACGGTCTAAACTGGTATGAAGATGAGCGTTACTACTATCCTTCCACATTCTATTCCAACTACGACAATTTCGCAATGACTGCAGACACGAACAATCGCATCTGGATGGTATGTGGCGGAACAGGACAGGTGTGGCGAGGCTATCTCAGTCAGCTCACCTGGGAGTAAAAACTGCAGAAGAAAACAATACATAAATATAATAAGGTATAGGCATTTCGTCTGCCATGCCTACTATCCTCTTCCTTATGCAAAAGAAACTGTATACAATATTTCTCTTGACCACTCTTCTTGCCCTCAGTATGAAGGCGCAGACAGAGTCCACATACAGAAAGGAAATTGGTATAGGCATCGGACTCACCAACTACCTCGGAGACTTCAACGGCTCTCTGACAAAAGGCATGCAGCCGCAGGTGAGCCTTATATACAAAAGAGTTTTCAACCCCTATAGCGCCTTGAAGTTCGACCTCGGCTATGCGAATATAAAAGGGAAGAGCAGCGACAACACCACTTACTACCCCCAATATTCTGAAGAGGTGTTCACGTTCAAAAAATCACTCTTCGACCTGAACGTGTCATACGAATACAACTTCTGGCCTTACGGAACCGGGAACGACTATCGAGGAGCAGTTAGGTTCACACCATATATCACCATTGGTCTTGGAGCAACGCTCGCCACAGGTAACGGAAGCACAGCAGCCACGGCAAATATGCCAATTGGTTTCGGAGTGAAATACAAGGTTGCAAAACGCATGAACCTCGCATTGGAATGGGCATTCCACCCCACCATGTGCGACAAGCTTGACGATTCTGAAGCTCCCTACAACATACAAAGTTCTGGACTCTTCAAGAACACCGACTGCTACTCCACCCTGCGTGCAACCCTCACCTACAGTTTCTCCGCAAACTGTCCGTCTTGCAATAAAGACTCATGGTAACACAAAAACACCTCGACATATAAACAGAAAATTCAACAATCAAGACAAAAAACATATCTTATATGGATAATAGCAATATACCACAGCATGTTGCCATCATCATGGACGGTAACGGACGATGGGCAAAAGAAAAGGGAAAGCCAAGATCATACGGTCATCAGGCTGGTGTAGACGCCATCACTCGCATTGCCAGCGAGAGTGCAAGAATGGGAATAAAATATGTTACCTGCTATGCCTTCTCGACAGAAAACTGGAACAGACCAGATGACGAGGTCTCTGCACTCATGGGACTTGTGCTCACAGCTCTTGAGGAAGAGATTTTCATGAAGAACGACATCCGTTTCAATGTAATCGGAGACCGCTCAAGAATGCCTGACGATGTAAACAGAAAGCTTCGTGAGGTAGAGGAACATACTGCAAACAACAAGCGTATGATGCTTACAGCGGCACTGAGCTATTCCAGCCGTTGGGAGATCACAGACGCTATGAAGAAGATTGCCGAGAAGGTGAAAAACGGTGAGATGAAAGCAGATGAAATCACAGACGAGACAATCTCACAGCACCTCCAGACATACAACATGCCTGACCCAGACCTTCTTATCAGAACCGGTGGAGAGGAGAGAATCTCCAACTACCTCCTCTGGCAGATAGCCTATTCGGAACTCTATTTCTGCGACACCTATTGGCCCGACTTCAGTGAGGAAGACCTACACAAGGCTGTTGAAAGCTACCAAAAGCGCCAGCGTCGATACGGAAAGACGGGCGAACAGGTTACAGACACCACAGAAGAATAACTCCCCCTCTGCATCGGAAAGAAGGAAGCCTTTCCCTCCGATGCCTCTGAAACGAAAAGCTTTTTCTGAAAAAAGGCTTATAATACGATACTAAACGAAAGAATTAATGACACTCTTAAAGAGAACAATACTCCTCATGATGACAATCATGCTCTGGTCGGCAACAACTGCTGTTGCTCAAGACAAGATTGTCAATCCCGACATCACCTATGCCGGAAATCCGAAAGAAGTAACCATCGGAGGAATAAACATCACCGGCATCGAGGGCTATGAGGACTATATGCTGCTGAGCATTTCGTCACTCTCTGTAGGTCAGCAGATTTCACTGCCAGGTTCAGAGATCACTGATGCTGTAAAAAGATATTGGAGACACGGACTCTTCTCTGATGTTACGATTGCTGCCGACTCACTCGTTGGCGACAAGGTCTATCTGCATATCTACCTCAAGGCTCTGCCACGCGTCTCCACCATCAACTACCTCGGTGTGAAGAAAAGTGAGAGAGAAGACCTCGAAGAGAAACTCGGACTCTTAAAGGGAGCTCAGATCACTCCAAACATGCTTGCAAGAGCAAAGGTGTGGGCAAAGAAATACTTCGATGAGAAGGGCTTCAACAATGCTGAAATCAATATCCGCCAGCGTTCTGACGTTGCAGAGAAGAACATGGTTATTCTCGATGTTGATATCGACAAGAAACAGAAATTGAAGATTCACGCTATCACCATCGAGGGAAACGAGAAACTCTCTCTTAAGAAGATTAAAGGTGGACTTTTCACAAAGGGTGCTTTGAAAAAGACCAACGAGGCAGGAAAACTGTATTCTTTCTTTAAGGCGAAGAAATATACTCCCGAACGCTTCAAGGAAGACAAAGAGAACCTCATAAACAAATATAACGAACTCGGATATCGCGATGCTACCATCATTGCCGATAGTGTCTCTCCTTACGACAGTAAGCACGTGAACGTGTACATAAAGGTTAGTGAGGGACAGAAATACTACGTGCGCGATATCAAATGGGTTGGAAACACCGTCTATAATACTGACGTGCTCTCCAATGTCCTTGGCATGAGAAAGGGAGATGTCTACAACCAGAAGCATATCAACAAGCGACTCTCTGAAGACGAGGATGCCGTGGGAAATATGTACTGGAACAACGGATATATCTTCTACCACCTCACACCTACAGAGGTGAACATCGTAGGAGACTCCATAGACCTCGAAATGCGTATCGAGGAAGGACAGCAGGCACATATTAATAAGGTACGCATAAACGGTAACGACCGTGTATACGAAAAGGTGATTCGACGAGAATTGCGTACAAAACCGGGCGACCTCTTCTCTAAGGAGGCATTGACACGTACTGCACGTGAGCTTGCCACCATGGGGCACTTCGACCCTGAGCAGATTGCTCCAGACGTGAAGCCAGACTTTGAAAATGGTACGGTGGATATCAACTGGGACCTTGTCTCTAAGTCAAACGATCAGGTTGAGCTTTCTCTTGGTTGGGGACAGACCGGTGTTATTGGTCGTGTTGGTCTTAAACTGAACAACTTCTCCATGGCAAACCTCTTTAACAAGAACAAGGAACACAGAGGAATCATGCCAATTGGTGACGGTGAGGTGCTCTCACTCGGTGCTCAGACAAACGGTACGTATTATCAGTCTTACAACGTTAACTACTCAACAGGATGGTTTGGCGGGAAGCGCCCAGTGCAGTTCAATGTTGGTGCGTTCTATTCAAAGCAGACAGACGTTTCTTCCACATATTATAATAGTGCGTGGATGAACAACTACTACAACTACCTTGGCGGTTATGGCTCTTGGGGTTACGGCAACAACAACTATGAGAGCTACTACGATCCAGACAAGTACATCCAGCTCTTTGGAGCAAGCATAGGATGGGGAAAACGTCTCCGCTGGCCAGATGACTTCTTCCAGTTCTCTGCGGCTATCTCATATACTCGCTACATGCTGAGCAACTGGCGCTACTTCCTGATCTCTACCGGAAACTGTAATAACCTCAACCTCAGCCTTGCACTGACTCGTAGCTCTGCCGACAACCCTCTCTTCCCTCGTCATGGTTCTGAGTTTGAGCTCTCGGTAACTGTAACGCCACCATGGTCTGCCTTCGATGGTAAGGACTACAAGAACCTCGCCAATAACTCTCAGTCGGCTGACTATCAAAAGGAGCAGCAGGAGAAGTACAGATGGATTGAATACCACAAGTGGAAGTTCAAGTCAAAGACATATACGGCACTCACTGGCGGACAGAAATGTCTCGTGCTCATGACACGTGTGGAACTCGGTATACTCGGTTCTTACAACAAATACAAGAAATCTCCATTCGAGACATACTATATGGGTGGTGACGGTATGACGGGATATTCTACCACATACGCAGAGGAAACCATAGGACTGAGAGGTTACGAAAACGGTTCACTCACTCCTAATGGAGCACCAGGATATGCCTACGACCGCTTTGCCGTTGAACTGAGATATCCGTTCCTTCTCGGAAACACAACTATCTACGGCCTTGCCTTCGCTGAAGGTGGTAACTCTTGGACAGAGGTTAAGAAGATGAACCCATTTGAAATGAAACGCTCGGCAGGAGCGGGTATACGTATCTTCCTCCCAATGGTTGGATTGATGGGTATCGACTGGGCATACGGCTTCGACAAGGTTTACGGCACAAAGGGTGGCTCACAGTTCCACTTCATCCTCGGTCAGGAGTTCTAATCGGAGATACTGCAGAGTTTTGTGTGCGTGATCTCATAAAGGAAAAAAACTGAAAACGCTATTAATTGGTGTGCATTATTATGAAAAAGATTCTCGGAATGATCATTATTGCTTGTGCATGGATTCTTGCAATCCCTGCGCAGGCACAGAAATATGCTCTTCTCGACATGGAGTATATCCTCAAGAATATCCCTGCCTACGAGCGTGCCAACGAGCAACTCTCGCAAATAAGTAAGAAATGGCAGGCGGAAGTGGAGGCAGTGAACAACGAAGCTGCCACACTCTATAAGAACTATCAGAATGAGGTTGTCTTTCTCTCTCAAGAACAGAAGAAAGCTCGTCAGGAAGCAATCATGAACAAGGAACTCGAGGCTTCTGAACTGAAGAAGAAGTACTTCGGACCAGAGGGAGAATTGTTCAAGAAACGTCAGGCACTGATGACGCCTATACAAGACGAGATATACAATACGGTGAAGGAGATTTCAGAACTTCGTGGCTATTCTCTCGTTATCGACCGCTCTTCCGACAATGGTATCATCTACGGTTCACCAAAGGTGGATATCTCAAACGAGGTGCTCCAGAAATTAGGCTATCAATAAAAACCTCTCTCACTTTCATAAACAGAATATTAACAACAAAAATATCAAAACAAAAAAATGAAAAAAATTATCGTAATGCTCTTGGCATTCTTGCCAATGACAATGATGGCACAGAACGCAAAGTTCGGCCATATCGACACTCAGTCTATCATGCAGTCAATGCCTGAATTCATAAAGGCACGTGGAGAGCTTGAGGCAGAACAGAAGCAATATGAGAACGAGCTTCAGGAAATGCAGAAAGAACTCCAGACAAAGGCAGAGAAGTATGAGAAGGAGAAGGCTACGATGAACGCCACTATGCAGCAGTCAACAGAGCAGGAACTTCAGGAAATGTATCAGAAGATTCAGCAGGCTTATCAGGACAATCAGCAGAAGATTCAGAAGGCAAGTCAGGAGAAGATGATGCCTATCTCTACAAAGATTCAGAACGCCATCAAGGCAGTTGGCAAGAACGGTGGATATGTTTATATCATGGACGTTTCTGCAGGTATTCCTTATATCAGTGAGACTCTCAGCAAGGACGTTTCTGCTGATGTAAAGGCAGAACTCAACAAGATGAAGTAATTCTTCACTTGCCACAAGTGTCATTCTGCTTTGAAAAGAATGAAAGGAATGTTCCTTAGGTAGATGTAGGCAATTAGTTGTTCTATACTCCTACTCACAATTTTTGGAAGCTAATGTCTTCCAAAGAAGGAAAAGACCTTTATGTTTACAGAGGAGAGAAGTAAGTAAGCATTGTTTATCTTTTTTGAAGAAACAGGCTTACTTACTTCACGGTTTTCTAAAAGAACCACCTTCTCCAAAATAAAAAACGATTTTAAGGGTAAGAAACAAGGAATGAAAAAGATTTTATCAATATGCCTTTTTCTCATGCTGCTCGCCACAACAACGACAGCACAGGTGAAGATAGGGTATTATAGTAATAAAAAAGTTCTGGAGGCAATGCCAGAATACACTTTAGCACAGAACGACCTTGCACAACTCAAGGAGCAATATGCTCAAGAGGCTGATAGGGCAGAAAAGGAATTCAATACGAAATACGAGGAGTTTCTCAACGACCTGAAATCTCTTACTCCTACCATCCGTCGCAAACGTCAGGAAGAGTTGAAGCAGTTCATGGAGTCAAACATTCGATTCCGTGAAGAAGTTGCACGCCTTCTCGCACAGGCTGAGCAAGATGCCCTCACTCCGCTTCAGAACAAGATAAACACGACACTCCGACTTATTGCAGCAGAGTATTCACTTGATATCATATTGAATACTGACAGCAATGCTTGCCCTTATCTCTCTCCTGCCATTGGCGAAGATATAAACGATATTGTAAGAACAACTCTCTCCAGCAGTAAATAATCTGCAGGGGCAGGAAATCATCTGGAAAGGAGAAAAGAGAATGGAGTATTCACCAATAGGAGTATTTGATTCCGGCTACGGAGGTCTCACAATTCTTCAGCGACTCCGCGAACATCTTCCACAATACGACTACATGTATCTTGGAGACAATGCGCGTGCCCCTTATGGCTCGCGCTCTTTTGATGTGGTATATGAGTTCACTCGAGAGGCTGTTCTGAAACTCTTTGACCTTGGCTGTCAACTGGTGATTCTCGGCTGTAACACAGCTTCAGCAAAAGCGTTGCGAACCATTCAGCAAAACGACTTACCTGCATACGACCCGACAAGAAGGGTTCTTGGAGTCATACGCCCTACTGTAGAGCAGATTGGAGAACTGACCATAAGTCGCCATGTTGGTTATGTTGCTACAGAGGGAACAGTAAAGTCGATGAGCTACGAACTGGAGATTGCCAAGTTCTTTCCAGACTTAACGGTCACTGGTCAGGCATGCCCTCTTTGGGCTGCCATTGTGGAAGCTGGGGAAGCCGACACAGATGGTGCCGATTATTTCGTTAGGAAACGAATTACGCAACTCTTGGAGAAAGATCCTGATATAGACACTCTTATCCTTGGTTGTACCCACTACCCTCTGTTAATAAAGTCAATAGAGAAAGCCGTTCCAAAAGGAACGACCATTGTTCCGCAAGGAGAATTAGTGGTGAAAAGTCTTGAGGACTATTTCTTCCGCCATCCAGACATGGACAATCGCTGCTCAAAGACAGGGACAGTACGCTTCCTTACAACGGAGAATCCAGAGCGCTTCAAAGAATGCGCAAGAATATTCCTTCAGGAGGATGTCTTCGTAGAGCATATCGACCTTATATAACACTATTATAAAAGAGTTCTTCATCTCGCTGGTTTTCTCTGTGTCTCATAGAAAAATAGCTTTACTCCAAAATAGGAATAGAAAGAATATTTAATCATTGACAATGAAGCAATTACTCATCATAAACGACCTTTGCGGATTCAGTAGTGTGGCAACAACGGCAATGATGCCCATTCTCTCCTATATGGGCATTCCCACGAAAAACCTTCCCACTGCCATTGTCTCAAACAATCTCGAATATGGCAGGTTTGCTATTCTTGAAACCACAGACTATATTCAAGAAACATTCAAAGTGTGGAAGGAACTCGGATTCCATAACGATGCCATCGCAACAGGATTCATGGCTTCTGAAAGAGAAGCAGAGATAATTGCAGAATACTGTAAGGAGCAAGCTGTTACTGGTACAACAATCTTCGTAGACCCTATTATGGGAGATGAGGGAAAACTCTACAACGGAATCACAGAGACCACGGTGAATGCCATGCGAAGAATGCTGAGCGTTGCTACTCTTTGTTTCCCAAACTACACAGAAGCGTGCTATCTCACAAATACTGACTACAAGCCAGAAGGAATCTCTCGTGAGGAGGCTTACGAATTGGTTGCAAAACTCAGAGCCATCGGCTCACGCTCTGTGATAATCACGAGCATTCCCGTTGATGGAAAACCATCTGTTGTTGGCTATAACGCCGATATTGAGAAGATTGGTAGGGAGAAAGGCAAGGAGCATTTCGTCTTGAACTACGATGAGATTCCTGTGCGCATTCCTGGAACAGGCGATCTTTTCTCTGCAATCGTCATTAGTCATCTACTAAAAGGAAAGGAATTGAAGGAAAGCACGAGAAAAGCAATGGACAATGTACGCACACTCATTGACCTCAACAAGAATAACGAAGACAAATACCGCGGAATTCCTATCGAACGCTTTCTGCATGTCTTAGATTAAAACATGCCAACCACTGTAAGGGCTGCATATGTGATTGGCGCAAGCCATAACCCTGTAATGGCGACATAATTTCATATCAATATCCCTATCCTAATCTATGCTGCCCTTACTTAAGGACTTAAGGCTCACGCCCGATCCGGATTTATGTCGCACTTACAAGGCAATGTTATTTTGTTCGCTCCTACATGATTGCAGATTCCCGGTATTAAAAAAGATTAATGCCAGACAGAAATGCATGTCATCTCTTGGAAGGAATGTATAAAGGCAGTAATTTTGCAACTGATGTTATTGTGACGTAGAATAGACTTTAAGGAAAAATGATAAAACGAAATATAATCTATACATATATTTTAGTGCTGCTAATGTTTCTTTCGACGATTGCTGGATGCAACCACCGAAGTGCCATAGACGAGACAATGGATATTGCTGACAGTCTTATGATAAGCAAACCAGATTCTGCCCTTGCTATATTGGAAAGTATTCCTTCTTCTGACATCATTGGAAAAGAAACATCTGCCAGATATGCTTTGCTTAAATCGATGGCGTTGGACAAGAACTATATTGACACCACAACCTTTACTGTTCTCCAGCCTGCCATAGACTACTATCTTCAGAATGGCAATCCCGATGAAAAACTCAGAACATATTACTACCAAGGCAGAATCTATCAGAATCGAGGAGAAGACGCTGCTGCCATGCTGTCCTTTATGAATGCCAGTGAATTGAGAAAGAGTGTGAAAGACTCATTGCTATTGGGTCATACGTTGGTTGCACAGAGTGCGTTGTATCTAAAACAGTACAAAATATCAGAATTTATTAGGAGCAACAAAGAGGCAGCTGAGATATATGAAACCATTGGTAATGGAGTGCTTGCAATAAATAGCTATTCAAAGGTCATTAATGGTTACATTCTGTTGGAAAACAAATCAGCGGCAGATAGCATCTTGAACGTTTGTAATCCTTTGTTGAAGAAGATTCCAGATGGAAACGAGATGATTTTCAACACAATATTGTCTTACACCGTTGAGTTTGGTTCTCATGAAGACATCAAGAACTTTCTGGAGAAAAACAAGGATATAGTGCAGACAAATGACGAAATAATGAATATAGCAATAGGCTATTCGAAAATCGGAGAATACGACAAAGCCATGGATATGCTCTCTTTATGCGCTCCTTTTTCTTCTACAAGTGATTCTCTTAGATTTGCTTCGATAAAGATTGACATCTTGGAGAAGCAAGGAAGATATGAAGAAGCATATAATATGTATTGCAACTTCTCTGCAATCCTTTCAAACAGTCAGAAAGAACTCATTTCCCACGACCTGCTGTTTTCTGATAAGAAACATCAGCTTGAGATGGAGAAACTTATGGAGATTCAGGCGCGTGACAGAATTGTTCTCATGACATTGTGTGGCATATCGTGTCTTTTTATCTTTGTGGGATTTCTGTATTATCGAGGTTATCAAAACAAGACCAGACGAATCTTGGTAGAGAAAGAAAATGAGAACCTTAGGCTTGAGCAAGAAAACCTTATGAAAGAAAAGGAAAAAGCAGAACTCGAAAGAGACAAAAAAGCGCTGGAAGCTGAAAACCTGAAGTTAGAACTTCTACAGATAGAAAATGAACGAGACCATCTTAGAAAACTTCAGAAAGAGCAACTATACCTTGCTAAACCTATCCAAGAGGTTATAAAAACAAGGCTTGACATGCTCAACGG
>CALZTP010000074.1 GCA_945829115.1 uncultured bacterium | reverse complement strand
TGATAATGCGCAGTAGGCGGTGCAAGGATTATATAAATAATTTTGCACACCTACTAATTTACCTGCCTTATAACATCGTATCTCTTGGATAATCACCAAAATAAGCCTTATAACACTTGGTGAAATAAGCAGCATTTGGAATGCCAACAGCGGCAGCAACATGAGAAATCTGGTCGTAACCATCGAGCAACATCTCACGTGCATGCTCAAGGCGAGTGTTGCGAATAATCTCAACGGGAGTGAAGCCAGTAAGGGCTTTACACTTTCGATAGAGTTGTGCACGGCTTAGGCACATCTTTTCAGCGAGCTTCTCAACATTGAAATCTTCGTCACTGTAGTTCTCTTCTATGTAGTCTCGCATTTTCTGCAAGAATCCCCTGTCGTATCTTGACAACGTTTTTTCTGGTGTATGCTGCTCTAGAGTCTGTTTTTCTTCTGAGGCTTCGTTCACTTCTGTGTCTGTACTTCTTCTACAAATATTCACTCTTAAACGATTCTTTAAGAGTGTGTCTATCTGTGCCAGCAACACTGAACTGTTGAACGGTTTTGCCAGATAAGCCTCTGCTCCCGATTGCAAGCCATTTACACGTTGCTCGTCAAGGCTACATGCAGTGAGCAATATCACTGGAATATGGCTTGTGCATTCGTTGTTCTTAATTTGTTTGCAACATTCCAAGCCATCCATAACCGGCATCATCACATCGCAAAGCACAATGTCGGGTATGTTCTCCTTTGCCAACTGTAGCCCTTGTTCGCCATCGCAGGCTGTCAGAACACGGTAATTGTCTGTTAGCAACGAGCTGATATATGAGCGCATGTCTGCATTGTCGTCAATAACCAATACCACGGGAAGAGTCTCGTCTTCCGTTACATGTTGTTCTTTTATGCTCTCTGCTGAAGGCATGTTTGAACATGCCAACAGACTTTCTGGCGATAGACTCTGAGGGACCTTTGCAACAGCATCGGCAGCATTTGATGGAGCCGACGGAATAACAATAGTTATTCTCGTTCCCGTCTCACCTTTGCTTTCTTCACTGTTTGAGTCTATCTCTACTCTTCCACCCATCAGTTCTGTATATTTCTTCACCAAAGCTAATCCTATGCCAGTACCTTCTTCAGCAGAGTTTTCTAACTGATAAAAGCGTTCAAAGATTTTCTTCAGGTTGTCTTTGTCGATGCCAGAACCTGTGTCGCTTACGGTTATGGAGAGTTGGTTGTCGGTCAATCGATACTGTAAGCCTATAGAGCCTCCTGCTGGTGTAAACTTAATGGAATTGCCAAGCAGGTTGTAAACCATACGTTCCAGTTTCTTTACATCTACGTTTGCATAACACTCTTCCTCCTTTATGTCAAATTGCAGATTCAAGCCTTTTTTCTTTGCTAACGAAGTGAACGACTCGTGCCATGCGCTCACCAGCAAGTTGATGTTCACCGTTTGAGTGTTCAACTTCATCTTTCCATTCTCCACCTTTCTGAAATCGAGGATCTGGTTCACAAGGTCGAGCAAAACACCTACATTGCGTTGTGCTATCTGCAACAATGTCATGATTTCATGGTTATCCTTCAACATCGTCATTGCTTGATCTATCGGACCAGATATGAGATTGAGAGGTGTACGGAAATCATGTGAGATATTTGTAAAGAACACAAGCTTCGCATTTGTTGCCTCCTCGAGTTGGTGGGTCATATTCACAAGCTCCTCATTCTTTTCAAGCAGCTTGTTCTGTTGTTCGTGAAGGCGTTTGTTTGACTTCCGTCTTAGCATATTCACACGGTAGAGCGCAACACAAAGGCCACATATCAAAGTCAGCACTCCCAATGTCACGTATAGCATCACTCGTCTCGTTTGACTCTCTTTCAGATAGAAAATGGCTCGGTTGTGCATTTTCTTCACACGCTCAACTTCAGTGTTTAGAGCACGGTCCATGTTTATTAGCAAAGTTGCCTCTTGTGGAGTGCTCACCAAGTTGCTTTGAAGTAGAGTCTGCCTGTCATATTTCTCTCCCTTAAGAATTTTCAAAGCTGTTTGGATGATCACTTCTCCACCAGTGGGATATATGGCGGTAGCATTTAGTTGTCCTTTCTCTACTGCTTCTATGCCCAAGCCAGGCGAGCCGAAGCCGTCGGCACCAACAAAAATGTAATGGTTGTTGGGAAACATCTTGTCAGCTATTTTCTTTGCCTCACCAGCCATATAGTCGCTATGTGCCACAATAACATCTACATCAGGATAAAGGCGAAGCAGTGAGTCTGTCGATTCTGATGCACGTGGTCCTAACCAACCTGCATCTACTGATGCCACAACGTCTATATCGGGAGAATGGAGCAAGCCATTTATAAACCCTTGATGTCTTTGAATGGCAGGTGAAGTTTGCATATCGCCCATTATCTCCAACACCTTTCCGCCACCGTGTTTCAATTTTGTAGCTACGTATGCTGCCATCAACAGTCCTACCTTAGTATTGTCGCCACCTACAAATGCTGAATATTTGTCGCTATTGATGGTTCTGTCAAACAACAATACAGGTATGCCTCTATCGTATGCTTTGCCAATAATGTCAGAAAGAGCTTTCGTGTCGTGTGGAGAGACAACGAGAATATCGACATTCTTATCTAGAAAATATTTAATGTCTTCCACTTGCTTTTCTCCGTTATCGACAGCACATAGCAATTCCATTGTTGCATCTTCATGCAACAACAGTTCGCGAAGCATCTCGTTGTTCTGTTTCTCTCGCCAGAAACCTCCACTGCATTGTGAAACACCTATTCGATAGGCATGGTTCCCGTTAGCTTCATTGCAAGCGATTAATAGTAGGGAGGAGAACAGTATCTCCGCCAAGGCAACGTAATAGACTGATTTTTTCATTAATGGACAATCATTTCTTTATCTCGATTATTTCTCGCTGATGTTTTTTCGCATCATGTCAGAAACGAGTATAATTAGTTAGGTTTTGGTCGCAAAGGTAAGAAAAAAATATCAAAACTCCAAAAGATATTGAGTTATTTTTTTCGATAACGGAAATAGCCACGTCCTTTCCCGCTAACCAAGGCTCACTATTTTGATCTGTCATCGTTCCAATCACTCCAAACTATTCTCTTTAGAAATGGGCGCACCCGACAAACCCTGTGGGAGGGAGTATAAGAAAATTGCCACATGCTCTTCTTCGATAGGTCTTCGATAGGTCTTCGATAGATCTTCGATAAGTCTTCGATAGGTCTTCGATAGTTCTTCGATAGATCTTCGATAGATCTTCGATAGTTCTTCGATAGATCTTCGATAGAACTTCGCTTTGTCTTCGCTTTAAAGCGAAGATGTATCGAAGGTGAAACGAGAACTATGCGAAAATTAACGAATAAAATTAAAGGGAAGAAGTAAGAATTTTGTGATATGCAGGGGTGTTGTCGGGAGAACAACCAAAGATTTCTGTTGT
This sequence comes from uncultured bacterium, assembly GCA_945829115.1. Classification (GTDB taxonomy): domain Bacteria; phylum Bacteroidota; class Bacteroidia; order Bacteroidales; family Bacteroidaceae; genus Prevotella. Next base: position 9,345 of record CALZTP010000074.1, on the reverse strand, counting down.
TTTTCTAATCCCTTTTTGATCTCCAACTGTTCAATGGTATTTCACCTGTTGATTTTACGATAACCTCTTAAGAATTTTTCTCTAAAAATTTGTTGAAAATCACATAGCCAGGCAAAATATTGGCGAAATATATGCGAATATACATTGATTTTGCAGCAATTGACTTGTTGTTAAGAGTCATGTCTTGACACCAATATCATATATACAGTGTTTCGTGAAATTAAAAAAACAAAAGATTTTCTGGTTTTGTTTTGTTTTTCGCAAAAGAATCGTTATCTTTGCAGAAAAATGAAGACAAGCCTATGATTATCAGTATTGCAAACCCTATCTACGACTCCATATTCAAATTCCTTATGGAGGACACCCGTGTGGCAAAGACAGTGCTTTCCGCCCTTCTGCAGAAAGAGGTGGTAGAGGTGGATATGCGCAAGCATGAATACACAAATGGTACTCGTGACAATATCTCCATGTTCCGCATTGACTTCGGTGCAAAGGTTAGGCAGGAGGATGGAAGTCTGAAGCTTGTGCTTATAGAACTTCAAAAGACATGGCTTGAGACAGAGACATTACGCTTCCGCCAGTATCTCGGCACGCAGTATGCCAATCCCGACAATATCATCAAGGACTCCAACCCTCATGGCTACGGTATTCCGATGATAACTGTTTATCTCCTCGGTCATCGTGTAGGAGAGATAGAGGAGCCTGTTCTGTATGTTCGCCATAAGTCTTATAACTACGATGGTGTAGAGGTTACCAAGGGCCTTCCTGACCCATTTGTGGAAAGCCTTGTTCACGACAGCATAATTGTGCAAATCCCTCTTCTCCATGGTCATGTAAACAACCGACTTGTGGAAATACTCAGTATCTTCGACCAGACAAATAAGGATGTTCACAACCGTCAGGTGCTAAACATCGATGAGGCTATCTATGAAGGCGACAGTGAAATGCTGCACATCCTTCACCGCCTTCTCGCTGCCGCTTCTGATTCAAAGCTTCGTCAGGATATGAATGTGGAGGATGAATATTTCTCTGCAATTGAAACAAGAGACACGGCAATCATGAATCGTGATAAGAAAATTGCGGAACAGGATATCCATATTGCGGAACAGGATATCCATATTGCGGAACAGGATATCCATATTGCGGAACAGAGTGCTCATATTGCGGAACAGGATATCCATATTGCAGAACAGAACGTCAAGCTCGAAGAACAACGTTCTACGATTCTTTTTTCTGCTAAGGCGATGAAGTCAGCAGGGCTACCTTTGGAGCAGATTTCTGCCATTACGAAACTCTCAATAGATGAAATTCAAGCACTCGACTGATTTTGGATTCTATTGAAGTGCACATTGTTATCATCGTTATTATAGGCATAAGTAGGTGTGCAAAAACATAAAAAACATAATAAGGGTCAAAAAGTGACACGCCCACTCTGTTTTTTTTTGTCACAGTTAAAATGTTACATTTATGCTAAACAACGAAAAAAATCACTTACACACATTCGTTCTGGTTGGAATCCAGAACGAGTATGAAAGATAAATCAGAGTAAGCCATATTCAGAAAAAGCAGGGGAGAAAAAAGAAGAAGAGATTTTTCTCTACGAGAGAGGAACGGTATCTATAAAAAAAGTGCGGTGATATGCCGCACTTTTTTGGTTGTTTTGTTATTAATTGTTTTTTATGGTCTAAGCTATTTCTTGAGCTCTTCAGGAATCACTGGCATGGCACCATTCTGAGTACAAACATAAGCACTCACGTTTACACCGATGCGATGAGCTTCTGCTATTGGCTTGCCAGAGAGCACGGAGGCTACGAAAGAGCCGGTGAAGGAGTCGCCAGCACCTACTGTGTCTGCAACCTCTACCTTCGGTGTTTCAAGATATGACATGGCACCTTTTGAGAAGACATAGCTGCCGTTGACACCACAGGTGAGCACAAGCATGTCGAGGTCGTATTTTCCAAGTATGAGCCAGCACTTGTTCTCGAAGTCCATTCCTGGATAACCGAACATTCTGCCAATGAGTACGAGCTCTTCATCGTTGATCTTTAGAATGTTTGCACGCTTGAGAGACTCCTGGATAATCTCCTTGTTGTAGAAATTCTGACGGAGGTTGATGTCGAAGATTCGCTTACAATCTTTCGGGGTGGCATCGAGGAAACGGTAGATGGTATCACGAGACACCTCGTTGCGTTGCGCGAGAGATCCGAAGCAGACAGCACAACACTGCTTTGCCAATGCCTCTATCTCTGGGGTGAATGGGATATTGTCCCATGCAGAGCCTTCCTTGATGTCGTAGGTAGCAATACCTTGTTCGTCAAGAGAAACCTGAACCTGACCTGTTGGGAAATCAACACGAGGCATCTCGAGCTTCAGTCCGTTAGACCTCAAAGCCTCAATGGTTTCATCGCCCAATGGGTCGTTGCCCACAGCACTCACTGCATAAGATTCAAAACCAAACTGGGATGCATGATAAGCAAAATTGGCTGGAGCACCTCCAATTTTACGGCCTTCTGGAAGGCAATCCCACAATGCCTCGCCAAGACCAACGATTATTTTATTATTCATATTGAACTTATTATTTTGAAGATTTAACCCGAGAAAGATAAGTGAAGAGGTAGAGAACGCCAACTGCCATCACTGCTACTGCACCAGCCTGACCGATAGCGTCTGCCGCGAAGCCCATGACGAGTGGGAAGACCGTTCCGCCGAAGAGTCCCATAATCATCAGTCCGCTGATTTCGTTCTGCTTCTCCTTGTCGGAGAGAAGAGCAGAGGAGAAGATGAGTGGGAAGATGTTTGAGTTTCCGTAGCCCACAAGAGCGACAGAGACATAGAGCACAGTCTCAGAGGTTCCAAGAATCATTCCTGCCATGGCAAGAGCCATCATCACCACGCTGACAGCAAAGAATGTTCTTCCGCTCACGATGCGTAGGAAGAAAGAACCTGTCAGTGAGCCGAGCGTACGGAAGATGAAGTATAGCGATGTGGCAAAGGCAGCATCGTTGAGAGAGATTCCGAGGCGCTCCATGAAGATTTTTGGTGCTGTGGTGTTTGTGCCCACGTCAATGCCCACATGGCACATAATGCCGATGAAAGAGAGCAAAACCATTGGTCGGGAGAGCAACTTCACGCAGTCAATAATAGAAGACGACTTTCCCTCTATCTTCTCTTCTTCGATTGGTGCAGAGGCAAGGAGCAGAGAGGCAAGAATGCCGATAACCATGTAAATTGGGAAGAGTATTCTCCATCCGAGTCCGAAAGATGGAATGGTTGCCATAGCTCCCCACATGGCGAAGTATGGTGCCATGAAAGATGCTATTGCCTTCACAAACTGTCCGAAGGTGAGTGTAGAGGCGAGGTTCCCTCCTCGTATGACAGAAGAGACGAGAGGGTTCAGCGATGTCTGCATCAATGCGTTTCCTATTCCCAAAAGTGAGAAGGAGATGAGCATGAGGTAGAAGCTGTTTCCAAAGATTGGTAGCAGGAGTGAGAAGACAGTTACTATGAGCGAGAGCAACACCGTTTTCCTTCTACCGATTTTGTTCATGAGCATTCCCGTTGGTACGGAGAAGATCAGGAACCAGAAGAAGACGAGTGAAGGGAAGATGTTTGCCACAGAATCTGAGAGGTTCAAATCTGCCTTAACATAGTTTGATGCAATGCCCACAAGGTCTACGAAGCCCATTGCAAAGAAGCAGAGCATCACAGAGATGAGGGAGAGTTTTTTTGTATCGTTCATATCTAAAGATTTTCTTAGAATAACATTTTTCTACTAATGGAGAGGGGGGTGTGGGTTAAAGAGAATAAATCTTCACCTTTGCCTTGCCTTTTACTGAAATGCGGTTGTAAGGTTCGGAAGGGAACACAAGGTTTGTCATGCACATCTTTCCCTCACTGTCGAAAGCCTCTATGCTGCATTTGTCTACGAAGATGCGGAGCTCACGAACCTTTCCGTAAGTAGGAGAAACGGTGGAGATAGGGAAGGCATCGCTGAAGGAAACGTTTCCACTGTGGCGACGGTCCATGTCGAAGGTTTCTTCCTGAGCATCGTAGGTCATCACGACACGCTCATTCTTGCTGTTGCGGAGTGTGATCTGAGCATCACCAGAGAGAGTGACCACAATCTCACAAGTCTCAGAAGGTGTTGCAATACGCTTTCCGCGAGCCTTGCTCATCTCTATTGCTGGAGAGACGCTGCAGTATGTCTCACCATCATATTCAAAGAGTCCGAATTCACGAACGATGGAGTTTGCAGAGCGGAACTGCATAGTAGGCACGATGTTTGCATACTGCCAGTTGCTCATCCATGCAATGGCACAGCGACGGTTGTCGGGAGCGTTGTCGAAGGTAACGGTAGCATAATGGTCTTTTCCGTAGTCCATCCATTTTGTCTCTGATGGTTCATCCTCACAAACGAACTGATGTCCATCAAAAGAACCAATGAAATACTGTGTTGCAGAGCCTCCGAAAGGTCCACCAGGGTTAATATTGCAGATAAGCATCCATTTCTCCTTGTTGGTACCCTTTACAGGCAGCTTCATAAGGTCTGGGCACTCCCAGACGCCACCGTGGTTACCATATTCCTTTCCGAAAGAGCTTTCTAACTTCCATTCTTTCAGGTTCTGAGAAGAGTAGATCTGCATCTCCTGACCAGCAGCTAGAATGAGGTTCCAGAAGCCTGCATCCTCGTTCCAGAACACATGAGGGTCGCGGAAGTCACGTGCTACTGAGGTGATGATTGGGTTCTTCACGTATTTTGTGAATGTCTTTCCGTTGTCAGTGCTGTATGCCATGCTCTGCGTCTGACTTGGTCCGGCGCTGGTGTAGAAAGCAATCACAGCACCCTCTCCGAATCCAGCAGTGTTCTTATGGTCAACAACACAAGATCCACTGAAGATGGTGCCGAGCCCGTCGCCCATGAGAGCAATTGGCTGTGGAGTCCAGGTAATGAGGTCGGTGCTGGTTGAATGTCCCCACGACATATTCTCCCATTGTGAGCCATAAGGGTTATATTGGTAATAGAGATGCCAAACACCATCTTTATAGAACATTCCGTTTGGGTCATTCATCCAACCGTAGGCAGGTGTGTGATGATAGACTGGACGATGCTTCTCTACGTTCTTTGTGTCGAAAGAGTCAGAATATTTCATTTTCTCCCAGCAAACGAATTTCTTCATTGCCTCACCGTGGCTAATCGGACCATTGAAGGTGATATCGAAGAGCTCGCCTGTGCCTACTTCGTAAGGTACGTAATAGTCAACCTTATTTACCGCCAACCTGCAGTTCAAGGTCTTTACCAACTGGTTGTTCTTGATAACTCTGAGATGCGCCATCTCCTGTCGTTCTTCAACAGGAAGAAGGAGGTATTTCTTCTCAGCAGACAGTCTCACCATGGCATGTCGCTCACCGAGGAATTGTGCCTCCTGTGCATTTACTGTTCCGAATGCTGTTGCGAAAATCATCGCAAGGAGTGAAATCCTTTTTTTAATCTTAATCATATAGTTTTTTATTTTAGTTATTTTAATTTTTACGTTCTATTGTGTACGTTTTCGAAATGAACCAAGAAGGCATTCACCTCCCTGATTCAAATAGTAATGTTATCCTGAAAAAAATCTTTTCTACCTAAAAAATCCCACTACCTATTGAATACTACTTCAAAAACTAATCTAACTAACTAACAATTAAAACCTAATCTATGCAATAACTATTATAACCGTATTCACATACGAAAGACTTTCATTTTTTTTCGAGTGCTTCTTCGCACAAAGGAAAAAGGGCTTGTCGTTTATGTCCGAAATTCATTGAAAGAAATAGGCTCACGTCCCTGTTTCCGAGTGCAAAATTATATATAAATAAAATTATGTACATAAAGATATGATACATAGATTAATAAAAATCGTTCTTTGAAACATTTTTATTATTAAAAGTCATAAAATTTCACATCGATAAGGTTTTTATGGGGTAAAAAACATTTCTTGGGTCATGAACACTGATTGTACAGATATCACGTAGACTATTATTCTGAATAAAACAATATAATAAACGATATTAGACCCTCTCATCGCAACGGCTTAGGCTGGAAGCCTATACTCTCAGTAACCAGGGACGAAGTCTCCGGATAGCTGGTTTCAGCAAAAACAACTGGCTGGAAGCCAGTACCAAAGAATATCATAACTGAGTTGGTACTAGCTTCCAGCCAGAGACGCTGGTCACAGGGGGTTAATCAATGAGCAGTGAGTGATACGCTATCGCTATCGCTGAAAGGCTATCGTTATCGCTATCGCTGAAAGGGCATCGCTAAGGCTTAGGCTGGAAGCCAGAACCTTGTCAATTGCATTTTTTGTGTTATTTCCTTATTTCCGCTGGACTAACCCCATATTCATCCTTGAAACACTTTGTGAAATACGATGGTGCACTGAATCCAACCTCGTATGCAATCTCCGAGATTGTCTTATCGGTCTTCTCTAAGAGACAGCGACCCTTCTCAACACGCGACTTCCTCAGCAGTTCGACAGGTGAGACACCCGTCATTGCCTTCGTCTTTCTATACAACTGCACACGACTCATACCAATCTCCTCACCTATTCTCTCCACAGAGAAGTCGGAGTCGGAGAGGTTCTTCTGAATAACATCCCTGAGACGCATTATGAATGTGTCGTCCTGGATATTCTCCTCAGCCTGTGACACCTTTCCAGCCGACACCCTTTGCTTCCTTTCCCTATCGAGCACCTCATTTTTTGCAATCGAGTCATTCGCCCCAGAGATATTTGCCGCAAAGACATTTCTGAGTGTGCGTCTTATTGCCAGCAGATTCTCTATTCTTGCCACGAGGAGATGAGATGAGAATGGCTTTGTGATATAAGCATCAGCACCATGTGCATAGCCCTCCACCCTCTGCTCTTCAAGAGTTCTGGCAGTGAGCATCAGCACTGGAATATGACTTGTCACTGAGTCGTTCTTTACCTCCCGACACATCTCCAGACCGTCCATCACAGGCATCATAACATCGCTAACAATAAGATCTGGAACGATTTTTCTTGCAGCCTCCAATCCCTCTTTTCCGTTTTCAGCAAGCGTGATATGGTATTTCTCATTGAGAACACTCTTCAAGAGTTCACGTACATCAGCATTATCATCTACAACAAGTACCTCTGGTTTCTCTCCCTTCTCCTCCTCAGCAGAGAGCACGGTTTCTTGGGCACACTCCGCCAAAGCAGCGGCCTCTGCAGCCATCTCCTTCTCTTCCAGCACTGTCTCACCAATTTTCCTAAAGTCCAGAATTTCGTCAACAAGCTGCGTCAACTTATTCATATTCCTGCTCATAATCTCTACTAATTTCCTTGCCTCACCAGTGATGGCGCTATTTGCCGAGAGTTGCTCCACAGGACCAGAGATTAATGTCAGTGGTGTGCGCAGCTGATGCCCCACGTTCGTAAAGAACACGAGTCGTGCGTCTGCCATATCCTCTAACTGCTTATATGTTCCCTCCAATTCCTTATAGGTGTCCTGCAGTTCCGCATTCCTCTGCTTCAGCTGAGCGTTCAGGCGTATCTTCGCAATATAAGAGCGGTAGGTATATACCGCAAGGAAGAGAACGAGAATTATCACCACCAAACAGAACGCAATCACTTTCTGCTGGATGTTCACCTGAGAGAAATACGTGTCGAGCTTTCCGTATAGAGCCTCGATATCGTTTGTTACACGCTCCTGCTCACGATACTGCATCATGAGTTGGTCGGCATTCGATTTATCCACCACCGACGACTCGAACAAGTGAGTCTTCTCTACCTTTTCTCCGCTGAGTATTCTCAATGCCATACGCATCACCTCTATTCCCTGCGTAGGATAGATATAGGTAGCCTCAAAAATGCCCTTCTGAACCAGTTCTATGCCTCCACCAGCAGACGGGAGAGCATCAACGCCATAGTAGCGAATGTTCTGCATTCCATTACGAAGAGCAACATTCCGTGCACCAACAGCAAGGCGGTCGTTATGACCAAAGATACAGTCTATGGGCCCGTGGTATTGTTCAAGAATCTCCATCATAGCCTCCTCACCACTCTTTTCCGTCCAGTCGTTATGGCTAGAAGAGATTACCTGAATGTTTGGAAACTCCTTTATAGCATCTGCAAAACCACGGTGACGTTCAATGGCAGCCGAAGACCCTTTTAGTCCGGTGATTTCAACAACCACCCCTTCTCCGTTCATCTTGTTTCCTATCAGCTGTCCCATGGTATGCCCAACCTTATAGTTGTCGGCACCCATATAGACGTTATATTTCTCACTGTTCGTCTTTCTATCGAAGCAGATAACAGGGATTCCCTTGTCGTAAGCCTTATCGATAATGCCCGTGAGACTCTCCGCAGAATTTGGAGCCACCACAAGAAGGTCGATATCTTTATTTATAAGGTATTCTATCTGTTCTATCTGCTTCTGGTCGTTGTCGTCGGCAGATAGGAACTCCAGTTCAATATTGTCTGTGATGTAAGTGCCAATAACGAGTTCCCTATTTTGTTTATAGCGCCAGATATCTTCGCTGCACTGAGACACACCGATATGATACTTCTTTGGTGCGTTATGGCACGAAGAGAGAAACAATAACAAGTAAAAAAATAGTAATTGTTTAGTTTTCATTTCTTCTATAGTATAGATTAGCAGGTGCAAAGATAATAAATTTATCGTTGAAAAACGAATGAAAGTAATTATTTTTTGAAAAAGATATAAAAAATCCCTCCAAAAAACATTTCGGAACAGTAGATTCTCTTCATCTTGTGCCGATGAAATAAGAAAAAGCTACAAATAGTTACCGAATGTAAAGGTTGATACATAAGTAGGTGTGCAAAATTATCTATATAATCCTTGCATCGCCTACTGCGCATTATCAGCCAGTGACAACAGTCGAGTAGGAGTCGCTACACTCCTTTATGTCACATACTGATTCTGCATCACCAATCAATACAATCATTATAAATATAATTTTGCACACCTACTTATAAACAACAGTTTTTCATTCCTTCCTACTACAAAGGTGTAAAAGTGTAAAAGTGTATTTTTTCTCTGTATGTCTATGTTTTTCTTCCTTGCCTTATAAAAAAAATCCAATTCTTTTGCTCGTTACAAGAATTTTTCTTAATTTTGCAGCAATAAATATCGTCTCTATGAAAAAGTTCAAATTAACATCCGTATTGGGCAGCACGGCACTGCGGAACAGTGCGAGTGTTATAGGGGAGGGGTAAACCGTTTTGCTCTCTTCTCGTAGTTCTTGCTGTCTTTTTTTCGATTTAATTTGCTTTCACTCGATTTGCACTATCTCTACCTCATATAGTATTGAAAGGACCACAGATT
>CALZTP010000073.1 GCA_945829115.1 uncultured bacterium | reverse complement strand
CGGATAATTAGTTCGCTCATTGCATATTTACATAGGTGCTCATCAGCTACGCAGTTTCGAAAATTCGCGTTAAAAAAAGAACGTTTTCGTTAAGCCAAATGAGCAGAGTTCAAACTTGTTTGAAAACTCTGCCATGGCGAGAAAAGGTCGGCATAGCCAACCATTCTTTGCTGAGCTCACGGCTCTAAATCAAAAACTATCTGCCTATGAAAAAGTATATGTCTATAGCATCGTTCACGGCAGCAATTCTCTTCGCTGCTATTGGCATGGCGATACCGCCACAAGGAGTTATTGATGGGTCGGTACTGATTCTTGCAGCACAACTGTTCGTGCTCTGCGCCACGTTCCTCGGCATAAAAGACATCTCCCTGCCAAGGAAAGCATAGAACCCACCTTAACTGAATAGCAGCGGCATTGAGATGATGTCGCTGCTTTTATAGAAACAAAATGTGTAATCTTTCAAAAAATATGAACAGTTATGGATTTTTCTGAGAAGAGATAGTGGCTTTCCATTCTTCCCACTCTTTAAAGAGTGGCTCTGGCCAATAGCCATACCAGTCGTAGCCTGTTCTGCGCTCTGGATTAACATCTTCTAATCGCCACACCTTCTTGCCCTCACGAGTGGCAAGGAAAGGAGTGTTGTCAGAGACTTCATAGAATCTTGCCCAGAGAGGCTTCGCCTTTTCATCTTTCACCACAACACGGTCGAAAGGATATTCATGGTTTATGATCTTCTCTTCAGGGAGAGGAACTTCGTCAACACGCATGCCATAGATCCTGGCATCGAGAAACCACTGCATGGCAGCATTGATGGCATCAATGACCTCACGAGAAGGGTTGTTGATTGCCATGAGAAGTCTGACAATATCGCAACTCTCACGAGCCGTGAGAGAAGGAAGCTCAAAGGTTCTCGCTTTCACGGGATGGAGCGTGACATTATCGTGCTGCTGTCCCCAGACAGTCTTTCGCCCGTTCTGTACAACCTGGCAAGCCAACACCATCTCGATGCCCCTTTTTAGACGTTCTGCAATCAACGCCTTCTCTTTCTTCCCTAACCAAGAGAAACTCTTGTCGCCTTGATGAATCTTTAGAAAGAGTGCAAGAGCACCAGTAGACACCTCGTCGTTGAACGTGATGGCATCAACATCCCATCCTCTCCATCCACCGTTCTCTTTCTGAGTGTTAAGAATATATTTCAATCCTTTCTCTGCTCCCTTACGGTATTTCTTCTCTTTCGTAAGCGTATAGACATCAGCGAGATACTCAATCTGTGGGAAGGTGTTGCGATTGTCGAGAGTGCTTCGGCGATAGCGCTCTTTCAAAGCCTGTTTCACAGAATCGGCAGGAAGGATTCCCAGCCAATCGATGTTCTTTGGCCATCCGCCGTCGGTGTTCTGATAGGCAAGGAGGTTGTTGGCAATCTCACGATATTGTGTTGGTTCCAGACGCTTGTAATTCCTCTCTTTATGTTCCAGATTCCAATGGTGAATGCCATCCATGAAACCTTCCAGAGATGGAGGCTCCTGAGAGAAAAGACATGTAGAAGAGAGGAGGAAGGCAGAGAGTGCGCCAAGCCTCCAAAGGATGTTTCGTTTTGACATAGTATGTTGGTTTAGGTTATAGATGGGGCGTTTAAAAGTAAATGCCCCGTTTTTTTGTGATCTGAGAAAAAAGGGTGATGTCTATGCCCTTTCGTAGTCTACGAAAGAGAAATTCTGACTGTGCTTCTCGTCTTTATAATGTTCCTCGCGCCATACCTCTCGCCAAGCAGAATAGTCTGGGAAGAAAGCATCGGCAGAGGCTGGAGTGTCGTGGATTTCAGTGAGACAGAGTCGGGAAGCGATGGTTATTGCCTCTGCATAAACCGTACTGCCTCCAGTGATATACACCTCCTCTTCCTCTCCGCATCTCTCCAGGGCTGCAGAGAGTGACGGAAACACCTCGCAACCAGGAAGCGCTGTGATGTTTCGACTCAACACGATATTCCGCCTGTTTGGTAAGGCTCCCTTAGGAAGCGACTCGAAGGTCTTTCTTCCCATAATGATCGTGTGACCCGTTGTCAGTGCCTTGAAACGCTTCAAATCGTCTGGCAACCAATATAATAGCTTGTTCTCAAATCCGATGGCGTTGTTTTCCGCCACAGCGGCAATGATGTTTATGTTCATAGTCGTTTTCGTTTGATTATTTTTTTTCTTCCCTGCAAAGGTACATATTTTTTTCTTATAAGCAATACTCTTCTACAGAATTCTTCGAAGAAAACTAAGAAAACATGTAAAAACGTGAAAGGAAGAGGAATATCTCGCACTTTTTTGACGTTTCTTTCTAAAAAACAATAATTTCTTTCTGTAAGTTTTCTTTATCTCATTTCTTTTTTGTAAATTTGCAGAGATTTCTTTAAAAAATATGTACGCTCATGAGAACAACCCGAAAAATTATACTCCTTCTCCTCACACTCCTTCTCGCCACAGCAGAGGGAAAAGCAACGAAAGCGGTGGCAAGACGCTTTGACATTACTTTGGGCGATGGCACAAAGACAACCGTGGTGCTCAGAGGCGATGAATTCTGCCATTTCTTCCTTTCAAAAGAAGGAGAGATAATACTTCGTGAGCAAGACGGCTGGCGACGAGCAACAGTAGAAGAGAGCGAAGAGATAAGGCAAAGGCACGAAACCCTTCTCCGTTCTCGACAGCAGATCACATTCCTTGACGAGCCGTCGACAACCGTTCCATTCACCCTTCCGACAGCCAACAAGCCATTCCCACATTCTGGAACACCCAAGGCACTCGTGATTCTTGTGTCGTTGGCAGATCAGTCGCTTGTCTACTCGAAAGAAGAGATCAACAACCTGCTGAACTCAGAAGAATACACTCCTTACGAGGATGGCATGATGAAAAGCTACGGCTCTGCAGCACAGTTCTTCAGCGACTGCAGCAACGGGAAATTCCGCCCGCAGTTTGATGTTGTCGGGCCTTATACCCTTGAGAATCCCACCCCCTATTACGGCTCAAACTTCGGAGGTAGCGACAAGAATGTCGACCAGCTTGTGAAAGATGCGTGCAAGAAAGCAGAAGAAGACGGACTCGACTTTTCGCAATACGACCAGAACAACGACGGATATATCGACCTCGTCTATGTCTTCTATGCCGGATATGGCGAAGACTATGGTGGAGGCGATAACTTTCTCTGGCCTTGCTCTGGCTATTTCACTTCAAACACCACTTACGGTGGAAAGAAGATCTTCCGTTACGGTATTAGTGCAGAACTGTTTGGCTACCCAGGAGTGGAGAGCGCATACGGAACAGAGAAGCCGATTCTTCGTGGCATCTCCACCTTCATTCACGAGATGGGGCACACAATGGGACTTCCTGATGTCTATCCAACCGTGAGCTGGAGCAAGGTGACATCATACGACAACCAGTCAATGGAAAACTGGGATATCATGGACAACGGGACAGCCGTTGCCAACGGCTATTACCCAACACCATACTCTGCCTGGGAGCGAGAATGGTTAGGATGGACAGAGGAGATGGAGGAGCTAAAGATTCCCGGTCGCTACTCCCTCCTGCCTCTCTCTGAGGGTGGCAAGGGCATGAGGATATACAACCCGAACGACCTTACCCGACAGGAGTTTTACGTTCTTGAGAATATTCCTGACGCAGGAGGAAAGGGGTGGTATGCTTTTATGCCGGGAAGCGGTCTCCTCGTCACGCATATCAATTATAGCAGTACGTTGTTCTCAAACTTCAACAATCCAAACAATACTGTGGGGCAACCGAGGTGGACAATCGTTCCTGCCAACGGAATACTCTATTCCTCTTACCACTCTTTTGAACCAGAAGGAACGCAATATTACATGAGCGATGATGAATTATCTGAAAGCTATAGTGGAAACACATACCCAGGAACTGGAAACGTTACTTCTCTAACCGCTTGGAAGGAATATACGCCATCAATGCCATTCTCACTCGCAAACATCTCTTCAGACGAGAATGGCGTTGTCTCCTTCGATTTCCTTGACAACACATCAGGAATTGAACACCCAACGCTTGAAAACGGTGCTCTCAACAGGGGCGTCTTCTCTCTCGATGGCAGGCGCATAGAGACTGATTTTGAGATGCTTGGAAAGGGTGTGTATATCGTTGATGGAAAGAAGGTTGTGAAATAGATTTTGCTAAACAAAAACACATAAGTAGGTGTGCAAAATTATTTTTATAATCCTTGCATCGCCTACTGCGCATTATCAGCCAGTGACAACAGTCGAGTAGGAGTCGCTACACTCCTTTATGTCACATACTGATTCTACATCACCAATCAATACAATCATTATAAAAATAATTTTGCACACCTACTTATATGCGACTGATAACATTCTTTATTTTTCTCTCCACAGGACTCTCTTCTTGGGCAACCAACTATGACGATTTGTGGAAAAAAGTTCAGGAAAACAACGTACTTGGAATGCCGAGAAAGGCTCTCAACATTCTTGACGAGATAAAAAAACGGGCGAAGGAAGAGAATAGACCTGAGGAGCAGATGCCTGCAGAGTTTTGTAGGGCATTGGTGTTGGGAACTCTCTCTGCCGACTCTCTCCAGAAGGCATACAACGATCTCTCTGCCAGAATGCGAGAGACTGAGAAGAGCACAGAGAAATCAGAGAGGGCACTCCAGGCTTTGCGTTATGTTGCTTTGGCGGAATGGATTGACGAGGTGGATTCGGAACTTTCAAAAGAGCAATGCTTCGAGCGTGCCTTGCGCTATCCAGAAGTTCTTTCTGAATGCCAGTCTCTTGACTTCAAGCGTGTCGTAACCGTAGGTAAAGACGATGACCTCTTTGCTCACGACCTCCTTTCCTTTATAGCGCATAGGGCGAAGAGATACGATTTCCTGTATAATTTCTATAAGGAAAGAGGCAATCTCCGTGCCGCTTGTACGGAGCTTTATCTCATGGCTACAAAGGGTGAGCACATTGCAGACGACGACCTTCACATCACTAACGCTATGAGAATGTTGAAGGAAGGTATGGAGACGTTCAAAGACGTTCCAGAGGTGGCATTACTTGCCACTGCCTATGCCGATCTCCTCAGTCGTGATGATGATGTTTCTGTGGAGACACGTTATAAATTCCTTGCCTCCTCTCTCGAACGCTACAAGTCGCTTTGCAAGAATGCAAAGAAGAGCGATTATCTGAACGCCATCCACAGGCAGATGGTGAATATCTCTCGTCCTCGCTTTGATGTCACTCTCAACCGTTCAAAGGCAATTCTCGCATTTACGAATATCAGCAATCTTTCTCTTCGTCTATACCCTCTTAATGTTGATGGCACGTTCCGTATCACAAAGAGACTGACTAAAGCAAAAGCTTCGGAGTTGAAGAAGAAGGTTGTGGGGAAGGAGACGGTTCTTGACAGGGAGTACGCAAAACCGCTGTGGGAGAGTCATAGAGACACGCTCGAGATGCCTGCAATGCCTTACGGTGTATACCTCGTTGAGGCTACTGCCCCAGAGGTGAAAGAGCCTGTCTACTCACTCTTCTACCATTCAGACCTTACCGTTCTGAACTTCCCGATTTCTAAGGAGCAAAGCCGCATTGTGGTTGTCTCTTCCACATCAGGAGAGGCTATTGCGAATGCTTCTGTGAGGTTGTATAGAGAAACCTATAAGGAAGGGGCAGGAAAGCCGGCTCTATATACTACAAACAGCAAAGGAGAGGTTGTGGTGAAAACTGTTGACAAAGACAAAAAATTGTTTAACAGAATATGGGTGTCTACCACTTCCGACAAGGGATTCTGTGAACAGTCGTTCCATTCCATTTTCTATAACGAGAAGCGGAAGGAGGAGAGGGATATAATCTCTGTGTTCACAGACAAGGCTATCTATCGTCCTGGGCAGACTGTAAAGGGTACTGTTGTTGCTCATAATGCAGCCAACGAAGAGAATATTCATGTTGTTGCAGGAAAGAGGCTGAAGGTTGAGATTTTTGATGCTAACCATGAGTCTCTTTTCAACGACTCCATCACAACCAACGAGATGGGGCATGCCTCTTTTGAATTTTCTCTGCCAAAGGAATTGAGAAATGGGCGTGGGCATGTCTCCATAACAGGAAACAATTGTGTATCTTCTTGGACAACAGTCTCTTTTGAGGAATACCGCCGACCAACCTTTGAGGTTACGGTGAAGAACCGTGACGACTTCAAGGAGGTTGTTCTGCTCGGAGAGGGAAACAGCAACGATACGGCTCGTGTGGCGGTTCTGTTCAATGCAAGGCAGTTTGCTGGGATTCCTCTGCAGAATGCCAAGGTGAAGTATAGTGTCCGAAGAACCGTCTCTTGGTTCTTGTGGAGAGGAAATGGCAGTTCACGACTTATTGCAAAAGATGTGGAGGCAGAAACAGACGATAATGGCATGGTTGCTGTGCCTATTGAAATCTCTCTACCTGAATATTCTCGCGACTCCTTCAACTACACCATTCAACTTTCTGTAACAGCAGAAAATGGTGAGAGTCAGGAGGCGACGTTCTCGCTTCGTGCTGCTCGCAAGGGATGGCGCTGGGAGAGTGCGAAAAGAGAAGAGAAGCCAGAGTTTGAACTTTCAGACTCTTCTTTCCCTGAAAGCGGAAAGGTGATGTTCTCAATGCGGAAGTCTACAGGAAAGGGCAATGGCATTCAAAAGGCTTACTATATGTTCCTCTCTGAGAATGAAGTTGTTGAGAGTGGGGAATGCGTGTTTGACACACTCTACACCCGCGAGATTCAATATAAGAAGAAATATGGAGAGGGCTTGTGCCTGATGTATTCCTGGGTTAGCGAGGGAGTGGTTCATAGCTTCTCTGAAACAGTGAAAAAGCCAAAGAAGAACCTCCTGCTGAATACGGCGTGGAAGACATTCCGCAACCAAACAGTTCCGGGCAGTGAAGAGACCTGGGAACTCTCTGTTTCTGGCAGGGGCTCTCGCTCTGCTCTTCTTGCCACTCTCTACGACAAGAGTCTTGATGCTCTCGTGCCTCATGCTTGGAATCTTAATGTTCTCCAAAATTCCTTCTATCTGTTTTCTGACATTTCTGGTTACGGAAAGAAGATTGCTGCCTTGAACGGAAGTGCTGTGATTCCTACAAAGAACCAGTATGTTCTTGAGTTCTCTACACTCTGTAAGTTTCTACAGAAGATGAATATTTACGGTACTTATAGTGACATCCTTTCAAGCGTGAAGGCTTACGGTAGATCACCGATGCTTTCAAAGGCTGCGGGAGCAATGGAGGATATGAAAGTGTACGCGAGTGTCGACTCGTCGGATGTGATGATTAGAGGTTCTAAGCACAATCCTAATAATTCTGCAGATGGTGGCGCCTTATACGAAGACAATATTGTTTCAGAAGACCTTTCAAAGAGTGTCAGAACAGCTCTTGGAGAGTCGGCTCTCTTCATCTCTTCTGCTATGGCTGACAAGGATGGTGTTGTCTCAATCAATTTCCGAATGCCAGAGACGGTAACCACATGGCGATTCCTCGCTCTTGTTCACGATGAGCAGATGAACTACAATATTATAGACACTGTCTGTGTGGCAAGGAAAGAGATTCTTGTTCAACCGAATGTGCCTGTCTTCTTACGACCAAGTGATAAGGCTGTCTTCCGCACTTCTGTACAGAATGTTACAGAAGAAGAGAAGCGGGTGGAGGTGGTTATGCAGTTGCTTTCCCCTTCAGACGAGAAGGTGCTGTGGCAGTCAAAGAAGTCTATAATGGTAAAGGCTCACGGGGCAGAGACGGTGGCTATGGATGCCATCTCTATTCCTTCTACGAATGGCGTTATGGCTTCTAATACGAATGGTGTTGTGCTTCGCGTTGTAGCAAGAGAAGAGAACGGAAATTCTGACGGTGAGCAGCATTTCATTCCTGTTTTGCCAGACACAGAGAGTGTAACCCTTACCCTTCCCTTCACCCAGCGAAAGGCAGGAGAATATACATATAATCTTTCAAACCTTCTTCTTAAAGACAGTAAGGAGCGCACAATGAGAGTGAAGTACACTGACTGTGCTGAGAATATGCTTCTCGACGCTATTCCTGCAACTGTGGAACCTGCTTCCGACGATGCACTCTCTCTCGCTTCGGCTCTTTACGTGCAGAAGATGTTCTCTCTCGAAGATTCTCTTGGCATTGCTTCTAAACTGGAGAGAATGCAGAATGCAGAAGGAGAATGGTCGTGGTGGAAGGGAATGAATGGCTCGGTATTTGTCACTACCGCTGTTTCTCGCTTGCTCTCTCGTCTCTCGTTATGTAAGAAAGACGATGAGCTTACTCGGAAGATGCTCTGCAGTGCTATGCCGTCTCTTCTCACCTATCTACAGAAAGAGGTGGAGGAAATCAAGAAGGAACGGAAGTTGGGCAGGAAGATTATTCCTTCACAAACGGCTTTAGATATTCTTTACATCGTTTCCCTCATGCAGCATTCTGGAATCTCTCACAGTCTCTTTGAAAGTCATTCGAAGAATATTGCCTTCATGCTCTCGCAGTTGCAGGAAAGAGCAACGCAACTCACCATATACGGAAAGGCGCATGCGGCTTCAATCTTCGCCATGAACGGGAAGAAGACTGTTGCCAAGAAGTTCTTAGCGTCTATGAAAGAATATACGGTGTATTCTGAAGAGGCTGGTCGCTACTATGAGTCACCAAAAGCTCTCTTCTCTTGGAGGAACTACCGTATTCCTACTCAGGTGGCAGCCATTGAGGCTTTGGTGATTGTTTCTCCAGACGATAAGGCTACAATAGAGGAGATGCAGCGTTGGTTGCTTCATGAGAAGCGTACTCAGCAGTGGAATACGTCTGTAAATACCGCAGACGCCATTCATGCTTTCCTCTTTACAAGAGAGTCTTCTGAACAAATAGATTCTGCTCCTGCAGTAATAATCTTCAATGGCAAGGCACTGCCAATGTCTGGCGAGAAGGTTCGGGAAGCAGAAACAGGAGTTGCTGATGGTGCTGAACTTAAGGTAAGGAAGTCGTCGGAAACAACTTCCTGGGGTGCTGCATACATTACACAGGCGGTAAAGACTTCGAATATCGAAGAAAGAAAAGCGGGATTCTCCATCACAAGGGAGATTCTTCCTCTCAAAGGAAAAGACAATGTGGTTCTGGCTTCTACTGGCAACGGCGATGGCATTTCCGTAGCAAGAAAAAATATTGGCGAGAAGGTTGTTGTAAGAATCACTATTAAAGCCGACCGTGATTATGATTTCGTAGAGGTAAAAGATAGTAGAATGGCTTCGCTCGCTCCTGTTAATCAGCTTAGCGGATACTGGCATGCTACGGCGAAGGGAACAGCGCGAGGGTCGTATTCTGGATATTATCGCGTTGTTGGCGACAACGAGACAAGGTATTACTTCGACCACATGGCAAAGGGTACTCACGTCATAGAAACAGAATATTTCCTCGACAGGGAGGGCAATTATTCCTCTGGCTCCGTCTCCGTGCGTTGTGTCTATGCCGATGAGTTCTCGGCAGTAAACAAATGATGATTTCTCGGCAGTAAACAAATGATGTGTTCTCTGCATTGAATACATGATGTGTTCTGTGCTTTAAACAATGTATCATTGTGAAACGAGATAAATAATCACACGAGAAAAAATAATTTAACGGAGAAAATATAAAAACGAGAAAAAACAGATTAAAAACGATATATGTATTTTGAAGATTTAGATTTGTCGGACAATATCCTTGATGCTCTCTACGACATGAGGTTTGAGGAATGCACACCTATTCAGGAGAAGTGTATTCCGGAGATTCTTGAGGGAAGGGATATCATGGGTATTGCACAAACGGGAACGGGAAAAACGGCGGCTTATCTCCTTCCAGTGCTCTCGCTTCTTGACGATGGGTGCTATGCTCCGGGTAGCTATGGCGAGAAGAACAGAAAGGGAGAGTTTCCGCACGATGCCATAAACTGTGTTATTATGTCGCCTACCCGTGAGCTTGCACAACAGATAGACCAGGCGATGCAGGGCTTTGGCTATTACCTCGATACTGTTTCAAGCGTCCCCGTATATGGTGGAAACGATGGTGGACGCTTCGACCAAGAGGTGAAGGCAATGCGCACGGGAGCAGACATGCTTATAGCTACTCCAGGACGTCTGATTTCTCATCTGCAGATTGGGAACCTCGACCTTTCAAGATGTTCGTTCTTCATTCTTGACGAGGCGGACCGTATGCTCGATATGGGATTCTCTGACGATATCATGACCATAGCAAAGCAGTTGCCAGAGACGTGTCAGAAAATCATGTTCTCTGCCACTATGCCAGAGAAAATTGAACAGCTTGCTCGCACCATTCTTCACGACCCCGTGGAGGTGAAGATAGCGGTGTCGAAGCCTGCTGAGAAGATTCGCCAGTCGGCTTTTGTTTGCTATGAGCCTCAGAAGCTGCAGATCATTGAGAGCATCTTCCGTCAGGGTGACCTCGACCGTGTCATTATCTTCTCTGGAAAGAAGACGAAGGTGAAGGATATTGCCACTCGTTTGAAGATGATGAACATTAACTGTGGGGCAATGCATTCTGACCTCACACAGGCGGAGCGCGATGAGATTATGTATCTCTTCAAGGCGGGAAAGATAAACGTTCTGGTGGCAACAGATATTGTGGCGAGGGGCATAGATATCGACGATATCTACATGGTGATAAACTATGATGTTCCGCACGACGCAGAAGACTATGTTCATCGCATCGGACGCACGGCAAGAGCTCAACGTGACGGAAAAGCCATCACTCTCGTCTCGGAAGAGGATATCTATTACTTCCGTCAGATAGAGAGATTCCTTGAGAAGGAGGTGGAGAAAAATCAAATGCCTGAGGGACTGGAGCCAGGACCAGAATATAAGGTTGTGAAGCGAAAGGAAAAGGGTAGGGGAAGAGGAAAACGACATTCTAAAAAGAAGGGCTCACAGAAAAAGAGCTCTGCTGAAAAGAAGGCATCTGCCAATAACACCCCTGCATCTGCCAATAACACCCCTGCCTCTGCCAATAACACCCCTGCCTCTGCCAATAACACCCCTGCCCCTGCCTCGGAGAAGCCAGCAAAGAAGCGTAAGCGTGCTAAGAAACAGGCATCGAAGAAATCAGAGAACCAATCAAAGACAACAGAAAATCAATCAAAATAACAGATAAAGAAACTATGAAATTGATACCAAGCTTTGCTGTTGACCATACCGATCTTCAGCCAGGAATTTATATCTCCCGAACAGACTCTGTTGGCGATAGCCTTATAACGACTTACGATATTCGTATGACTTCTCCGAATCATGAGCCTGCCATTCAACCTGCTGCCATTCACACCATAGAGCATATTGTTGCCACTTTCTTGAGAAACGACGAAGAGTGGAAAGACAGAATTATCTATTGGGGACCAATGGGCTGCATGACTGGAAACTATCTCATCATAAAGGGACAGTATGACTGTCAGGTTATCAGAGAACTGATGATTCGGGCTTTTGAGTATGTCTGCAACTATTCTGATGAGGTGCCAGGGACAACGGCTGCCACTTGCGGAAACTATCTCATGCACGACCTACCAATGGCAAAGTGGGAGTCTCGCCGATATGTTGAGCGTCTCACAAACAACTTCTGCTGCGAATATCCTGCTGTGGAGCGCCCTGCCGATATCAACGGAAAGTGCTTCTTTGATGCGTAAAAGCTGTTCTGCATACTGCCTATTCTGAAATGAACAATGCAGTTTCGTCCCTCTAATAAAGTCAACAAAAACTAAAATAAACCATTACATTATGCCACACATTCTTTTCGTTATTGGCTATATCATACTGAATGCCATCTTTGTTGTTGCTCTTTTCCGAGCAGGTAGAGATATGATGAAGGCTATCAAGCAAAAGAAAAATCAGTGGGTTTCGATATGTGTTATTCGCATTGTACTCGCTCTTTGCGTTTTAACTTGGTTTAACTGCCAGTATTTCGAGAAAACGGTGTTTTTTTTGAACTAATGATATAATTTTATTCTCTGATATAAAATTCTATGATATCTCACCTTCATTCTTCCCCAGAAAAACTTTGCGAACGGTAGATGATGGCGTGACTTATATAGAGCAAAAAAAATCGTGCTGAACTGGAAAAATCAGCTCAGCACGAATGATTTCTTTCCATGTGAACAAACCTGCATAAGGTAAGAACATGGTTTTATCGTATTCATTTTTATTTGTTATTCTATGGCCTTTGTGAACGTTATGATATTTACACTGTCTAAGCATGGTATTTATGAGGTCTAAGTATGATACTTACTCTTCAAAAGAGCCATAGTGTCAAATGCTGGTTAAAAGAATTAGGTGTGCATAATTATTTATAAAAACCTGCACACCTACTTATAATTTAACTACAATGTAAGATTTTCTCAATGAAACCATCTATGGTTCCTGTCTGCGAAGAGAAGTTGATGCCGAGAGAGATAACTGTTCGAGGGTCGGCTGCATACGGCTTTGTGTAGCCTTTCTCTTCAATTTGCTGGAGGGCAGCCTCTGCCGAGCCATTCATCTTGAACTCGATGACATAGACGTATTTCGGGCATTCCACAACACAGTCTATGCGCCCCTCGCTCGTTTCTTTCTCGACCACAGTGCTATAGAATGCTAACATCTTAACAATCAGGAAGAACGTGTATTGGAAATAACGCTCACATTCCATTGGGTCCTGCTTCCGCTGGAAGCGATAGGAGATGGAAGAGAGTAGGGCTGTCATCTGCTTCTCAAACTTTGCAGTGTTGCCAGTTCTCAGACTCTGAGTAACGTCAATCACCCAGGAGGTTGGCTCTGTTCTGAAATCTTTGAAATAGCCACATGCCACAGCATCTATAAAACCATCACGAACCTCCTCATTAGGGAAGTCGAGGAGATAGGTGTTGTCTTCTATCATACAGTCCTTGATGGTGAGATACCCACTCTGATAGATCATTGGCAGAGGGCGCTCCACATCCGCCTTATAGTCAATAAACTGCGGAGCAGCATAGTATCTTCCGATAAGCTCGTTGATATTTTCGTTGAAATGGGCGAGCAGAC
>CALZTP010000072.1 GCA_945829115.1 uncultured bacterium | reverse complement strand
ACATCGCACCGCTACAACCAAGTACCCTTGCTACATTCCTGTCCTGGGGGAGTTCCGAGGGAGCTGGTCGTGTAAGACTCGCTCATGTATTGATAGACGTATCTTTCTATTCTGCCATAGCCGAAAATAGATACTGTTCTATTCTTTCTGCAAAGCGATTTTTCAGCTGCTTTCTCAAAAGCGGATGCAAAGGTACGAACTTTTTTCGAGAAATCCGTTAACGAGGAATGGAATCTTCTCGTTATTAACCTTCGTTAACGGATTTTGTTATATTCTTGACACCTGTTTAACACCCTTTATTGATTTCAGCTTTTTTATGAGTTGCTGAAGTCTATTGGTGTCGTCGATATCAATCACGAGGTTTCCAGAGAATAGACCGTCGTGAGAGTCGATGTTTATGGAGCGCATCATGATTCTCTCCTCCTTAGAGATTACTGACGTGATGTTCGACACGATGCCGATGTCATCGTTTCCCACTACTCGCAGCGTTATGGAATACTGACTCTGACCTTTTCCACTCCACGCCGCCTCTACTATTCTGTATCCGAATCGCTTTTTCAGTTCTGGAGCGTTAGGACAGTCGCAACGGTGGATTTTTATACCTCCCGAGACAGTGACAAAGCCGAAAATCTCGTCGCCGTAGATAGGGTGGCAGCAGTTTGCGAGCGTATAGTCGATGCCCTTTTGGCGTTGGTCGATTACGAGAATATCTGACTTCTCTTTTTTCGCATTGTTTTGTGAGACGCGCATATCGTCACGCAATATGTATTCTGCAGCAGAGCGATGTTCTGCTTCTTGCTGAGGAATTCCTGATGTGTTCAGTGCTTGCGTTCTTAGGGTCTTCAGTTCCTGATATCTGTCTATAACCTCTTGAATATCGATATCTCCATCAGCAATCTGCTTATAGAAGTCAGAAACCTCTTTTATGCCCATTTTCTTCACCAACTGCTGAATGACAGCCTCGTCAAAGTCAATCTTCCTATTCTTCAAGCGACGTTCAATCATCTCCTTGGTGATGGAGATTTCCTTTACGATGGTTTCCTTTAATGCCAAACGAATTTTCGCCTTTGCCCTTGAAGTGCGTACAATCTGCAGCCATTCACGCTTTGGTTTCTGTTGAGCGGAAGTGACAATCTGCACCTGATCTCCAGAGTGCAGCTCCTGACGCATGTTCACCACTTTTCCGTTCACTTTTGCTCCGGTGCACTGGCATCCCACCTTTGAGTGAATATGGAAGGCGAAGTCAAGTACCGTGGCCCCAGCAGAGAGTTTCTGTATGTCTCCTTTTGGTGTAAAGACATAGATTTCCTTCTCATACATTGTTGTGCGGAACTGGTCCATGATCTCCAAATCGTCACCAGCCTCCATAGCCGAGCGAATAGCAGCAAGCCATTCATCGAGACCACCCTCTGTTGCTTTCACACCCTTGTATCGCCAGTGAGCAGCAAGACCATGTTCTGCAATGTCGTCCATTCTCTCAGTGCGAATCTGCACCTCCACCCATTTCTTCTCTGGACCGAGTACAGTGATATGCAGTGATTCATAACCGTTAGACTTTGGTACGCTGAGCCAGTCTCTCAGACGCTTTGGGTTAGGCTGGTACATATCGGTAACGATGGAGTATACCTGCCAGCAGTCCATTTTCTCCTTTTCTGGAGCAGAGTCAAGAATAACACGTATTGCGAAGAGATCGTAGACACCCTCAAAAGGGCATTTCTGCTTTTTCATCTTCTGCCAGATGCTATGAATGGACTTTGTACGCCCCTTGATATGGAACTTCAGTCCTAACTGCTCCAGCTTTGTCTGAATTGGAATGATGAACTGCTCTATGTATTTATCACGAGCAGCTTTTGTTGCGTTCAGCTTTTCCTTTATATGATAATAGGCATCGTGCTCAAGATATTTCAGCGATAAGTCTTCCAGTTCAGACTTCAGCTGATAGAGTCCGAGCTTATGTGCAAGAGGAGCATAGAGGTAGCTTGCTTCCTCTGCTGCTTTCTGCACAGCAACAGTATTCTCGCAGTCCTTTATCTCACGCATGAGGTTCACCCTGTCTGCAATCATTATCAGAATGACACGCATGTCTTCTGCGAAGGAGAGGAGAAGGTTCTTGAAATTCTCACTACTGATGGTAGGAGTCTTCTCGTATAGCGACTGCACCTTTGCAATGCCCCCCACGATGTCAGCCACACCATTTCCGAACTTCTCTCTAACAGAGTCGTTTTCTAAGATTCCGAGCAATACGCCACGGTATAGGAGAATAGCAATTATTCCCTCGCGTTTCAAGCCAATCTCCTCGAAAGCAATCTGAGCAGTCTGGAAACTTCTGAGAATAGTGTTCAGTCCGAAGATGTCTATGCACTTTTCATCGTTGTTTATGACATCAATCAGCTCCCGGATGTTTTTTTCGTCGTTTTCCTGGAGAATATCTCGTATTTTCCCGAGAAACTCCTCAATAATGGTGTTTTCTATGTGTTGTGTCATAATAATAATCGATTTGTTTTTCTGGTGATTACCTTATCTGCTTTTTCTCTTACAAAGGAAAGGGATACCCTTGCGTTGCTTCCCAAGGTTCATGTAAACGATACACTTGTATTCTTTCTCCACTAAAGGCAAAGGATTACTTTATGCCGTGAATAATTGCGTTCCGGCATTGTTCCATAAGCCATTTTGGAGTGCTGGTAGCCCCGCAGATACCAATATTCCTTACATCCTTTATCCAAAGAGGGTCTATTTCTTCCGGTCCTTCGATATGATGGGAGTTTGCGTTTACCTTCAGGCATTCGTTGTAGAGCACCTTTCCGTTGCTGGACTTTCTTCCCGATACAAAGAGAATGAGGTCGTGGTTTTCAGCAAACGCCCTTATATTATCCATTCTGTTAGCAACCTGCCTGCAGATGGTGTCAAAGCTTTTGAAGATATGTCCCTCTTGAATATGCTGTTTAATATAATCGATGATGTTGTTGTATTCCTCCAGCGACTTTGTGGTTTGAGAGTAGAGGTAGATATCTTTTTCATAGCTTATCTCCGCATTCTTCAATTCCTCGAAATGTTCTATAACGATGGCATTCCCATCTGTCTGACCAACAAGTCCCAAGACCTCCGCATGACCGTTCTTTCCGAAGATCACTATCTGCGCTTCTGGATTGTCAAGATATTGCTTTCGAATTCTGCGTTGCAGAGCGAGCACCACAGGGCATGTGGCATCAATAATCTCCACATTATTCCTTTTGGCAGTGGCATACGTCTGAGGCGGCTCACCATGAGCTCTCAGCAACACCCTAACGTCGTGAAGACTTTCGAGGTCGTCGTGGTTGATGGTGATCAGTCCTCTGTCGTGAAGTCTTTCACATTCCGTTCCGTTGTGTACGATATCACCGAGACAGTATAGCTGTCCACCGTCAGAGAGTTTCTCCTCTGCCTTCTGAATAGCTGTGGTCACTCCGAAGCAGAAACCACTTCCGTTGTCTATTTCAATCTTGATATCCATAATAGCATGCATATTTTTTATAGAGTAAGGAGAGGTTGTTATTTCTTCATCTCCTCGAAGTAAGTAGCGAGAAGCTCGTGAGCAGCCATGAATGAAGTCTTTTGGTTGTTGAGAACTGCAGTCTCAGCATTTGCCTTCAATAGCTTTATCAACTTGTTCTGATAGAAAGAGCGTCTGAGATGTTCATCTATGGTTTCATACATCCAGTATTTCGCCTGTTGAGCCCTTCTATAGTTCATGTAGCCATTCTCTTTTACGAAGTCAAAATACTCGTAGATCATATCCCACACCTCTTTTACGCCATTGCCATAGAAGCCACTGTAGCAAAGCACTTTTGGCTGCCATCCGCTTTCAGCCTGAGGGAAGAAATGCAAAGCATTTCGAAGACTAACAGCCGTTGTCTTACATCTCTCAACGTTGTCACCATCACATTTGTTTATCACAATGCCGTCTGCCATCTCCATGATACCTCTCTTTATGCCTTGAAGCTCATCGCCCGTTCCCGTTACCTGCAGCAAGAGGAAGAAGTCAACCATCGAATGGCATGCCGTCTCGCTTTGTCCCACTCCCACGGTCTCCACGAAGATAGTATTGTAGCCAGCAGCTTCACAAAGAATAATCGTTTCTCGAGTCTTCCGAGCCACACCACCGAGAGAGCCTGCACTTGGAGAAGGGCGAATGAAAGCATCTGTGCGCTGCGAGAGTTTCTCCATTCTCGTCTTATCGCCAAGAATAGAGCCTCGTGTCTTTTCAGATGAAGGATCGATGGCGAGCACCGCCAATTTTCCACCACATCTGTCGAGCACGTGACATCCGAAGACATCAATGGAAGTAGACTTTCCAGCCCCTGGTACACCACTGATACCTATTCTCACTGACTTTCCGCTGTATGGCAGGCATTTCTCTATCACCGCCTGCGCTTTCTCCTGATGCTCTGGAGCCTGACTTTCAATGAGCGTAACAGCCTGCGAGAGCATGGTGATATTTCCCTCAAGAATTCCTTTTACCAGTTCATCTACGGTATATTCCCGCCTTTTGAATCTGTTTTTCTTGAGGTAAGGGTTCACTATTGCTGGTTGCTCAACACCAGCGTTTACCTGTAGTCCAGCGTATTCTGCTGAGTTCTCTGGATGTTCCATATCTTGGCTTTTGTTTTGTTTCTAAAGGTTGTAATCATTTGAATGACAGTTGCCTTGTTTTTTCGCTGCAATAGCATGCGTAAAAAAAATTGCAATCACAGATTTTTTACAGAAAATCTTCCAGCAACCACCTTATTTTATCTCTATCACCACTTTCGGACTCTTTGGGTCGTTTGTGATCATGAGAATTCTCGACCTTGTCTTCTGACTGTGAATCTCCTCCTCGTCTGCAGTGATCTTCAGAGTGGTAGACTCCATAGGTCGCAGTTGTTGTTTTCCGAGAGACACCTGAAGTCCGGTTGTAGACATCTGGAGAGAGGAGATGTTCAGATTTCCCTTTCCCGTGTTTTGGATAATGATCTCACCCCTTTTCTTGTTCGGCTTTCCTGACATATTCTTTGTTTCAAGAACCTTAGAGGAAAGAACAATCTCTGGATTCAGTCCGCCACCCCTCTCTGGCGATGGCAGAAGAATCACAGAAGTAGGAATCTCCTTCTCTGGCGATACCTTCTCGCCCATTTTTTTTCCGAGGTAAAGAGACGTTTGTGAGAGACCAAAGTTATGAATTTTCTCTGAAAGGAGCGTGAGTCGAATCTCACCACCTTCCTCAGGCATGATTCTCTGTGGCTCCACCTCTGCAGAGATATATTCTGGCAGGTGCATCACCACTGGCTCTATTGTTGTTCCGGTGGTGTTTACGATATGAATGGTCTGCTGCGGTTTATCGCCTTTATACACATCGTCAAACTCCACCTCATTTTTGTCTGTTCTAATGCCCCCAATCACGAAAGGGTATGCTTTGCTGAAGTCTTTCACCTCCGTCACCACCACTCCTCTTATCTGTATCAAGAGCGGTTTCTCGTCTTGCTTTGTGTACACCTCTATATGTCTGTAGAAATGTCCTAACTGTTGTGCATCGTATTCTATTTCAAGAGTAGCAGACTTTCTGCTTCCGATGTTTTTCTTGGATATCTTCGTTTTCGTACACCCGCAAGCGTTTCTGATGCTCTTTATCGTTACCTGTTTCGAGGAATTGTTAGTCAGTTCCACCGACACGGTCTTTGGCTGGCAGAACTGTATTTGTCCGCAGTCAACGATATCCTCTGAAGGTGTCAGTGATTGTGCTGAAATTCCTATTATGGAAGAGAAGAGTAGCGATAATGCAAGAGAGATTCTTTTCATGAGTGTGTAGATTGTTATGTTTTTTTTGAGCAATTCCTTTGCCCACCGTCAATTTATTAGCAAAACCGTCTCCACTCTTACTACTTCTGAGTGGTAAGGGCAGAGACGTGTTTCTTATGTTGTTTTCCTTTTGTGTGTGCAAGAGAAAAAGTTCCTTTTGTGTTGCAAGAAGATGATGTCTTTTTCTATTGCGAAAGGATGATTTGTTGCGAAGAGTGCTCCGCTATTAGTTGCGTACGATATACTGGCTACTGATGCTTTCGTTGTTCACCACACGACGAATTGTCTCGGCAAACATGTCGGCAACAGAAAGCTGCTTCACCTTTGCGCAACGCTGTGAGTAAGGAATAGAGTCTGTGAAGACAATCTCCTCAAGGGCAGAGTTCTGCACACGCTCAGAAGCTGGTCCTGAC
The DNA here is from genome assembly GCA_945829115.1 of uncultured bacterium. Lineage (GTDB taxonomy): Bacteria > Bacteroidota > Bacteroidia > Bacteroidales > Bacteroidaceae > Prevotella. The sequence goes on along the minus strand of CALZTP010000072.1, from coordinate 7,350 downwards.
ATTACGCAGTGGCTGGCACATGCTCTCACGCTCTTTGCTCCTGCGGCTTTCATGATATCGGCAGCAGTGGTGATGGTGCCTGCAGTGTCTACCATATCGTCAACGATCACAACATCTTTTCCCTGCACGTCTCCAATTATCTGCATTGATTCTATGACGTTTGCCCTTGCGCGAGTCTTGTTGCATAGCACGAGAGGGCAGTCGAGATACTTAGCATAAGTCTTTGCACGCTTTGCACCGCCCACATCAGGAGAAGCAATAACGAGGTTGTCGAGGTTGAGAGATTTCAGGTATGGCAACAATACTCCTGAGCCGTAGAGATGGTCAACCGGCACGTCGAAGAATCCCTGAATCTGGTCAGCGTGAAGGTCCATGGTGATGAGTCGGTCAATGCCTGCCACAGAAAGGATGTCGGCAATGAGTTTTGCTCCGATAGACACTCTTGGTTTGTCTTTTCTGTCCTGTCTTGCCCATCCGAAGTATGGTGTAACGGCAATGATGCTCTTTGCCGATGCTCTTTTTGCAGCATCAATCATGAGCAGGAGTTCCATAAGGTTGTCAGAATTCGGGAATGTGCTCTGAATGAGGAACACGTCTCGTCCTCGAATAGACTCCTCGTAGCTTACTGCGAACTCTCCGTCGGAGAATTTTGTCATAACCAGGTTACCGAGGTTGCACCCGAGGCTCTGACAGATTTTCTCTGCGAGATACTTTGTTGCAGTGCCAGAGAAAACTCTGAAATTCGTTGAATCAGTCATTCTTTAGATATGTTTTGTTATGTTATGTTTTCTTTAATGATAGAGGTTTCTTCTTTCCAAAAAGGGGACTTTACCAAGTTTTTTTTACCAAGGATTTTTTCTTTTCCTTAAGTAAATTTTTTCTTTTCCCATTATGCCAACTTTGGGCGGTGTTTATCTTACAGCCCTTCTCAGTTTGTGGAAATGTTCTATGAGACCTTTATAGTCTACCTCCTTGTGGATATCGAATCTATTCCAGATGTCTCCACAGATCACAACACCTCCGAAACCCTCGTCGTGTGCCCATCTGATATTGTCGGCGTTCATGCCACCCAAGGCATAGACGTGTTTGTCTATAATGCCTACTTTTGATGCTTGATGTATTTCGTCAAGAGTGAATTTCGACTTCACCTCTGGCTGATGGAGGCTGTCGAAGATATCGTGTAAGAAGACGTATTGACTTGTTTTCTTTAGTTCTTTGAGTTGGTCGATTCTCATACAGCTTCTGCTCACCTTGCCCTTATACCCATTCGGAACTTCCTGTTCTGGAGTATCGAGGTGTATTCCTGCGAGGTCGAATTCTTGTTTCATATAGTAATGCTCATGAATCACTATATGGTCGTGGAAGTCGTCAGGAATAAGTGTAAGCAGTCGCTCGAGGTATAACGGCTCCGACCCCGGCTTGTAAAGGTGCAGGAGGTCCAAGCCTTCTTCGAAGAGTGTAGTGATTATTTTGTCCTCTTCTATGAAGAACTGCGGCTGTGATATTATAGCGAGCTTCATAATAAATTTCTATTTTGTTGCAAAATTATTAAAAAATCGCCAAACCACCAACGTCTTTATGCTAAAAAGTGATAATAAATTGTTTTTATCTGACGAGAATCATTTCTAAACACTTTTGCTGTTGGTCACTTTTCTTGTCGCTTTTCGTTGTTGAAGCGTCTGTAAGGTGTTAATTATCAGACGATTTTCTCTAATGATTACCCTTTTTTATCGTTTTTTTCGGTACTCAGTAGCCTTTCCGGGTTTTCCCCCTTTCATGTTCCTTTTTTCATTGAAGCCGTTCGTGTTTTTGTATAGAGCGTTTATAAGATCTGGTCTGCCGATGCTCCTCAACGCCCTTTCAATGTTTCCCCTTTCCTCTGGTTTATACCAGAAGAAGAACTGCCGTTGCAAGAGTTTCTCTGCCTGTTTCTTTGCCGAGAAAACAGGTTCGAGAGTGTAAGGGTCGTAGCCTGTGTACCACATCTCTGTGGCTATCGTTAGTGGGGTAGGAGTGAAGTCCTGCACCTGCTCCAACTGGAAGTCCAGTCCCTTGGTGATGACAGCCAGTTCTGCCATATCCTCTGCATGGCATCCTGGATGACTGCTTATGAAATAAGGTATAATCTGCTGACGCAGGTTCTCCTCCCGACATATTCTGTCGAAGATTTTCTTAAACTCTCTGAACTGTTGAAACGGAGGTTTCCTCATTAGATAGAGCACCTTATCAGACGTATGTTCCGGAGCCACTTTTAGTCTTCCGCTGACATGATTCTTTATCAATTCCCTTGTGTACTCACTGTTTGCCTTGTTCACGTTCTCGTCAGGAGTTCGGTGTAGCAAGAGGTCGTATCTCACTCCCGAGCCAATAAAGCTCTTCTTTATCTCTGGGAGTGCGTCAACGCTTCGGTAGATATCTATCAGACGACTATGGTCGGTATTGAGATTCGGACAAATTTTCGGATGCACACAAGAAGGGCGCTTACAAGCCATGCATGCCTTTTTGTTCTTTCCCTCCATGGAGTACATGTTTGCCGAAGGCCCTCCGAGGTCTGAGAGATACCCTTTGAAGTTTGGCATTTTCGCCACCTCCTTCACTTCTTTCAGAATGCTCTCCTTTGATCGTGATGTAATGAATTTTCCCTGGTGGGCAGAGATGGTGCAGAAACTGCATCCTCCGAAGCATCCACGATGTATGTTCACCGAGAATTTAATCATCTCGTAAGCAGGAATACGCTTTCCCTTGTATTTTGGGTGAGGCAGACGAGTGTAAGGAAGAGCATGCGACTTGTCGAGCTCTTCGGTTGTCATAGTGGGGAATGGAGGGTTTACGACAACGTATTGATTGCCAACTTGTTGCAAGATTCTCTGTGCACAGAGTCTGTTCGACTCCTCCTCGATATGCCGTATGTTCTCCGCCTGCGAACGCTTGTTCTTTAGGCATTCCTCATGTGAATGAAGCACGATGTCCTCTTTTTTTATTCCACCCGGAATCTCCTCTTTACTGTTGCAAAGGAAAACGGTTTGTGGGAGAGCGGTTATCTCTTTGATGCTCTTGCCCTCTGCCATGAGGTGCGTGAGCTCCGTGGTGACCCTTTCGCCCATGCCATAGGTAATCATGTCGGCACCAGAGTCGCAAAGAATGCATCGGCGGAGAGAGTCCTGCCAATAGTCGTAGTGGGTCACTCGTCTCAAGGAAGCCTCTATGCCTCCAAGCACCACTGGCACGTCAGGGTATAGCTCTTTCAGAATCTTTGTGTATACAATCGTAGGATATTCTGGTCGGCAGTCGTGACGACCATCTGGAGAGTATGCATCTTCAGAGCGCAGTCGTCTGTTTGCAGTATATTTGTTCACCATAGAGTCCATGCAACCAGGAGCCACGGCAAAAAACAGCCTTGGCTTTCCCAATTTCTTAAAGTCCCTATAGTCGCCATGCCAGTCTGGTTGAGGAACAATGGCTACTCTGTATCCCTCCGACTCTAATGTTCTGCCAATCACAGCTGCGCCGAAAGACGGATGGTCTACATATGCGTCAGCAGAGAAGATGATGACATCAACATAGTCCCATCCCCTCAATTCCAGTTCCTTTTTTGTTGTAGGCAGAAAATCTGTAAGTAACGGCATAAAGTTCTGATTCTGAATAAATTTTTCCCTTTTTTTTATGCTTGAGCCTCGCAGTCAGTTTTTCCTTCGTTTTCTGGTTCGTCAGAGAACAGATGTTCGGCATAGTATTTCACGAGATTGCTGAGTCCTATTGCCTTCATGTTTGGATGATAGATAACATCGAAGCAAAGGTCCATGAGCTCCTTGTTTTCTGTTCCCTCTGTTTCAAGGAGAGCACGCACGTTCAGGCGAAGCTTCTCCATTACACTTTCGTCTATGATTCCGTTGCTATCAATGAGGTTGCAGAACAACTTATATTTCTTGATTGTCTTAAGATGACCATCAGTCACCTCTATCGACCTTGTTCCCGAAATGTTTGTGATAATCTTCATAATTTTTTGTTTATATTATTTCTGTTTTCTGTCATTCACACGTTTTTGTTGTACCTTTTCTAATAATTTTCAGCCTTCATCAATGCTTGATGTCCGTTTGTTAGCCGTTTGTTAGCCGTTTGTTAGCCTAAGTCTTGTAGACAAAAGAACATTTTTGATGGATAATAAGAGTTATAGAACAATTTTTCATTACTTTTTTTATGCTTCTTTTCTCACTGTTAGCTTAGTCTTCACTTAGTCTTCGCTTAGTCTTCGCTTAGGTCACTAATTATTCAATGAGGCAAGAGTGATTAATTATCCAGCTTTTTAAGAAGGAATTTCATTACCATTGTTCGGTCTTTTTCCTCCTTTATACATTCAAACGGGAAACCTAAGGCAACAAGCCTTTTCTTGTTGAAAGCAACAGAGAGAGCGGCTGTTTCACCAGTATGGTAAGCGATTATGCGCTCAATAATGGTATATCCCTCATGCTTCTTGACATCATTGTTCTTTGAAGACGAAATGCAATTCCCAGAAGGAGTAATGCAATTCTCTGGAGACGAAATGCAATTCTCAGCCGGCATTATGACATCAGAAGAGACAGAGGCATAGTGGTCTTCGTTTACATGACGGAAAACAGGAATCGCCTTTTCTCCGATTGTAACGAGGTCGCTCATATTCCCCGCTCTAAATGGTAGAGAATCACAAATCACTCCGCAATGCCTTATTTTCAGATTTTTAGCAAGCCATTCCTCCTCTTCTGGTGTAGACATATCAGAAGTGATGTACGAGCCACTGACAATCAGCGGATAGCCTCTTTCCAGAATCCCTTCCACCGTCTTTCTCATATCCTTCGAGAATGTTTTTCCACGACGTAGCGAATATCCATCATCTTTCTCATTTCCAAAGACAATATCCACGAGTGAGAGCCCTTTTGTTTCTATCTCATGACCACAACAGTCGGAAGAGATGCTTACCACAGAAAACTCCCCCGTCTCTGCTAATGCCTTAGCATGAGGATAGCAGTAGTTGAAGTCGTTTCCTGCAAAGAACCTTCCGAGAAGAGAATTGTCAGTGCTTCCAAGCCCTGGTATTCTTCCCGCCTCTTTTTTGTTGAAGTTTATCTGTTCCCCTACCCAAGCAATCGTCTTGCCGTAGGAGAGTCCTATATCTTTTTTTAGGTCAAAGCCGCAGGTAGAATCGGTCTCTACGACATACGGTGAGGCAAGGCGATGGAACGCATTGATTACCAATGCCTTTTTCTTCGCTTCTGAATTATAGTAAGCCACAAGTTCCTCTGTTGGGAAGCTCTCGCCACCAGCATTTACAGCAGTAATTCTAAAGCGGTAAACCTTTCCCTCTTCGAGTGGCAAGGAATATTTATTTCCTTTGACATTCGTGCCGTTGTCGTAGTCGCCATCCCCGATTTTCACATATATATTATAAGAAGACGGTTTTGCCGAAGCCTCTAACTTGTCAAGCCGAGCATTCCAAGATAGCGTGAGCATATTCCCTTGAAGCATTCCTGCAGAGAAATCTTTTGGAGGTAGCGGCTGCACAACAGCCTTTTTTCCCGTTTTCTTTTCAAAGTGCCGAAGTATGGTTTTGTAAACAGTTCTAGAGAGCAAGAATTTGAATACTGGGTCGTGACCAAGCTTCATGTCTGGGAAGCTCTCGTGAGAAAGCATTTCGAGTAATGCTGATTCCTGTGCAGGAAGTCTTGACTCGCTGTAGTTTCTGTCCCACACCTCTCGGGTGGTCCATTGAGGAGCAAACTGCGAGAGTTCCTGCTGAAGGTTGTGCAGGAGGTTACAAGCAAGGTCGAAAGATTTCTGCCTTGTGGTTCCTGCTGCAGTCTTCATGTTGTTGAAGTCGGTAGTGCAGATGGTCAATGCCCCCCAAACAGAAGTTAAGTCTTCATGAAAGCCAGCATCGGTGTGAAAGCCCATGGTAAGGTCGAAGGGAACTCCTCCAGTCATCACCTTTCCTCTGCAGACATTTATCTCGTTGAACTGCTTTCCTGTGATGCTGTCAGATATGAACCTCGCCCTTCTCTCAATATCCTCTTCCGAAAGGCTGTCTATCTGTGCTAAAGAAAGACTATCAAGTGAGAGTCGTAATAGACTATCACTCTTTAGGTTATACATCTTTTCTGCATAGCTCCTACCCATTGCATCGGCAAAGGTGAGAGAGTCGAGGAGTCGCACGAAGGTTTCGTCATCACAGTCAATGGAAGGATTTGTTCTGCTTCCGTACGACAACCAGTTCGACATTAGAGAACGAACGTTCAAATCCTCACCATAGTCGTCTCTGCCGTTCTTGCAATAAATAGCGGCAAGAGGAGCACCTGAATACTGCGCCCAATACCTTGCGCCCTCCATGGCACGCGGTAAACCACTCGTCATTCCTGCACGCAAATGGTTTCCCATGCCGCCACCAAACTTCACGGCATCTGTGGTTACAAAGCCCTTCTTTTCGCTTTTATTCCTTATAATCACGCAATTCTCTGTAGGATAGCCTTTCTCAAAGCGGAATGTTCCAAGGTAAACCCATGTGCCAGAGCCCATTCTCTGGTTTACGAGAAAGCGCGTCTTCTTTCCTCCATGAACAACAGTATATTCTGCGTCGTCAACAGAACCCTTTACCGTTTGGTAAGAGATATAGACAGCATAATCGCCTGACTTTTGAATTCTTGGACGGTAGTAAGCAGTGGTTGCCTCCCCCCTCTGGGTGGTGGCAACTATTCTTGCTGTTCCAGAAGAGAAAGGGCGGTCGAAATCCTTGTAAGGAATGTTGGTTGGGGCAAAGCCTCGGCGAGGTGCCGTTGTCCATGCCTGTTCTCCGTTTTCTTCAAAATATCCGAAAATAGATTTTCCTTTCCCCTTTCCTTCGATGTTTTCACCATTTCCATTATCTACAATCACCTCCTGTCTCTGCCAGTCGCGTTCTCTTGGAGTATAAACATATGCCCCAGCATTCTCTAACATCGGAATGAGAAAAGGCACCACGAATGTCTGAGAGAACAAATCTTCTGTTGTTCCGTAGAGACATGGGCGTTGCCATTTCCATACCCCTTTCTTTGCATCGTAGTATCTTCCGTGACTTGCCCAAAGGCTGATATGCCTTCCGTTAAGTCCGTTGGTGACGTTATGCGGTTTTGAATCGTTTCTTACCCATGCCTTCTCATCTTGTGCACTTCCTTTTAGAAAGTAGAAGGAAAGAATTAAGAGAACGAATATAACCTTCTTGTATCTAACCATTTATAGATTGTTGTTTTTCAAAATTTGAAAAGTATTTAGGGGTTTATATTCTTTTTTCTTAAGTAGGTGTGCAAAATTATATTTATAATGATTGTATTGATTGGTGATGCAGAA
>CALZTP010000071.1 GCA_945829115.1 uncultured bacterium | reverse complement strand
GATAGTGCAAATCGAAGACAAAACAAAATAAAAAAACACAATTTTTATTTTTTTTTGTTTAGATGCCGCCTATCTTATCAAAAGATACTTACTTTTTCTAATACTGCCAAGTATCTCACAGCTTTCTTTTTTCTATTCCTATATATAATAATGTACATGTGACTCACATTGTGAAAGAGAGAAAGAAGAGGCTTAATGATTGTTAAATATTAGTACTATGCGTTGCAAGGTAGTTAGATTTTGCATATCTTTGCAGTAGAAAGACAAAGCAAAATGCTTTATGTCGTAACTGTTAGAACATTTTTGCGGTTAGAAAAAGGTTTTCTGAATGCCTTCTTCTGACTATTGAAACACCTACATAGCACAAAAGCGTATGAATACAGACAATACGAAAGCGCAGATGCGCAAAGGGTTGTTGGAATACTGCATTATGCTGCTTCTGAAACGCAGGGCGTGTTACGCTAACGACATCATCGAACAACTGCGGGAAGCGGACATGATAGTGATGGAAGGAACTCTCTACCCACTGCTGAACCGCTTAAAGAAAGACGGCATTCTGAAATATGAATGGCAGGAGAGCACAGCAGGACCTCCCAGAAAGTATTACTCCCTAACCTCAGAGGGTGAGGAAGGACTGAACATCCTCGACCAGAGTTGGAATGAGATTGCCAATACAGTGAACAAGCTGCATAGCATTGTTGGTCTTCCTTAACGGGAAATAATCCTCTCGAGATTAATCTTCCTCTTGAGGTCTTGAGATTAATCTTCCTCTTGAAGTTTTGAGATTAATCTTCCTCTCAAGATTTGAGAGAAATCTCTATTTTTTCAAGTTATCTACACAATCATTTGAAAAAACAATTTTCATATCTGATTTATTATGAAGAAGAACATCCAGATAAACCTTTTTGGTACGTTATATAATATTGATGAAGATGCTTGCCAGTTGCTCGAAAACTATTTGGAGAGCATGAGACGCTATTTCAGCACCAGGGAAGGCGGAGCGGAGATTGCAGACGATATAGAACATCGTGTGGCAGAACTGCTCTGGCAGAGAAAAGCGGCAGGAATGGTGGCTGTCGACAATGATGTCATCAGAGAGATTATCTCACAAATCGGAAATCCAGAGGAAATAGGAGATCAGGAAGCAGATGCACAGCCTTCAAGCAATGGAACACGTGGCTATCAAGGTTACGGAGCAGGTGCTGATGGCAATGGAACAACTGGTGATGGCAATGAAACAAGTGGCACAGAAGACTTGAAGTCCGCCTTTGAGAAAGCTGCCTCTGGAGCACAGAAGACAGCCCAAGAGGCATACGAGAAGGTGCGCAACAACACTCGTGGCAAGCGTCTCTTCCGCAACCCTAACGACAAGATTCTTGGTGGTGTCTGCTCTGGTCTTGCAAAATATTTTGGTGGAGATGTAACGCTTTGGCGCATTGTTCTTGTTGCTCTCTTCCTTTTCCATGGTGTAGGATTGATTGCTTATATCATTATGTGGTTCCTGCTTCCTGTGGCACGCACACCAGAAGATCGTCTCCGCATGAATGGCGAGGCAGTCTCCCCAGACACCATAAACAGTCAGATACTCCGCGACCAGACAACAAAGCCTGTTGCTCACGACAATGCTGGATGCTTTAAGGCGTTCTTCAGTATCGCTCTGCTGATTGTTGCTGTGCCAATAATTATTGGTCTTGTGGCAAGCGTGATAGGAGTGGCTGTTGGAGGCTTCGTAGGGGTAACAGGAGGCATTGTGGGTGCTATTGGAAAGGTGTTAGAAGGACTCTTCAGCGTCTTCGCATCATTATTCGATTTTGCATTCTCTGGTTTCCCAAGTGGATATTCTGGAAACACCGACTATATCTTCTGGAGAGGTATCATTCTTCTTCTCGTTGGCATTGCTCTTTTCTTCTATGCCAGCATACGTGGAAATCGGAAAGAGAGTGCTCCATTCAGTTTTGTAGCAAAGGTTCTCCTTGCTGTGATCATCGTTCTGTGCCTTTTGTCAGGACTTCGTGACATTATGCGTTGTGAGAATAATCTCTATTGGTTCAAAGACAAGCAATGGTTCTCCACAAAAGTTAGCAATATTGTTAGCGAGGAAAGCGCAATTGATTTCAGTGATGGGGTGGAGAAATTCAATGAGAATATGAAGAAGCTGCCAAAAGAGCTCACAAATCGGGCAATAGAATTTCTATTGCTGAAATAATATCTTTCACACTTCAAGCAGAAAATAATCAACAATAACTTGAGAAGCAATAACTTAATAACAATCACCTATTGTAACAATATGAAACTAAGAACACTTGCATTGATAACAGCATGCTTCATGACAATGGCGCAGAGCAACGCACAAAGGGTTGTGGAGAATTTCGATAATGGCTGGCATTTCCATTTTGGGAATGCCGCTTCTCCTGCCAAGGACTTTGGTTGCGGAACAGAGTATTTCAACTACCTTACAAAAGCAGCATCCATTCACAATGAAGGACCCTATAGCGAGAAATTTCAGGAGAGCGGTTGGCAGGAAGTCTGTCTTCCGCACGACTTCGTTGTAGACCTTCCTTTCTCACGTGAGGCAAGCCATTCTCATGGCTACAAGCAGGTGGGATATAAATACCCAGAGACATCGGTGGGGTGGTATAGAAAAACCTTCCGAGTGGAAGAAAGCGATAAAGGGAAGCACTTTGAGATTCTCTTCGATGGTGTCTTTCGTGATAGTAGGGTATGGGTGAATGGCTTCTATTGCGGTGGCGAGCGAAGTGGATACCTCTCTCAGTGTTACGATATCTCTGACTATCTCAACTACGGTGGTGAGAATATTGTCTGTGTAAGGGCTGACGCAACGTTAGAGGAGGGTTGGTTCTATGAGGGAGGAGGAATCTACCGCCATGTGTGGCTTACAAAAACGTCTCCAGTGCATATCGCCAACGATGGAGTGGCGTTCTGCTCACGATTCTTGAATGGCGACTATTCTCGCGCTTTGCTCTCCGTAACGGCTGAGGTGCGCAATCTCTCTCGTTGTTCGCAAGATGCAGAGATAAGGGTGTGCCTTCTTGATAAGGAAGGGCGTGAGGTGACAAGTGCTAAGGGTTGTGGTAAGAAAGAGGTAAAGCCTTCATATACAGTTGATTATGGTGCAGAATTGACCGTTGAAACTCCTCGTCTTTGGAGCACGGAGTGCCCTTATCTCTACACCCTCCGCACGGAGGTTCTCTGCCAGGGAGAAACGGTTGATGTGAAGGAGACGAAGGTTGGCATCCGAGAAGTTGTGTTCCATAAAGACCGCGGACTTCTTCTTAACGGTAAGGAGGTGAAGATAAAGGGTGTGAACATGCATCAAGACAATGCTGGAGTGGGAGCAGCCATTCCTGACGCTCTGCAGCTCTGGCGCATTCGTAAGCTTCAGGAGTTTGGTTGCAATGCCTATCGTGCTTCCCATAACCCGATGTCTCCTGCCGTGCTCGATGTCTGCGACTCGTTGGGAATCCTTGTAATCTCTGAGAACAGACTCTCTGGTTCTTCGGAATATGCCATTGGTAGTCTTCAGAAGATGATTCGGAGAGACAGAAACCATCCGAGCATCATTCTCTGGAGTGTGGGAAATGAGGAATGGGGACTGGAATGGAACGAGAAAGGAGAGCGGGTTGCTGCCACCATGCGTGACTACTGTCATCAGTTCGACCCCTCTCGAGAGATGACTTTCGCAACAAGTGGTGGTCCGACTGTTGAGGTGCCTGTTGATGTGGCGGGCTATAACTACATCGTTCAGAACCCTATTGAGGAACATCGCAGAAACTACCCAGAGAGGAAGTGCTATGGCTCTGAGGAAACAACAGGCTGCGGCACTCGTGGTATTTACTTCGACGACCCGGAAGGTCGCTGGATGAAGTCGTTAAACCGTGCTCCAAATGGTAAGGATAGCGTCATGAACTGCATTGAGAGAGGATGGAAATTCTATGCTGAGCGCCCTTGGGCTGCAGGCTGCTTCTATTGGACTGGTTTCGACTATCGTGGAGAGCCAAACCCTCTGAAATTCCCTGCCGTAGGCTCTGAGTTTGGTGTTCTCGACTATGCTGGCTTCCCGAAAGATGAGGCTTGGTATCTGAAGGCATGGTGGACAACAGAAACTGTTCTCCATCTCCTTCCTCATTGGAATCTCAAAGGTCATGAGGGTGAGACGGTTAGCATCTGGGCATATTCCAACTGCGATGAGGTGGAGCTGTTTGTGAATGGACACTCTTTGGGAAGGAAGAAGATGCCTCTGAATGGTCATTTGGAATGGACTGCTGTCTATCAGCCAGGGAAGATAATGGCTGTGGGCTATCGGAATGGAAAGAAGGTGAAGCGGGAGGTGGTGGAAACCACGGGAGCTGCTTTTGCCATTGATCTCTCTGCCGACCGTAGTGAGATTGCTGCTGATGGCAGTGATGTCTCTGTTGTCACTGTGGCGGTGAGAGATAAGAAGGGTAGGGTGGTCCCAGACGCTTGCAACGAGATCACCATCGAGGTGGCTGGCGACATCCGTATTCTCGGAACAGGAAATGGCGACCCTGCCGATCACTCTCCAGAGCGTCCTCTCGAAGCCGCAAGTCGTCAGTTCCGCATGAAGGTGTTCAATGGCTATGCACGCCTCTTTCTGCAGTCGGGAACAACTCCTTCCTCTGCTTCTGTCACCGTTCGTGGCGAGGGTATTAAGGAAAAAGTTTTGACAATAAGAACTGTACAGTGAGACATGTCGACACATAGCAAAGTGAAATTTATTAGGTGGGTTCTTTTAATTGGCTTGGTCAGATTTTCAATTTATCTCTGAGAGCAGAGTGTTAGTTTTTGAACGAGCGATGCGGGCATCGTGACTGATAAAACTGGCAGTATGAGCCAGAGAGAAATGAAAAGATGATAAAACGAAAGGCCCAAGAAGAACAAAAAAAATCGGTGGGAATTAATAGAACACACCATTAACAATATTTGATAATGAAAGCTATCAATTATCCGTATCGAAACTCCAAAATATTGAATCATAGCTATCTTTCCACAGTCATCAGTACTGTGCTGACAGCTATTGCACCCCTTGTGGCTACTCTCGTTGACGGACTCTTCGCTAGTCACATGCTTGGCACAGAGGCTTTCAATGCCGTAAATGTTGTAATGCCTTTGGTGAATGCTGTTTGTGTGCTTACTATGATTTGTAACATGGGAGGCAGTGTGCTCGCTGCCTCTCAACTGGCAAGGGGAAATGGTGGAAAGGCGAATCAAATTTTTACTCTCTCCTTACTCTCTTCTATGGCAGTGGCTTTCACTGCAACTATCGCCATTTTCTTCTTTCTCTCAGACATCGCCAACCTCTTCTCCACAAACGAAGAGAATGCGACATACATACATGGTTACCTTGGGGTGCTACTTGTCTATTTCATCCTTGTGCCGTTTACAACTACTCTAAACAACTTTGTCTCAGTAGAGGGAAGTCCAAGGCTGACAACAAAAGCAGTGATACTTGCAAATATTCTGAACATCCTGCTCGATATCGTCTTTATATATTTTCTGGAATGGGGAATACAAGGAGCGGCTCTTGCCACTGTCTTATCTGCTCTGGTGAACATTATGGTGTTTATTCCGCATTTTATGAAAAAGCGAAGTCAGTACCGCTTGGTAAGACTTCAGAGTGGGAAGCGACAGCTGTTGGCGGAAAATCTAAAGCATGGCTTTGGGTTTAATGTGTTCAATATCGCCACAAATGCCTTCATGCTTCTATGCAACGAAATGATTGCGGGGGAGCTGGGAAAAGAGTCGCTAACGATTTTTGGAGTCTGTCTGCAGATACAGTCGTTGACCTTCGCTTTCACCATGGGAATATGCATTGCTGGGATTTCGCTAATAGGCTACCTCCGCGGCGAAGGAGATCGTCAGGGAGTATTGCTCATTCTCAGAAAGTCGCTGAACAATGTTATTGCTTTCTATTCTGCTCTGGTGGTGTTGATGACGCTATTCCCACAACTCTTCTTTTCTCTGTTTGGAATAGAGGATATAGCTGCTTCTGATGCGAGAATGCCGTTCTTATGCTATTCAGTGTATTATTTCTGTTTCTGCTTCATATCGGTATATGTCACGCTATCTTTCCAACTCTCAGGACGAGTGGTGGCGAAGATTCTCTTTGTGTTTGGAATATGCCTATGCTCTTATGTAAGCATGTCGCTCCTCGCAATTGTTTCACCTCACTATTTATGGTACGGAATGATTATAGGCAGCATACCTGTTCTTGCTCTCTCTTTGGCTTACGGATTTTCTCTCTACAAACGTAACCCGTTGCTGTCGAAGTTCACAGTGTCTAATACGTTCCCAGAATGTGTGGAACTCTCCATGTCTCCACATGCAAACAGTACTGATATCGATGAGGTGGTCAGTGCTATAAACATCTTTGCTGATACTTGTGAGATGCAGGAGAGCATAAGGCAGGATATTCTAAAAACGTTTAATGCTCTTCTTCTGAATATCTCAGAAAACGACCGAAAGGAGAGACAGATGTTCGATTTCTTTATGAGGGAGAATGCCGACAACTATGAACTGATTATAAAAGACAACGGTTCTCCTTTCGACCCTTCCGACACTCTGCCTACCGACACTCTCCTCCGCATTCTCACATACCGCTTCATCTTTGGCATGAACGTAACGTCAGTGAAGTGGAGGAAATAACCATGTCAGAGGACGTATATATACGAATTATCCGCAGGTCAGAAAACTGCGGATATCAATTTATCACCCCTTGAAGTGAGTAGGTTACAGATGATAGCGATGTCAGAGGTGTGCGGGTGTTCCGCATGAAGGTGTTCAATGGTTATGCACGCATATTCCTGCAATCGGGAACGTCTCCTTCACCGCTTCTCTCACCGTTCGTGGCGAGGGCATAAAAGAAAAGGTTCTGGCAATAAGAACTGTCAAATAAGAACTGTCAAATAAGACCGACTCCTACGCCTTATAGTGTTCGTTCACACATTAGTAACAATTCTTCTGATTACGGAGTCTACTGATACGAGATGCGACACTTGTAGTTAGAACCACTTACTCGATTCAAGTAAGTGGTTTTGTTATCAATATATCGATTATACCATGATTACGGAGTCTTCTGTTTTTCTGATGATTTTTCAGTAAAATTTGCTGTAGTCGTAGTTATCTTGCGAACAAGCTTTGAGAGAAAGAGACTACAGCAGCTCAGTCATGTACAACGGCAAGAAAATCTTTCCATCCTCGATCTTTAAGTCTGAAGAATGAAGAATGATTGGCTCTGCAATCGCAGTGTGATATTTTGCCGAGAACTTGTTTAGTGAAGCCAGTGAATATCGTGAAGTCGACTTTACCTCAATTGGGTGAATATTGTGCCTGCTACCAATAATCTGCTTTGATATCAAGAAATCAATTTCCATACGTTCATCAGCGTTTGTCTTGCTATATGAAGAGAAGAAAAACAGTTTGTGACCACTGGCACGCAACATTTGAGCAACAATGTTTTCTACCAACATTCCTTTGTTGAGTTCAATCTTGTCGTGCATAAGCTTACGATACAACTCCTCTGCCCTTATTTTCGCTTCACTAAACGCATGGGAGATTAGCAATCCTGTATCTGCCATGTAAATTTTCCGTGCCGAATCGTCCAAACGCATTTCAATACCAACAGTGGGTTCTGTAGCGGCAAAGCAAACATTCACTACTCTCGATTCTTCAAGCCAAAAGAATGCATTTTCAAGGTTTCTACTTCTTGCTCCAATATGAAGTGCTGACAAACGGAATTTCTTTTCGTGCTTCTGCAACTGCGAAGGAATAGTGTCAAAGATTTTGGTCACTTTCACCTCTTGCCCACTGGCATATTTGCTGATGTCCCCGCGGTATAGTGACAAAATATTCCGTTTGACATGGTCAACCTCATCAAAATCCTTTGTTTCTATCCATTCCTGAACAGCCTGCGGCATTCCTCCTACAATCATGTAAAGCCGAAAATATTCCATCATCTTTCGGTGCAGGGACTGACCGAGAGGTTTTTTCTCAGCAAAACATTCTCTGGCATACTCCATCATCATGTCATCGCCCAATGCCCACAAGAATTCTTCAAAGTCCATGGGGTACATATCTATCCTATGCTCTTCACTCGGAATATTTATCCCCTTGACATTCGCATTGATGCTCATCAGCGACCCCGTTTCAATATAGTCGTATCTACCGTCACGAACAAGATGTTTTATAGCTTGTCTCGCTTTTGGAAAATTCTGTATCTCGTCAAAAATAATCAATGATTTGCGCTTGTGCAGTTTCACCCCCGTTTCCAACATTAAGTGCATGAAAAACGAGTCCAACTGCCCTTCATAGTCAACAAAAAGCCTACGAATGGCATTCGGCGTATTTGAGAAGTCGATAAGCAGATATGAGTCATATTCATTCTTTGCGAACTCTTCCACTATCCAACTCTTCCCCACTCGTCTGGCACCGTCAATGAGAAGTGCCTCTTTAGTGCTTCGTTTCTTCTTCCATAGAAGCATTTCCTGATATATTTTCCTTTTCATTTCTAACGTTTTCCTTATTTGTTGCACCATTCCAAGCTTTTAGTAATTTATGGAATTACACCATTCCAAGCTTTTAGTAATTTATAAAATTACACTATTCCAAGCTTTTAGTAATTTATAAAATTGCACCATTCCAAGTTCTCGATGGTGCAAAGGTACTCAAATATTATTGAAAAAACAAATGTTTTTGTCTAAATGTGGGGTAAAGCTATGAGATTTGGACAAAAATATCTCATCTTTTGTACAAAAGAGGTGTAAAAACATGAGCTTTGGATAAAAACTGCCATTTGACAATAAAAGAGTCTTTACCCATTTTTTTTCGATTGCAAATACTTCTGATTACGGAGTCTACTGATACGAGATGCGACACTTGTAGTTAGAACCACTTACTCGATTCAAGTAAGTGGTTTTGTTATCAATATATCGATTATACCATGATTACGGAGTCTTCTGTTCTTTTTCTGATGATTGATGAATGACGACAGCATGGACAACGGGAACAACGTTGACTTTAGCTGAGGGCTCTTGCCGTCAAGTGTCAAGTGGATAGGAAAGGAGTCTTCACGTCCAATTTACGGATAAATTTATAGACATTCACGTAAAAATATTTTTCACAGAAATTCTCGTTGAATTGTTCCGTTGAATAGGACGAAAAATACTGCAAAATATTGACCTTAACCAAGGCTAATGATTATGCTGGAAAAGTTATTGAAGGAAGCAGGTTAGGTATATTGATGATTATTTAATGAATATAGTAAAACATGATCCTTTCCTTTATCAGAGAGAATATTGTTAACGCCAGCACCTACAAGAGAACCTGCAGGGATATTCTTTGTTATTATAGCACCTGGAGATATGAAAGTATAATCTCCAATGATAGGATTCCCGATAATTTTTGCCCCATTTCCTATGAAAACGTTATTTCCTATAATGGGTGCCCCTTTTTTACCTCTGTCCCTACCTATTAGTACACATGGGTGTATGATACAATACTTTCCGATTTTTGCATCAGGATTGATAACGACAGGAAAGCGGTGAGGGAAAAAAAGACCTTCACCGATCTCTGTTCTTACTTCAAGAAATAAAGGATATTTTTCTGTTAAGGTATAGAATTTACGCATTCCGATTTTTCTCAAAATAGTGTATATAAACGTTTTGCGCATATTACAGTATTGTGAAAATCGATATAATTGTACAATATAAGTCGAGTCATTCTTTAGGAGCATTCTTAATAATGAAAAATAATTAGGTTTATGCCCATAACATATTGTATCTTGAAAGGTATACTCTATTATATTAGATTCTTTTGCCATAGTATATTTTGATTAGTTTGCCTGCAAAGATATTTATTATCTTTTCTGAAATGCACAAGCAATTTGATGAAAAAAGGCGGCCAGCATCTGTTTGCCTTCGGCTTTGTGTCCTGAGTCTTCAAATGCTCTTGTAAGCGAGCTTCCAGAGCTTTTGAACCCACATTCCACTCTCACTGAGAAGAACCGTTATCAGTCCTTCCAAGACAGCGAAGTTTGCTTTGTCGCGCAACATTCGTTTTATAGCCCAGTCAAAACGTATGTACTTATTGTTCACTTCCATAGCTTATGTATTTTTCTTTGACGGCAAAGTTACAAAGAAAATATAAAATCGCCAAATGTTTGACCGTATTTCTTTTAAGGACGACAGAATTTTCTGTTTTTGTGATGACTTTCTCTTTTCAGTTACATCAGTCTCATTCGTAATCTTCTTTTAATTCCGTGAAAATCAATGAGCAGTGAAGTAGAGATAGTGAAAATCCCTAATGTCTCTCTCCCCATTCCATCCATTCAATACCGCCATCTGTCTCTTCCATCCTCTCCTCCTCCTCTTTCGAAAGAAAAGGGTTGGCAGCCCTCAGACACTCCTTCGAGCAGAATACCCACATCTCACTGCACCACCAACCCTCGTCAATCAATCGCCCACAGTGGTGGCAGGAGCGGAGGAAATCAATCCTGCAGTCGTCAATCACCCAATCAATGTCTCCCGCCATCATCAGTCGTTCCACCATTCTCACAGCCAAAGCACGCTCTTTCTCCTCTCTCAAGAAAACAAACGGCATCATACGCCAGAAATCACTTTCGAATCGCCCCTCTACCTCCTCTTCTGAAAGTGCCAGCTCCTCTCCTTCTGTCTTTATTCTAAGCATCTTGCTTGCGTTGTCGTATCGCCATTTATAGCTTGTGTGCCTGCCGTCAGTACTGTACCTCACTGCCCTTATCTCCTTTCCTGCAAATCGCTTCACCGTCTTAATAATCTTCGTTGTCTCTGCCCATTCCATAATGCTTTTTTTGAGTACAAAGGTCGCATTTTCTTTCCTCACCACAAAATCCTTTACGGTTGTTTATGATTGTTTTGATCATTTTTGATCGTGATGTCTGACGAGAAAACAATATCCAGTAACTGCTTACTGATTAAAAAATAATTTCTGAAGTTTTCCACACCCCAAAATATTGCCGTTTTGGCTGATACTAAGCCTTTGCCCCTTTTAATTGGGGTATGTACTTTGCGCTTTGAAAATCTTGACGACACCACGATGAGAAAAGCGGAAAAAGAAAAAATGAACAGTTGTGGATTTTAGAGAAGAGTTATTATTTGTGTATGAGATACCCCACCACTGCCGTTTCTGAGGGGGCAGGAAACTCCAGCTATTTTCGGCACAACTGATAAATCCTGTGGAAAACGTAGGTATCTTATGCACGATGAACAAAAAAATCCAACATTTCTTTTGGATTATCATGATTTCTCATTACCTTTGCAGAATGCAAGGAGATTATGTTACCTTCCTTTGAAAAAAGTATTACTATCATGAATCTTAAATTCGACATATCATTAGCAGAAGGTTATAAAAGTGGGACACAGATTTCACGAGTGCTGACAGAAGACTGGTTGGCACGCAACATGTATTGTCCCATTTGTGGAGAGACAACAATACGTAGAGCAGAGCCAAATGCTCCAGTGAAGGACTATGTCTGCGAAAGATGTAGTGCGCAGTATGAACTGAAAAGTCAGAAGAGAAACAGCAGTAGCTTTCAGGCAACCGTTCCTGACGGTGTCTACCGTACTATGATAGACCGTATCACCTCCTTAGAAAATCCCAACTTCTTCTTCCTCCATTACGATCGTTACGAAGTAAACAACCTCGTAATCGTGCCGAGATGCTTCTTCACTCCAGAGGTGATAGAAAAGCGAGAACCACTCCCTGAGACAAACCGTAGAGCAGGCTGGGAAGGTTGCAAAATCATTATGAGGAATATTCCCTCAACGGCAAAGATTCCAGTCATTGTAGATGGTGTTGCACGCCCTGTTATTGATGTTGTGGAGCAATACAAAAAAGTCTCCAACCTTCAGACAAAAACTTTGGAAAGTCGTGGTTGGCTCCTCAATACTCTTCATCTCGTTGAGCGTCTCGATACTGTATTCACCTTAGACCAGATGTACACTTTTGTTGACGAACTGAAACTGAAATACCCTCAGAACAACCATATCCAAGACAAAATACGCCAGCAGCTCCAATTCCTTCGCGATAAGGGCTTCATCGAGTTCCAGGGAAGGGGCGTGTATAGAAGGATATTGTAGTGAGTAATTGAAGTATTTCATTTTTTCAATCTCAACAGTTTGTGGATACCCTTCTCTGATCATCTTTTAACAGTCCTTCTTTCTGTTCTTTACCCACCAACTTCTTGACTGCCAGAATATCTACAAGTGGCTGAAAATGATCTCTTTTGATCACGAAAGTTAATTGTTGATCTTCCTGTCACGGAATGAGATTTTCATAGTACCTTTGCAGCCAATTATGAGGTACAACGTGACGATAGAAGAGACACTGGCAAGGACTGTGCAGGTGGAGGCTGGCTCGCAGAGGGATGCAGAGCTGGCTGTTCGTCGTTTGTACCGTGACAGCGAGATAATACTCTCTTGTGATGATTACGTTGCAACGAGAATTACGGCTGATGAGGGAGGACCGTACTATAAATCCCCTTCCAACGACTTCACCGTAATCCAAGGCGACTGTGTGGAGACCTTGTCGAAGTTTCGGTTTGGATTTGACATGGTGTTTGCCGACCCTCCTTACTTCCTCTCTGGTGGTGGCATTAGCTACCAGAGTGGGAAGGTGGTGTGTGTTGATAAGGGCGAGTGGGATAAGCCTACGACTACAGAGAATATGGATGCCTTCAACTACCGATGGCTATCTGCTGTCCGCGACCATATGAAAGAGGATGCTACAATATGGATTTCGGGTACTCATCATAATATTTTCAGCGTGCAGCAGCAGCTTCTGAAATTGGGCTTTAAGATTCTGAACGTGGTGACATGGGCGAAGACAAATCCTCCTCCAAATATCTCGTGCCGATATTTCACCTACTCCACAGAGTTCATAATCTGGGCGAGGAAGCAGCAGAAAGTGCCGCATTTCTTTAACTATGAGCTGATGAAGGAACTCAATGGCAATAAGCAGATGACGGATGTCTGGCGACTGCCAGCAATAGGCATCTGGGAGAAGTCGTGCGGAAAGCATCCCACTCAGAAACCTTTGGCGGTACTGGCACGACTTATTCAGGCAAGCACAAGGCAGGGAGCGTGGATTCTCGACCCTTTCAGCGGCAGTGGCACCACTGGCATAGCTGCAAACCTTCTTGGTAGGCGATACCTCGGCTTGGAGATTGAGGAGGAATACCTCGCCATGAGTCGTGCGAGACGTGAGGAGATAGAGAACAGTGATGTTCGCTCGGCATACCTTGAGCGACTGGCGAAGGCTGGGGCAATCCTTCCGCCCGACCCTCTCTTTGTCTCGGAAGATGAGGAATTGTATTACGGTGTGCCGTGGATATAACTCCTCATTGCTTGGGAGTTCTTGCTTTTTAATTGCCATAATGATTTGGAACACTTTTCGGTTGAGGGTGATGGTGATTGGTTTTATGGTGCTTAGTAAAACACCCCTGCACCCCTAACACCCCTCAGGTAGTTCCTACTCCTGTTTTGAATGGTTAATGATAAATTACTGATTG
>CALZTP010000070.1 GCA_945829115.1 uncultured bacterium | reverse complement strand
CGTCGCAATGAGCGAGTAGACGAACAAGGTATGTTGGAGTTCCAGAGGCAAACCAGAAGTTGTGCATTCTTCCTGAATTGAGACAGTTGAGAATGCTGAACGGATTAAAGATGCCAGTCATATTATCACTGAAGTGATAGCCATCGTATTTCTTCTTCAGTTGCTTTACAGTCTCTTCGTAACTTATCCCCATAGTCTCTGCCAACTCCTTTATGGAAGAGTCAAAGACGGTTAGCAACTCCTCTTTCGTTATTCCGCACAAAGCCTCATATCTCCAGTCCATGCTGATATCATACGGCTGGTTAAAACCACTGAATACACTCACCTGAGAGAACTTTGTGACACCAGTGAGAAGGACGAACTGTAGATGGCTATCTGCAAACTTAAAGACACTATAGAAGCCCTTGAGAATCTCACGGTTGTAGTCTTCAAGAGTCTTAATCTCTCCTGCAACCACGGGAGAAGGAATACCGCTATCCATGACATCGAGCAAAGGCTTGTCATATTCGTCTATGAGAACCACAGCACGCCTACCTGTTTTCTCGTGAGCTTTCTCGAACACGTAGGCTATTCTGTCACCAAAGGTCTTGGCAAGCGGACTCTTTCCGTATTTCTTTTCCTGTATAGCAATAAAAGTCTCAATAGCATCAACGAGTTCTGTTGGTGAGGTGAAGTTCTTTCCATTGAAATCAAGATGAAACACAGGATATTCCTTCCACTCCGTCTCAAGACTGTCGATGGCAAGTCCTTTGAAGAGGTCCTTACGTCCCTGGAAATAGTATTTCAATGTAGATACAAGGAGACTCTTTCCGAATCGTCTTGGGCGACTCAGAAAATATATCTTTCCTGTTTTCACGAGCTTGTATACCAAGTCCGTCTTATCGACATAGACATATCCGTCCTGGATAATCTGTTCAAAATCCTGTATTCCAATAGGGTATTTCATATTCGAGTAATTTTGTTTTACTGCAAAGTTACAACATAAAAACTGTATCTCCAAATTTTCTGGCTGAAATCTAGTAGCAGTGATGTATTTGTGAAAGCGAACTCATCAATTACAATAGACTTTCGTAGTGATATGAAGCCGTGAGATCATCCCATTTGTTGAGTGTCTTACGCGCAACATATCTCAGATTGTCCTCTTAGCAATCAATCACCTGCAACTCGTTAGTAAGGAATGCGTTACTAAAGATTTCTCGAGCTTCATTAAGGAGTATTTCCTCGTTGGTGTAACGAGAACTGTAATGACCAAGGAGCAGGCGAGAGACACCAGCCGCCTTTGCCACCATGGCAGCTTGACGTGCTGTGGAATGGCAGTACTTCACAGCATTGTCAATCATATCTTCTGCATAGGTAGATTCGTGATATAATGTGGTGACCCCTTTCAGCATTTCGTGGAGATTAGGGAGATAGGCGGTGTCTGAGCAATAAGCGTAAGAGCGTGGAGGTTCTGCAGGAGTCACAAGGCGTGAGTTCTCTATTACGGTGCCCTCAGGAGTTGTC
The DNA here is from genome assembly GCA_945829115.1 of uncultured bacterium. Lineage (GTDB taxonomy): Bacteria > Bacteroidota > Bacteroidia > Bacteroidales > Bacteroidaceae > Prevotella. The sequence goes on along the minus strand of CALZTP010000070.1, from coordinate 12,799 downwards.
CAGTCGGCTCCCGCCTTGATGTTGTTTATCTGTGAGAGAGGAATTTGGTAGAAGTCAATCATATCGCGTCGGATATGCGGTAGTGTAGGCTTCTCACGGAAGATATATCCAGCGCACGGAACACGATGGCATAGCGGAACGGTTTCTACGGTGAGACTTCTATCGTCGTAGATCACTTTGTTCTCCTTTGTGTCCACTGCATGGAAAACAACCTCATACCCTAAGTCGTTACAGAACATCTGTATCTGCATTTCCAGCATTTTCTCCAAAGCCTTTGGAGCATAGACGTGCAGAGGAGCTGTGCGTCCCAGAAGTCCGAATGTGGAAATCATTCCAATCAGTCCGAAGCAGTGGTCGCCATGAATATGAGAGATGAAGATTGCCTGTATCTTTGTGAAAGGTACACGAAGTTTCCGAAGTTGCAGTTGCGTGCCTTCTGCACAGTCAATCATAAAGAGTTTTCCCCTGATCTCCACAATTTGTGAAGAGGGGAAATGGTGTAGGGTAGGAGTAGCAGAGCCACATCCTAAGATATGTATCTTGAATGGAAGCATGTTATTTGTTTTCTTTTTGTGGGCGAAGAAAAGAGATTACGCTAATCAGCCTTTATATGTTGTCGCCCTTTCTTCTATCATCCTTTCTGCCTACATCTGTCCCTGACGCTTGTAGAGATATATACCATCTCTGCTCTCCAGTTCCAGAGAGTCGGCACCAAGTGTTACAACATCGAAGGTGTCTCTACCAAGTAGCAGTCTACCATTATGTATGCGCCATGAGGTGTAAGGGTTTTTCTCACTCTGAACAGTTGCTATCACATCCCCATCGTCGAGAATCTCGAAGTTCCGGTCGAGACTCGTCCACTTTCCCTTTAACGTGTTGATATTTATAACTTTCTGTGCAGTGAGCTCACCATCTATTGTTGTGGCGAGAATAGCTAATCGGTCGCCAGAAAAGAGTCCGCCCTTTACGCAACTAATTGCCTGTTCTTCTTCGTTGCCAGTATAGTTAGAGGCAACATCAACAAGAAGGGTGAGTGTTTTCCCATCATCTGTCTTCAGCTCTATGGAATGCATTGTGGTTGCTGTTCCGCAAACGCCATAGAGAGTAGTGTCTGGGTCGGCAAGTTCTAAGCTGTCTGCCGTTTCCTGCACCTTCTCCACCTTTTTCTCCTGACAGCCTGCAATCAAGAAGCAGCAGCAAGTCAGTATACAAAATGAAAGCAATGAATTTCTCATAACGTTTATTTTAACAATTTCTATATAGAGAGTTTGCAGCCCTTTATGAAGTAAAAGGCAGCAAGCCTTTGGAATAAGACGAAGAGGTCTATTCCTTCTCCTTATTCTTCGCCTCGTTCCAGAGTGCATCCATCTCCCCGAGTGTCATGTCTTTCAGCTCCTTACCCATTTCCTTCGCTTTCTGCTCAACGTAATTGAAACGGCGAATGAACTTCTGGTTTGTGCGCTCTAAGGCAGTGTCCGGATTGAGGTGGTAAAGGCGTGCAGCATTGACCACAGAGAAGATGAAATCACCAAGTTCATCAAGGGAACGCTCCTTATCCTCTTTCTGCAACTCGCTTCTCAATTCTCCAATCTCCTCATAAACCTTGTTCCAAACATCCTCACGCTCATCCCAGTCGAAGCCCACGTTCCGTGCCTTGTCTTGAATGCGGTATGCTTTTATGAGCGAAGGAAGAGAGGTTGGCACACCAGAGAGAACAGTTTTGTTGCCATCTTTCTCCTTCTGCTTCACCTGTTCCCAGAGCTTGCTAACCTCCTCACTGGAGTTCACATGAGCCTCCCCATAGATATGTGGATGGCGGAAGATGAGTTTGTCGGCCTCTGCGTTACACACGTCTGCGATATCGTAGTCTCCCTTCTCAGAACCAATTATTCCATAGAATATGATGTGCTCGAGAACATCTCCGAGTTCCTTACAGATTTCTTTCTTGTCGCCTTTCATGATGGCATCGCAAAGTTCGTAAGCCTCTTCAATGGTGTGAGGACGAAGGGAGTCGTATGTCTGTTTTCTGTCCCACGGACATTTCTCTCTGAGATTGTCGAGAACGTCCAATAATCGGCCAAAAGCCTCTAATTTTTCTTGTCTACTATGCATTTTCTTTGATATTTCTTGCAAAATTACTAATTAATTTCAAATTGTTGCCCTTTTTTAATAATAAAATAAATAAAAATGTGTAATTTTGCAGAGAAATTTGAAAAATCAATATAAAATAAATATGGAATTAGCAAAGAACTACGATCCGAAAGAAGTAGAATCGAAATGGTATCAGTACTGGACTGACCACAAACTTTTCTCCAGCAAACCAGACGGCAGGGAGCCGTATACAATAGTTATTCCTCCACCAAATGTGACAGGAGTGCTTCACATGGGCCACATGCTCAACAACACGATTCAGGACATTCTTATTCGTAAGGCACGCCTTGATGGAAAGAACGCCTGTTGGGTTCCTGGCACCGACCATGCTTCCATTGCCACAGAGGCAAAGGTGGTGAACCGCCTTGCTCAGCAGGGAATAAAGAAACGCGACCTCACTCGTGAGCAATTCTTAGAGCATGCTTGGGCATGGACAGAAGAACATGGAGGCATTATTCTCAAGCAGTTGCGCAAGTTAGGTGCTTCCTGCGATTGGGACCGCACTGCCTTCACCATGGACGAGAAGCGTTCCGAGTCTGTCATGAAGGTCTTTGTAGACCTTTACGAGAAGGGCTACATATATCGCGGCCTTCGTATGGTGAACTGGGATCCAAAGGCACAGACTGTGCTCTCCACCGAGGAGGTTATCTATCGTGAGGAGAAATCAAAGCTCTACCATCTGAAGTATTATGTTGCCGATGAGGAGACAAACCCTGTTGTGCTGACAGGAGAAGAGGGTGAGGTGTTCCACAAGGACGAGAAAGGCTACTATGCCGTAGTGGCAACAACACGTCCAGAGACCATCATGGGCGATACAGCTATGTGTATCAATCCAAAGGACGTTAAGAATCAGTGGCTGAAGGGTCATAAGGTGATCGTGCCACTCGTAGGAAGAGTGGTTCCTGTTATCGAAGACCGCTATGTGGACATAGAGTTTGGAACAGGCTGTCTGAAGGTTACACCTGCCCACGATGTCAACGACTATGCTCTTGGAAAAACTCATAACCTCGAAACAATTGATATCTTCAATCCTGACGGAACCCTCTCAGAGGCTGCTGGACTGTATGTTGGGCAGGATCGTATGGTTGTTCGCAAGCAGATTGCCGAAGACCTCCAGAATGCAGGACTCATGGACCATATCGAGGACTATGATAACAAGGTGGGATATTCAGAGCGCAATCAGGATACTGCCGTAGAGCCACGTCTTTGCAAGCAGTGGTTCCTCGCTATGCAGCATATGGCTGACATTGCTCTCCCTCCGGTTCTTAACGGAGAACTGAAGTTCTATCCTCAGAAGTATGTCACCACATATAAGAACTGGCTGGAGAACATTCAAGACTGGTGCATCTCCCGACAGCTGTGGTGGGGACACCGTATTCCTGCTTACTTCCTCCCAGAGACAGAAGACGGAGAGGAGCGTTATGTTGTTGCACTCACTGAGGAAGAGGCTCTGAAGAAGGCGCAAGCCATTGACCCTTCAGTGACAGCTGCCGACCTCACTCGTGATGAAGATGCCCTCGACACTTGGTTCTCTTCTTGGTTGTGGCCAATCTCTCTCTTTGATGGCATAAACAATCCGGGTAACGAGGAGATAAACTACTATTACCCTACCTCCGACCTTGTAACCGGTCCTGATATCATCTTCTTCTGGGTGGCAAGAATGATTATGGCAGGATGCGAATATCAGAAGCAGATACCGTTTAGAAACGTTTACTTCACAGGTATTGTGCGCGACAAGCTCGGAAGAAAGATGTCGAAGTCGCTCGGAAACTCTCCAGACCCACTTGAGCTCATAGAACGCTATGGAGCTGACGGAGTGAGAATGGGTATGATGCTTGCCGCTCCAGCAGGCAACGATATTCTCTATGATGACGCTCTCTGTGCACAAGGCATGAACTTCTGCAACAAGATGTGGAATGCCTTCCGTCTCGTAAAGGGTTGGGAGGTTGCAGACATCGAGCAGCCAGAGGCAAACAAGAAGGCGATTGCGTGGATGGAGGCAAAGATTAAGTCTGACTATGCAGAGATTAACGACCATTTCTCTAAGTATCGTCTCAACGATGCTCTCATGACTGCCTTCAAACTCTTCACAGACGAGTTCTCTGGATGGTATCTTGAAATGATAAAACCTGCTTATCAGGCTCCTATCGATAGCACCACGTTTGCTGCCACACTAAACATCTTCGACCAGCTTCTGCACATCATACATCCTTTCATGCCATTCATAACAGAAGAGCTCTGGCAGCATATCGCAGAGCGAAAAGATGGTGAGTCGCTGATGGTTAGCGTCTTCAAACTTGATGCTCCTACTGCAGAGGAGACTGCATTGATGGCACAGATAGAGGAGGCAAAGCAGGTGATCTCTGGTGTTCGTGGCATTCGCCAGACAAAGAACATCTCTCCTCGCGAACCTCTGCAGCTTCAGGTGGTAGCCGCTGCTGAGTCAGAGAATATTGTTACAAGAGATGAGGCTCTTGCTGTGATCATCAGAAAGATGGCTGCACTGAGCGAGATTGTCTATGTTGAGCAGAAGGGTGACGGAACATCTTCGTTCCTTATCGGCACACGTGAGTTTGCCATACCGCTCGGAGACCTTATTGATGTTGAGGCAGAGATTCAGAAGGCGGAAGCAGAACTCAAACACCTTGAGGGCTTCTTGGCAGGAATACGCAAAAAGCTCAGCAACGAGCGCTTCGTAAACAACGCTCCAGAGCAGGTCGTTGCTCTTGAACGCAAGAAGGAGGCAGACTCCCTTGAGAAGATTGCTGCTCTGAAAGAGACTCTCGCAAGTTTGAAGAAATAAAAAACTCTCTTATCAAATTTGATTTGCTTCCTGTCCAACCTCGTTCGAGATGATGGGAAGCGAATCTTTCACTTTCCCGATGGCATCAATTACGTTTAATGGCATCAATTTCGTTTGATGTCATAAAAACGTTTGATGCAGTCGTTGTTCATTATTCTCTTTTCACACCTATTTTTTATGAAAATAAAATTCCTGACATATCTTCTCGCTATTCTCTTGATTCCTTTGTTCTCGTTTTCATCATGTTCTGATGATGATAACAAGGATGGCAAGTCAAATACAGAGACCTTGTTTCTCTTCTTCCCTTATAGCAACCTTGAAAGCTATATAGAGGGAAACATAAATAATTTGAAGAACGGCATTGTGGAGAGAGGTGGAATGGATAACTGGAGGATTATTGTCTTCCAGGCATTGACACCACAGAAGGCGAACCTTTTCGAGATAACCTATTCTGATGGTGCCTGCAAAGAGGAGATGATTGAACATGGAATGCTCATTTCTTTCCAGGGTAAGGAGAAGGAAGCTGCCAAGGAGTCGTTGCGGAAAGTAATTGATAAGGTTGCGTCTCATGCCCCTTCAGAGAAGTATTCCATGGTGATTGGCTGTCACGGTGCTGTTTGGTTGCCTTCTGGTGTCACTACGATAAAAGACCTCAACAAGCTCTATGCTTTCGGAACTGCCGGAACAGATTATCAGATTGACAACACCATCTTTGCAGACGTGCTGAAAGAGAAGGAAATAAAACTCGAGAGCCTTATCTTCGATGCTTGTAATATGTCGAACATAGAGACAATCTATGATTTCAAAGACATCTGTAAGTACTATATCAGTTCGGCTGCTGAGGTTATGAACCCTGGTATACCTTATAATATAGTGATAGACGACATCCTTCGCCATAACTACCAGAATATTGTGAAGAAATTCGTTGACTACTACCGTAACTCCCTGCCTTATGCCGCTATGGCTGTTGTTGATTGCAGTGAGATAGAGAAAATGGCTGGCATTGTAAAGTCGATGAACAGAACAGACCTTGCATCAAATGCTAATCTGAACGATATTCAGAGATACGACAATATGTACGCTCCAATTTATTACGACTTCAACCACTACTTCTCCGAGTTCTGCAAGTCGGAGACTTTGAAGGCGGAGTTCAGAGCATCACTTGCTCGATTGATACAATATAGCGATAACACAGACTATATCTACACTTCCTTTGGAAACGATAACTTTATAAGGATTTTCAACTCCTGCGGAGTGAGCACCTCTCAGCCTACTTACAACACCAAAGCTCTCCCCCTGCTTCAAGAAACGGCATGGTGGAAGGCTACTCACGAATAAAACCACCTCTTTCATTACCCTATATTGAAGAAAGTACCTGAACTTTTCAGGCAGAACCAGTGTTTGGGCACCTGATGACAGAATTCTTAATCGCATAGCAACAGCCATACAAACCGAAGAAAAATGACAGAGAAGATATTGACATACGAAGATTTAGACATCGACGTGAAAGATGTCTATGAGCAGATGGGGTATCAAGACGAAACTCCAGATAGCAGTGTGGTCTTTGAGGTGTCGGTGATGATTGACGAGGTGAAGAAATGGCTTCGCCCTCGACTCTCCTTCTCTGTTGTGTACGGCAAAACAGATACAGAGCAGAACACAGTCACCCTATTAGATAGAACGAGCGAAAAGGAGGCTGTCTTCCATTGTGGAAGGATTGTGGCGCGACAGGTGAGGAATGCCGTGGCTTATGCCGTCTTCGTATGCACTGCTGGTGAGGAATATCAGCAGCTGATGGACCGCCTGACAGAAGAGGGAGACATGGTAAGGCTATACACAGCCCATGCCATAGGCTCTGTGCTTGCAGAGCGTTGTGCCGACTATATGGAGAAGGTTCTGCAGAGTCAGATTGACAAACTGTCTTGGAAGCGCACAAACCGCTTCTCCCCTGGCTATTGCGGATGGAACGTCAGTGAGCAGAGAATCCTCTTCCCTTTGCTCCATGGCTCTACGGCAGGTGTTTCTCTCACGCCTTCAGCACTTATGATGCCAATAAAATCTGTTTCAGGAATAATTGGACTCGGACCAGATGTTAGATACCATGAGTATACCTGCGGATTCTGCGACTTTCGCGACTGCTATAAGAGAAGGAAGCCGACAGAGAAATAGTGGCTACCATATTTCTGCTCTCTTTCCTTCGTAATCTTTATTCCTAAGAAACATTTTCAGAAATGTCAGGACTTTACGTTCATATACCCTATTGCTCTTCGAGATGCATCTATTGCGGTTTCTTCTCCTCCACGGGAAAGAAGAACCAGAGCGAGTATATAGATGCTGTTTTGAAAGAGTTAGAAATGAGAACGACAGAGATGTTCTCGAAGCCAGAAACTGTTTACTTTGGAGGTGGAACACCTTCTTTCTTACCCATTCCTATGCTCGACAGATTGGTGAGGGGAATTGCAGAGAGAATAGATGTTAGCAGGGTGGGAGAGTGGACAATGGAGTGCAATCCCGACGATGTCTCACCAGAGTTGGCACATTGGCTCTCCTCGTCTCCCATAAACAGAGTAAGCATGGGAGTGCAGACGTTCTCAGACGAAAGGCTCAGATGGCTTCATAGGCGGCATAGCAGTAAGCAGGTCAAAGAGGCAGTCTCTCACCTTCGCCAAAGCGGTATCCAGAACCTCAGTCTCGACCTCATGTATGGCTTCCCGAAGCAGACAATAGAAGAGTGGAAGGCAGATATATCAGAATGCCTCTCTCTCCATCCAGAGCATATTTCCGCCTATACGCTGATGTATGAGGAAGGAACACCACTCTTCTCCATGCTTGAGAAAGGCATTGTAACGGAGATTGACGAAGACTTGTCTCTAAGAATGTTTGAAATCCTTGTAGACAGTCTGACAGAAGCGGGCTATGAGCATTACGAGATAAGCAATTTCTCACTTCCTCGTTTCCAAAGCCGCCATAACTCAAACTATTGGCAGCAGGTGCCATATCTTGGCATAGGTGCTGGAGCACATTCCTATGACCTTTCACAACGATGGAATAATGTCTGCAATATCGAAAGCTACATCTCTTCTGTTGAGGCTGGAAGAATAGACTCGGAATACGAGGAGACAACCCCAGAGATTCGCTACAACGACATTGTCACCACAGCCCTCCGCACTCGCCATGGTATTGACCTCACCATGCTTCAAGAGTCGTTCAGAAGCTATCTGCTCTCGCAGGCTGAGAGCCATATTGCTCATGGCAGACTGACTGTTGATGGCTCTCATGTTCATCTCACAAGGAAGGGAATCTTTACGAGTGACGATATCATGAGCGATTTGATTTTTCTGCCCGAATAAGCCATCCTTCTCTCGTGCGTGGGGGTATCGTCTTTCTCTGAGTGAGTTATCGCCTCTCTCGTGCGTGGGGGTATTGTCTCTCTCTGAGTGAGTTATCGCCTCTCTTGTGGGTGGGTTATATCTTCTCTCTATGAGTGGGGAATATGGCGGCAGGTGTCTTTAGGTATGTATTTACTCATTAATTTTTTTTGAATTGAACAACGAAAACTATATATTAAACGAAACAAATAAAATAATTATGGAACATGTAAAATGCCTTATTGTAGGCTCCGGTCCTGCCGGGTATACTGCTGCCATCTATGCTGGCAGAGCAAACATCGCTCCTGTGGAATATTGCGGAATGCAGACAGGAGGACAGTTGACACAGACCACAGAAGTGGAGAATTTCCCTGGATACCCAGAGGGTGTTGACGGCAACCAGATGATGATGGACCTTCGCCAGCAGGCAGAACGCTTCGGAGCTGATATCCGTGACGGAGAGATTGTGAAAGCAGATCTCTCTCAGCGTCCTTTTGTGCTGACAACCGACACTGGTCATGAGATTTCTTGCGACACACTGATCATTGCTACTGGTGCTTCAGCAAAGTATCTTGGACTTTCTGATGAGAAGAAATATGCTGGTCAGGGCGTTTCTGCTTGTGCTACCTGCGATGGCTTCTTCTATCGTAAGAAGGTTGTTGCCGTTGTTGGAGGCGGAGATACTGCTTGTGAGGAAGCTACCTATCTCGCTGGTCTTGCCAGCAAGGTATACCTCCTTGTTCGCAAGCCTTTCCTCCGTGCTTCAGAGGTCATGCAGCGCCGAGTTCTCGAGAACGAGAAGATCACCGTTCTTTTTGACCATAACGCCACTGGCTTGTATGGTGAGAACGGTGTTGAGGGCATGCATGTCGTGAAGCGTAAGGGAGAGGCAGACGAGGAGCGTTACGACATACCTATTGACGGCTTCTTCCTTGCCATAGGTCATAAGCCAAACTCCGACCTGTTCAAGGAATATCTCGATACAGACGAGGTGGGATACATAAAGACCATCGATGGCACTCCGAGAACAAACATCCCTGGCGTATATGCTGCTGGTGATGTTGCTGACCCTATTTACCGTCAGGCAATCTGTGCTGCCGCTTCTGGCTGCAAGGCGGCTATAGAGGCTGACCGATTCCTCAGAGAAAACTGCTAACTATCCGGAGACTTCGTCCCAGGTTACTGAGAGTATAGGCTTCCAGCCTAAGCCTGGGGATGAGAGATAGCGATGACGATAGCGATGAGCAGTGAGCCTTGGTACTGGCTTCCAGCCAGCTGTCTTTGCTTCTCTGTGGGGAGCCATGTCCACATGTTTTTTTAGTGCCTATAGAAACAATTAAGGGTGTGTCGAAAAATAATTGACACACCCTTAAAAGTTTATTTGAATCTAATATTTTTTGTCTTAAATGAGATAAAAATTAGTAACTTTCCTCCTCCTCAATCTCCTTTGGTGTAATCTCTCGAGAATCAATCTTTCTCCAAGCGTAAATGATATAAGCAAGGACGAAAGGAATGAGAATGCTGACGATAGCCATTGTGTTCAGCGTGAAGTAGCTGCTGCAGCTATTGCTGATGGTCAGAGAGCTCTGGAGGTCGGCAGTAGAAGGATAGTAAGCAGTGTTGTTCCAGCCAGCGCAAAGGAGTACGGAGACAACCACGAGCACAACACCAATTCCAACAGGCCATATTCCACGGATATAAGTCTTTGAAGAGATTGTCTTCACAACACCGAACAGAACGAGCACAACACCAATAACGAGCACCACCGTTACCTGCCACATCTCAAGAAGGTTGTTCAGGTATTTGTTTGGCTCTATCACAATCTCTCCCGTCTCTGGAACAATAGCATAACCGTCTTTCAGAACAACATAGACGAGGAATGCGAGGAAGGTGATGAGGAAGACAATGAAGTTCCCCACGAGTCGTACGGAAGCTCTGGAGCGAATGTCCTCGCTTGCAATGTTGTTTATGATATACAAGTTTCCGAGGCTTCTGGAGAGGAAGAGAATGGCAATGCCGAGCACGAGGTTCATAGGCTGCAGGAGCATGTCAAGACCATAGCTGGCATTTGCCCATCGACTTATGACTGGTTGTGAGATTTCAAGGATATTGTTCTTCTCGACAATGAAGTTTGCACCTGTGAAGAACGTTGCCACCACAACACCCACAAGGAATGGAGCTAACGTACCGTTCAGAATCAAGAACCATTTGTATGTCTTCTGTCCAAGAACATTTCCCATCTTGTTCTGAAACTCATAGCTCACCGCCTGTAACACAAAGGTGAAGAGCAAGAGCATCCATGCCCAATAAGCACCTCCGAAGCTGGTGCTATAGAATAGAGGGAAGCTGGCAAAGAAGGCACCTCCAAAGGTCACGAGTGTTGTGAACGTAAACTCCCACTTTCTTCCTGTGGAGTTAAGAATCATGCGTTGTTCCGTCTCGTCTTTACCGATAGAGAACTGTGAGTTCGCACCTTGTACGAACATCAAGAACACGAGGAGTCCACCGAGAAGAGAGATGATGAACCACCAATACTGCTGTAAGAATTCGTATGTCATGCTTCAGGTCCTTTCTTTATTTGTTTCAACATAATGTTTATCTCTGCCACAAGCAAAGTGGTGAAGATCACGATGAAGAGCACGAAGGTTGTGAACACCTCTGTAACAGAGACATTGCTAACTCCTGTCCATGTAGGCATCATGTCTTGTATAGCCCATGGCTGGCGTCCCATCTCAGCAACAATCCATCCTGCCTCACTTGCCACCCATGCCAAAGGAATCACGCACACGCCTGCCAATGTCAGCCAACGTGCCGCGAGAATATCTTTACGGTAAACGAAGAAGAGTATAACAGCAAAGAAGAGCACGAAGAACGTTCCGAGTCCCACCATAATGCGGAAGGCATAGAAGCAAATAGGAATGCTTGGTACGATCTGTGACGCATCTTTTATGAAGCCATAGCCAAAGAACGGCATGTCAGCCTTCAGCTGACCACTGAGTTCCTCCAGGCGAGCCGTGTTCTTTTCACAATCCTTGCCGCATTCACTCTTTACGCATGTTGCCTTCAGCTTACGGTATTCCTGAAGGTTTGCAACAGCACGCTGACCCTTTTCAATCTTTTCGTCAAGGGAAAGTGCTTTCTCTCCGTTAGGCTGAATCCAACCGCCCTTGATGATATCGTTCACACCAGGCACGAAGCCGTCCATACTTCTTGTGGCAAGGAAGGAGAGTGCGTAAGGCACAGCAATCTTTAAAGGCGGTTCCTGCTCGTTGACATAGTCTGGCTGTTCAAAAGGGTTCACTGCCGCAATGATCGTTAGTCCCTCAGCATTACTTCCGTTGTAGAGAGCCTCCATGGCAGCCAGTTTCATTGGCTGTGTCTTTGCAACCATATAGGCAGAGCCATCACCAGTGTGCAGTGCGAGGAATGAAGCCACAAGTCCAACGATTGCTCCAACCTTTATGCTTCTCTTCGCAAACTCCACGTGCTGCTTCTTGAAAAGGTAGAAACAGCTCACACCAACTGTGAACACCGCACCAACAATCCATGACGATGTTACCGTGTGGCAGAACTTATCGATGGCGAAAGGAGAGAGAGCAACCTCTGCAAACGACACCATCTCGTTGCGCATGGTGTCTGGGTTAAACTCGCAACCCACTGGGCACTGCATCCAGCTGTTTGCCACGAGAATCCACCAGGCACTTATTGTGGCGCCAAGTCCGGTGAGCCATGTAGAGGCAAGGTGGAATCCCTTGCTCACTTTCTGCCATCCGAAGAACATCACAGCCACGAAGGTGCTCTCCATGAAGAACGCCACAATGCCCTCCACAGCCAGTGGAGCTCCAAAGATATCTCCCACGAACCAAGAGTAGTTGCTCCAGTTTGTTCCGAACTCAAACTCCAAGATGATGCCCGTGGCAACACCGATGGCGAAGTTCACTCCAAAGAGCCTCTGCCAGTATTTTGCTGCCTGCAGCCAATGGTCTTTCCCCGTTTTGTAGTAGAGGGTTTCCATAATTCCCATGATGACAGCCAGTCCCAATGTCAATGGCACGAAGAGCCAATGGTAGATTGCCGTCAGTGCGAACTGCGCTCTTGCCCAGTCGACAGCCGCCAAGTCAATGTTTGATAGAAAATTTACCATAGATAGTTATTTTTGATTAGTAATATTCTTCATCACAAACTCTGCCTCTTCTCCTTCTTCCGCATGCTCAGAGATAAAGTTGTGGAAGAAGAATAGTTTCAGCACAAAGAAGATTATGAACAGCTTTATCAAGATCAGCAGCCACAGAGTCTTTCCCAAGGTCATGCTCCGGAAGCCGTCATAATAAAACCGCCACACCTTATACATTATGTTTTCATGATTCTGCGGCATAGTTAGTAATTAGGTATGTAGAGAATAGTTTTTTTCTATTCATGTAGAGAACGTTTTCGTTAAGCCAAATGAGCAGAGTTCAAACTTGTTTGAAAACTCTGC
>CALZTP010000069.1 GCA_945829115.1 uncultured bacterium | reverse complement strand
ACGAACAACCGCACGAACAGTCAGATGACTCAGCGACTCCTCTTCTCTTCTCTCGCCCCAGCCTTTGTGAAGGTTGCTGAGCTCAGTGCATCAATCGTGGCGAACAACGAGGGATGGAATAAAAGACCTCTCTTTTCCAAGGAAAGAATAATGAAGAAGGCTGATTCCAAAATTTATGAAACCAGCCTTGATTGTTTTTTGCAAGGTTTTTGTTTACTCTCCCCAGACGTATACGGTGTATGTTCCGTAGATGCCGAGGATGCTTGTCTTCTTCACGTCAATGTGTGAGATGCGTGTGATGCCAGCTTTCTTTGCTGCAGTCTGAATGGATGCGTCACCGTTAAACGCAATGCAGCTGAGGAATACCGGATAAGACACTTCTCCGCATTTTGTTCCGAGAGGGTTTGATGTTGCAGCAAGCGGAGTGATTGACGAACAGCTTGCTAATGCTACGAGCACGAATGCTGCGAAAAGAACTTTTAATGCTTTCATAACGATTGCTTTTTGTTAGGTTATAAATGTGAATGAATTGCAGTGTCTCATACCTATGCGCTTGACGATAGGAGAAATGCTCCACGAAGTTAAAGAGGATGTTTGGTGGCTCTTTTACCTTGGTGCCTGACGATAGCAGAAATAAGCCACGAAGCCAAAGAGGATGTTTGGTACCCAGGCAGCGAGAACAGCTGGTACGTCAGCATTTATGGCGAAGGTGGCAGAGATGGTCTGCAGGAGGATATAGGCGAAGGAGAGCGCAAGACCGATGCCGAGGTACATGCCCATTCCGCCCTTCCTTTTCCTTGCCGACAGCGATGCTCCGATGATGGTTAGAATGAACGATGCGAATGAAGCTGCAATGCGTTTATGGTATTCCACCTCATACTGCACCGTGTTCTTCGAGCCACGGTTTATCTGCTTACTGATATACTCTGTTAGCTGCGGAGAGGTGAGTGTTTCCTGCTGTCCTTTTGAGAAGACAAGGTCCATAGGCTCCATTTGAATGAGAGTGTCCATGGAGACTCCAGAGGTTATTTTCTCTTTCAGTCCCCTCATGTTACGAATCTTCCAGGAGTACGCCTTCCAATGATATTTTGAGTCAGCGATGGTGTCGTACTGAATGCTGGCAGCCGTCATGTGCGAGACAAGCTTTTTATTCTCGAACTTATCGAGACAGAAGCCATAACCTGTTTTGCGCGTGTTGTCGTAGTGCTGGATATAAGCAATCACGCCATGGTCTACCTGTATCTGCACATTGTCTGCCTGCGTATCTTTTTTCTTGTTACGATACATAGCCTCGAAGTTCAGCTTCACCACATTTCCCTTAGGAATGACATAAGCTGCCAAGGAGAACGACAACGCACTGATCAGTACGCAAGAGATCATGTATGGTCGGAGGAGACGCTTGAAACTTACGCCAGCGGCAATGATAGCAATAATCTCTGAGTTTCCCGCCATTTTCGACGTGAAGAAGATCACGGCTATGAAGACGAAGAGGGGGGAGAAGAGGTTTGCGAAGTAGGGTACGAAGTTTGCGTAATAGTCGAAGACGATTGCCTTCCATGGAGCGTTATACTGCGAGAACTTTGAAAGGTTCTCGTTGAAGTCGAACACAATGGATATGGAGATTATCAGCACGATAGCAAAGAAGTACGTGCCGATGAATTTTGTGATGATGTATTTGTCTAAGCGTGTGAGATAGTGTGGTGGCCACAGGTATCTGAACACCCTCATCCATGAAAATGCTTTCTTTATGTTCATAACTGCTAAGGTGAGGAAAATGGTTCTATCTGCCGAGAGAGAAAAAATGTTCAGAACCAGTGGTTACACTCTTCTTCCGAGGTTGTCGATAACGCTCCGCTTCCATGTTGAGAAGTCGCCTGCGATGATATGCTTTCGTGCGTCTGTCACGAGACGGAGGTAGAAAGCGAGGTTGTGGATGCTGGCAATCTGCATGGCGAGCAGCTCCTGCGCTTTGAAGAGATGATGGAGGTATGCCTTTGAGTAGATGCGATCTATATCGCAGCCCTCAGGGTCGATTGGAGAGAAGTCGTTCTCCCATTTCTTGTTCTTCATGTTCATGGTGCCCTGATAGGTGAAGAGCATGGCGTTTCTACCATTGCGAGTAGGCATCACGCAGTCGAACATATCCACGCCACGTTCTATTGCCTCAAGGATGTTCTGCGGAGTGCCCACACCCATGAGGTAACGAGGCTTCTCTTTTGGCAGGATTTCATTCACCACCTCAATCATCTCATACATCACCTCTGTAGGCTCTCCAACAGCAAGCCCTCCAATGGCATTGCCGTCAGCACCCTTGTCGGCTATGAACTTTGCCGATTCCCGCCGAAGGTCTGGGTATTTGCATCCCTGCACAATTGGGAAGAGCGTCTGATCATATCCGTATAGCGGCTCCGTCTCGTGGAAACGCTTCCAGCAACGGTCCAGCCATCTGTGAGTCATCTCCATGGACTTCTTCGCATAGGCATAGTCAGCCTCTCCAGGCGCACATTCATCGAACGCCATAATGATATCTGCTCCAATCACCCTCTGTGTGTCCATAACGTTCTCTGGAGTGAATATATGCTTTGAGCCGTCTATATGAGAGCGGAATTCGCACCCCTCCTCTTTCAGCTTTCTTATTCCTGTGAGCGAGAAGACCTGGAAGCCGCCAGAGTCGGTGAGAATTGGTCGGTCCCAGGTGTTGAACTTATGTAGTCCACCAGCATTCCTGAGCACGTCGAGTCCTGGGCGCAGATAGAGATGGTATGTGTTTCCGAGAATTATCTGTGCCTTTACTTGCTCTCTGAGTTCTGAGAAGTGAACGCCCTTGACAGAGCCCACCGTTCCTACTGGCATGAAGATAGGTGTTTCAATCTCCCCGTGTGCGGTGGTTATTTTTCCTGCACGAGCGTCAGAGGCAGGGTCGGTATATTGCAGTTTGAAATCCATGTATTGTCTGTTTCAATGGGGAGGCTTTCGCCAATGCTTATGAGAGATATATAATATAAGGTGTAACTATGCGAGATATGAGGTGTAACTACGCGAGAAATAAGGTGTAACTATGCGATACATATATAAAGTATACATATGCTTATGAAACAATCATGGGAAAAAGGGGGAGAGAGAAGGTTATGCCTTCTTCTCTTCCTCAATAACCCACTCCTGTGCGTTCTCCACCTTTTCGTCGGTGAGCGCAATCTTCCACACGTCTTGAACGTTCTCAACGTAATGGAATGTGACGCCAGTGAGATAGAAGTCAGGAATCTCCTCAATGTCTTTACGGTTCTCGTCGCAGAGAATGATATCTGTTATTCCTGCACGCTTTGCTGCAAGAATCTTCTCTTTTATGCCACCAACAGGGAGCACACGCCCACGGAGTGTGATCTCTCCCGTCATTGCCACGTTCTTGCGCACCTTCCTCTGAGTGAGTGCAGAGGCTATGGAGGTGGCGATGGTGATGCCGGCAGACGGACCGTCTTTCGGCGTGGCACCTTCTGGGACGTGGATATGGATGTTGTAGTTGTCGAAGATGCGATAGTCGATGCCTAAGAGCTCTGAGTGCGCCTTGCAATATTCGAGTGCAAGAACGGCAGACTCCTTCATAACGTCACCGAGGTTTCCCGTCAGCGTGAGCTTTCCTGCCTTTCCTTTCGACAGAGATGTCTCGATGAAGAGAATTTCTCCACCCACGCTTGTCCAAGCGAGTCCCGTAACCACACCAGCATATTTATTTCCCTGATAGATGTCGCGAACCACGAGAGGCTTACCAAGATACTCCTCTACCTGATCTTCAGTGATCTTCATGCCCTCAAGGCTTTCTGCCTTTACTGTCTTCACAGCGATCTTTCGGAAGATTTTGTTGATTTGACGGTCGAGCTGTCTCACGCCGCTCTCGCGTGTGTACTGTTCAATAACTTTTATGAGCGCTTTTTTGTCGAACTTCAAGTTCTTGTAGGTCTCGTCAACAAAGCCTGTCTCCGCCTTGTCGCGCTTCACGAGATGGCGTTTAGCAATCTCATATTTCTCTTCTGTGGTGTAGCCCGTAAGCTCGATGAGCTCCATACGGTCGAGGAGAGGGCGGGGGAGGGTGCTGAGGTCGTTTGCCGTGCATACGAAGAGCACATCAGAGAGGTCGAAGTCGATGTCGAGGTAGTTGTCGTGGAAGGTTGCGTTCTGCTCTGGGTCGAGAACTTCAAGGAGTGCGGAGGTAGGGTCGCCATGAACGGTTGACTGTGTCACCTTGTCGATCTCGTCGAGAATGAAGACAGGGTTGTTTGAGCCCACCTTCTGCAAAGCCTTTATGATGCGTCCCGGCATAGCACCGATATATGTCTTTCTATGACCGCGAATCTCGCTCTCGTCGTGCATACCGCCAAGGGAAATTCTTGCATACTTCCTTCCCATAGCCTTTGCTATGCTCTTTCCGAGAGATGTCTTTCCCACTCCCGGAGGACCGTAAAGGCAGATGATCTGCGACTTGTGCTTCAGCTCCTTGTCTTTCTTCAGCGCCTTTGCTCTCATGCTCATCACGGCAAGAAATTCAAGGATGCGCTCCTTCACTTTGTCCATGCCGTAATGGTCGGAGTTCAGCACTTTCTCTGCATGCTGGAGGTTGAGGTTGTCGGTGGTCTTGTCGCCCCAAGGGAGGGAGACAATGGTCTGGAGGTATGTCAGCTGCACCTGATAGTCAGGAGACTGCGGGTTGTAGTTGTCGAGACGCTCGTATTCCTTCTCGAAAGCCTCACGAACGGCATCGCTCCATTTCTGCTGCTCTGCCTTCACCCTCAGCGCCTTCTTCTCTGGAGAGAGCTCGTTGCCTCCAAGTTCCTCGCGAATGTTTCTCATCTGCTGGTGGAGGAAATACTCTCGCTGCTGCTCGTCGATATCCTGATGTGTCTTGTTCTGAATCTGAAGCTTGAGGTCCATGAACTGAATCTCGCGGCTGAGGATGTTCAGAAGACTGTAGAGGCGCTCTGCAACGGTGGCAGTCTGCAGGAGTTCCATCTTCTCGTCGTTGCTGATAGGGAGGTTTGTGGCGATGAAGTTCACAAGGAGCACATCGTCTTCAATATTCCTAATGGCGAGAAGAGACTCGTTAGGGAATTCATCGTTCTTCTGAACGTATTCCTCCATGCGTGAGCGCAGAGAGCTGACGGCGGTATCGTAGACATCGCCAGCGTCGAAGGTGTTCTCTGGGAACTGCTCTGGGAACGCCTCCACCTTTCCGAAGAGGAATGGCGTTGAGAGTGTCAGCTCTTCGAGGTTACATCTTCCGAGTGCCTGCACGATGGCGGTCTTCTGTCCGGTTGCCACAGGCATGTCGATGATCTTCACAAGCTTTGCATAAACACCAGTTGGGTAGATATCGTCTAAGCTCGGATGCTCCACGTCTGTGTTCTCCTGGCAGAAAAGTCCAAAGACGTTCTTTGGGTCTTTGTTCATCTCGTTGATGAGGTTCAGACTTTGCTCTCTGCCTATGAGGATTGGAGTTATGACACCTGGGAAGAGCACGATGTTTCGTGTTGCGAGAATAGGCAACACACCGTCATATTTTGTTTCAACGATGGAGCGTATGTCTCCGTCGTATTCGGCAATCATCTGTATTTGTGAAATGTTCTTTGGTTTCATAATGATTCTTCTTTTGAGTACTTTTTTCTCTTTTTCTCTTAGTTTTCTTTTTTTGCGTGCTTTTTTCTCTTGGTTTTCTTCTTGTGAGTGCTTTGGCATATTTCTCCGCACTTTATTAGTGCTTTTTCGTGCTCTTTCTCATGTCGTTGTGACGGTAAAGGCACAAATCGGGTGCAAAATTATAAAAAAAAATTAATAAACCGCCTATAACCTTATTAAATAAATATAAATACCAATCTTTTCTTGTCGGAGATTAGTTGTCGAGGTGTTGTTTTCTGCCCTTTCTTTATTTCTTGCTAACGAAATCAATGATTTTCTAATGCTCCTCACGAAGTTCTTTCCTGACCTTTCCTTATTTCAGGCTAACCAAAACAAGGTGTTTTTTTCTCTCAAGGCAGTTTTTTCTGGCTTGGGAGGCATAAAAATGGTAGAAATCTGCACTTAAGAGGTAAAAAAATTAAAAAACATGCACTTTTTCCCGATTTTTCTTTGTCACTTCAAAGAGAATTACTATCTTTGCATAAGGAATTCAGTGGAGGAAAAGATTCCTGCGCTTGATTTCCCTCAAAAAATCATTTTTTTAGCAATAAAAATTTTTTAACTCATTAATAAACACAAACTATGAAGAAAAAATTCATTTGTACAGTATGTGGTTATATCCACGAAGGTACTGAGGCTCCAGAGAAGTGCCCATTGTGTAAGGCACCTGCAACAAAGTTCAACGAGATGAAGGACGACGATCAGGCTACATTCGCTACTGTTCACGAACTCGGCGCAGCAAAGACATCTGGTGCAGACGAGGAAATGATCAAGGATCTCAATACACACTTCAACGGTGAGTGCATGGAGGTAGGTATGTATCTCGCAATGTCTCGTCAGGCAGACCGTGAGGGCTACCCAGAAGTTGCAGAGGCTTACAAGCGTTACGCTCTCGAAGAGGCAGAGCACGCAAGCAAGTTCGCAGAGCTCCTCGGTGACGTTCTCGGTGATACAAAGGCAAACCTCGAGGCTCGTATCGCAGCTGAGATTGGTGCTTGCGAAGACAAGTTCCGCATTGCAAAGAACGCAAAGGCTGCTGGTCTTGACGCTATCCACGACACTGTTCACGAGATGGCAAAAGACGAGGCTCGTCACGCAGCTGGCTTCCGCGGACTTTACAACCGTCTTTTCAAGAAGTAAATTTCATATTCACAAACTCAGTCTCTTTCCAAGCAGTATGACTCGTAATGCCACTTTTCATATTCTTAATTGTTTTAATCGTTCCTAATATGGCAATGAACTGCTGGAAACGAGAAGGGGGCGTATCCAAAGACGATGTTCTTGGGTGCGCCCCCGTTTGCTGAGAAGCTTTTTTTTTGTTTCTTTCAACACACAAACTACTGACAATGATTTATTTGGCAAGCAATTCACCAAGGAGAAAAGAGCTACTCGCAGGTCTCGACATAGACTTCGAGACATGGGTGATTCCAGATATCGACGAATCGTTCCCAGAGAACCTCCACCCAGAAGAGACGGCTGAGTTTTTGGCAAAGAAAAAGGCGGCTCCCTATTTTGTTGGAGAGAATCTCTTGCGACTCGCAGAAGACGATATCGTTGTTACGGCAGATACGGTAGTGATTCTCGAAGAACGTGTGCTTGGAAAGCCTGCCGACGAGGCGGAGGCGAGAGAAATGCTTCGTGCCCTCTCTGGAAAGACGCATGAAGTGATCACTGGAGTCTGTCTGACCTCAAAGTCCAAACAACGCCATTTCTCTGTAACCACAAAAGTTACGTTTGCAAAACTCTCTGAAAAACAGATTTCATATTACATTGAGAAATACCAACCCTTCGACAAAGCAGGTGCCTACGGCATTCAAGAATGGATAGGCTATGTTGGCGTCACGAGACTCGAAGGTTCCTATTTTAACGTCATGGGACTCCCCGTTCAACGTATTTATGAAGAAATTTGCCGCTTTTAGGCTGAAATTTACCTCTTCAATGCAAATTTTTATTAATTTTTTATTCTAAATAAAAAAAAATAAGTAATTTTGCAGAAACCATTCTCGTGAACAACCGTATCGCACTCCCTACACCCCCTTTTAAATGTCAAGGAGGAGTGCAAGAACACGTAAAAACCGAAATTCTTCGGCATCTGCAAACACAATTCATTTAACTACATACTATGAGCGACCAGATCAGGCATGAAGGAATAGTTGAAAGCATAGACGGAGAGCACCTAAAGGTGAGAATCGTCCAGCAATCGGCGTGTACATCATGCAAGTTAGCGAAAAGTTGTCTCACATCTGAAAGTAAGGTGAAAATGGTGGATGTTTGGACGAAGGAATACGAAAAGTATATGGTTGGGCAAGAGGTAATGGTGGAAATAACAGGGAAGATAGGAGCTATGGCGGTCGTGCTGGGGTTCGTCGTTCCAACGATTCTCGTTCTGCTCACCGTGATAGCATCTCTCTATGCCATGGAGAACGTGCCAGAACTCTATGTCGCAGAACCAAACTGTCAAGCATATGCTGCCTTGCTCGGGCTCCTCGCCCTCATTCCCTATTACCTTCTGTTGTATGCCTTCCGAGCAGCAATAAAGCAAAAGGTTACGTTCCGACTTCTCACCGTAGACTGACGGTTCTGACCTCCGCCTCTGAAACAATCACTTCATTCGAAAACTATTCTCATTAGTTTCCCTAAGCTATCATTGCTTGGGATACTAAAAAACAAATAAAGAATTTGTTGACTTATAAATATAATTAACTAAAAAATACACAAATTATGAATGTAATTCTTATTGCAGTACTCGTCTTAGGCATTATAGCACTCATAGCATCTGTTGTGCTGTATATCTGCTCTAAGCGCTTTGCTGTCGAAGAAGACCCAAGACTGCCTGCTGTTCTGGAGGCACTGCCGGGTGCAAACTGCGGCGGATGTGGATATCCAGGATGTTCGGGAATGGCAGACGCACTCATAAAAGGTGCTAATGCTGGCAGTATCGAGGGACTCAACTGCCCTGTTGGTGGGGCAGAATGTATGTCAAAGATTGCTGACCTGCTCGGTATGGCAGTAGCGGCAAGCGACCCAAAGGTGGCTGTTGTGCGCTGTGGTGGATGCTTTGCAAAGCGCCCTCGAACAGTAGAGTATGACGGTCTTCGCACCTGCACGGCTGTGAACAGTGTTGGCGCTGGAGAAACGGGATGCGGCTTTGGCTGTCTTGGCTGTGGCGACTGTGTTGCCGCTTGTAACTTCGGTGCCATCGCTATCAATCCAGAGACTGGCTTGCCAGAGGTTGATGAAGAGAAGTGTACCTCTTGTGGCGCTTGCGTAAAGGCATGTCCACGACATATCATCGAAATTAGACCGAAGGGAAAGGTTATAAAGGAAATTCCACACAGAGTGTATGTCTCTTGTGTCAACAAAGACAAGGGTGCAGTGGCTCGAAAGAACTGTCAGGCGGCTTGTATCGGATGCAGCAAGTGTCAGAAAGTCTGCAAGTTCGACGCTATCACCATCGAGAACAACGTCTCTTATATCGACCCAGCTAAGTGTAAGGCGTGTGGAGCTTGCGTAAGAGAGTGCCCTACAGGTGCAATCGTGGCTACATGGCCACTACCAGTGCTCAAACCAAAAGCAACTCCTGCTGCTGGTAGCACTCCTGCCCCTGCTGCTGCAAAACCTGCCGCTGCTAACACCTCTGGTCCTGCTGCTGCAGAGAAAACTCCTGTAGATGCAGTAAAACCTGCTGCTGCTAACGCCCCTGCTGCAGAGAAGTAATAAATGTCATGCAATTATCACAATGAAAGTACGTACATTTAAAATAGGTGGTATTCATCCTGATGAGAATAAGCTGACCAATGATGCCATCACAAAGCCTGCCCCATTGCCAAAGGTGGCAGTATTCCCAATGAGTCAGCATATCGGTGCTCCTGCTAAGCCTATCGTCAAGAAGGGCGACAAGGTGAAGGTGGGCACTATGATTGGAGAAGCCGCTGGTTTTGTCAGTGCTCCAGTATTCTCTTCCGTATCAGGAACAGTGCTGAAGGTAGACAATGCCATTGACGCTTCTGGTTACCTTCGCCCAGCCGTCACCATTACTGTAGAAGGCGACGAATGGGAAGAGACAATCGACCGCTCAGTGAAATTGGAGCGTCTGGAAGATCACCCTGAGCTCACTCCAGAGGAAATCGTTGAAAGAATCAAACGTGCCGGAGTGGTTGGTATGGGTGGCGCCTGCTTCCCTACGTTCATAAAGCTCTGTCCTCCTCCGGGCTCAAAGGCAGAGTGTGTCATCATTAACGGTGTGGAGTGTGAGCCATATATCACTTCCGACTTCCGACTCATGGTTGAGAAGGCAGACCAGCTCATAGAGGGTGTGAAAATCCTCATGAAGGGCGCAAAGGTAGAGAAGGGATATATCGGCATTGAAGACAACAAGCCAGAGGCTATCCGCCTCCTTGCCGAGAAGCTAAAAGACAATAAGAACATAGAGGTTGTGCCTTTGGCAAAGAAATATCCGCAGGGTGGCGAGAAGCAGCTCGTCGATGCCGTTATCGGTCGTCAGGTGCCAGCACCTCCTGCTATTCCTGTCAGCGTAGGCGCTGTTGTGCAGAATGCTGGTACGGCAGTGGCTGTCTATGAGGCGGTTATGAAGAACAAACCTCTCTTTGAACGCTACACAACCGTTACTGGAAAGCAGATAAAGAACCCAGGGAACTTCCTTGTGCGCATGGGAACTTCTTTCGGTGAACTCATTGAGCTCTGTGGCGGACTCCCAGAGGGCGACAACAAAATTCTTGCTGGCGGTCCGATGATGGGAAAGGCTGTTAGCTCTCTTGACACACCTGTTGGAAAGGGTCAGAACTGTATCACTGTGCTCACCGATGCTGATGCCCACCGTAAGGAGCCAGATCCTTGTATTCGTTGCGGAAAGTGCGTAGGAGCATGCCCTATGGGCCTTGAGCCTTATCTCCTTGCCACATGCTCTGCAAAGCATATGTGGGAGAAGGTGGAGAGCGAGGATATCGTTAGCTGCATAGAGTGTGGCTCTTGTCAGTTCACATGTCCTTCTCACCGTCCTATGTTGGATAATATTCGTCTTGGTAAATCAACTGTTATGGGTATTATTCGTGCCCGTGCTGCTAAAAAGTAAAAGAAAAAATGGGAAAACTTATAGTATCACTATCTCCACACGCACATGGGAACGACTCTGTTGAGAAGAACATGTATGGAGTAATAATCGCTCTTCTTCCAGCACTTCTCACGAGCTTCTGGTTCTTCGGAATAGGCTCAGTAATCGTTTGTGCGGCAAGTGTCATTGCCTGCGTACTCTTTGAGTGGGCAATAACAAAATATATTCTCGGCATACAGAGATGCACCGTCTGTGACGGCTCTGCCGCCCTCACCGGACTCCTCCTTGGCATGAACCTTCCAAGTAATCTTCCTATCTGGATGATTGTGATTGGTGCGCTCGTGGCTATCGGAGTGGGAAAGATGACTTTCGGCGGACTCGGACAGAATCCTTTCAACCCTGCTCTTGTGGGACGTTGCTTCCTTCTCGTCAGCTTCCCAACTGCCATGACAACATGGCCAGTGCCAGGACAGCTCACTGCATATGCAGATGCACAGACAGGGGCAACACCGCTGAGCATCATGCAGAGAGCAATAAAGGGTGAAGATGTGCTCGACCAGCTACCTTCTTCTCTCGATATGTTCCTCGGAAACAGCGCTGGAACAATCGGTGAGGTATGTGCATTGGCACTCCTCGCTGGTCTTGCCTTCATGCTTTGGAAGAAGATCATCACATGGCACATTCCAGTCTCTATTCTCGGAACTGTCTTCGTGCTTGCTGGCCTCCTCTGGCTCGTTGACGATGCACGCTATGCTGACCCATTCCAGGTGCTCTTCTCTGGTGGTCTCATGCTCGGTGCTATCTTCATGGCTACCGACTATGTCACTTCTCCAATGTGCCACAAGGGACAGCTCATCTACGGTGTTGCCATTGGTGTGCTCACGGTCGTAATACGTAACTGGGGCGCATATCCAGAGGGCATGTCGTTCGCAATCCTTATCATGAATGCCTTTACGCCATTAATAAACATGTACATCAAGCCAAAGAGATTCGGTGAGGTGCCAGCAAAGAAATAAGGAGGGTAAAGAATGGAAAAACTTAAATCAAATCTTCAGAATATGGTGCTCGTCCTCGTTGGCGTGGCACTCGTTTGCGGCGGACTGCTCGCTTCTGTCAATGAAGCAACGGCTTCTGCCATTAAAGCACAAGAGGAGAAAACTCTCTCTGACGGTATAAAGGTTGTGCTGGCAGCTGATGAGGTGAAGGTGACAGACACTAAGCCTCTTAGCAGAAACGTGAACGGAAAGCAGTTAGACTTCGTGGTGTACACAACCGATAAGGGCGTTGCCGTTCAGTCTACAGACCCTAACGGCTTTGGCGGAAACCTTACCGTTCTTGTGGGCTTCGACGAAAGCGGAATCATCAAGGGTTATACCGTTCTTGCACATGCTGAGACTCCTGGACTTGGAGCAAAGGCAGGAGAATGGTTCCAGAAGGGCAACCCTGGTTGTATCGTTGGGCTAAACCCTGCTGAGAAGAACCTCACAGTGGCAAACGACGGTGGTGACATTCAGGCAATTACTGCCTCTACCATCACTTCTCGATCTTTCCTTCGTGCCGTACAGGAAGCTTACAACACGTTCAAAGAAAACAAATAACCACAAAAGTAGACTTTTATTATGAGTAAATTCGGAATTATAATGAACGGCATCATAAAGGAGAATCCTACCTTTGTGTTAATGCTCGGTATGTGTCCTACACTTGCCACTACCACAAGTGCTAATAACGGTATGATGATGGGACTTGCCACTATGGTTGTGTTGATATTCTCAAATATCATTATCTCCATGATAAAGAAGATAACACCAGACATGGTGCATATCCCAGTATATATCGTTGTCATTGCAACGCTCGTGACAATCGTGCAGTTCCTCCTTGCGGCTTACCTACCTGATGTGAACAAGTCTCTCGGACTGTTCATTCCATTGATTGTGGTGAACTGCGTTATTCTCGGTAGAGCAGAGTCGTTTGCTTCTAAGAACAATGTTATTGACTCTGCCCTCGACGGAATAGGTATCGGACTCGGTTTCACCATCGGACTCACACTCCTTGGTATCTGCCGTGAGCTGCTCGGAAACGGTACGGTGTTCGGATTGGAATGTATTCCTTCTGACTACAGCATGCTCCTCTTCATCCTTCCTCCGGGAGCATTCATCACACTCGGATACATCATCGCTGTTGTGAACAAGTTCAAGAAGTAAACAAACAGCGAGTGGAATAGAGGCAAGATATGAACGTTCATAACGTGAGAACATGAAAACATGAAAAAACGTGATGGTGCGAAAACATGAATAAACATGATAGCGTAAAAACGTGAAGAAGATGGAGGTGAAGGAAAAAAGATGCTCCTAAATGTTATGTTGTCTCGTTCCACGAAAAAATAGTCAATCTCATTAACATTAATTTTGAACACCTACTAATATGGAATATTTATTGATATTTATAGCTGCGATATTCGTAAACAATATCGTGCTCAGCCAGTTCCTAGGAATATGTCCGTTCCTTGGTGTCAGCCAGAAAGTGAAGACATCACTTGGCATGTCTGCTGCTGTGGCATTCGTGATGATGCTTGCTACGCTCGTGACATGGCTTATACAGATGTTTGTGCTCAATCCGTTTAACCTCGGATATCTGCAGACGCTGTCGTTCATTCTCGTGATCGCTGCTCTCGTGCAGATGGTGGAGATTATTCTCAAGAAGGTGTCACCTCCGCTATATCAAGCACTCGGTGTCTTCCTCCCTCTCATCACAACAAACTGTGCCGTGCTTGGCGTGGCTATCTCGGTTATCCAAAAAGATTACAACCTGCTGATGGCTCTCGACTATGCTCTCGCATCTGCTATCGGCTTCGGCATTGCACTCATTCTCTTTGCGGGACTTCGTGAGCAGCAGGAGTTGGCAAACATACCAAAGGGAATGCGTGGTGTTAGCATCACTCTCATAACAGCTGGTCTCCTCGCCCTTTCATTCATGGGATTCTCGGGAGTAGACGGTGGTTTGAAGGTCCTCTTCGGAATTGAATAACCTGTGATGTTCACATTTTTATCACGCATTATGTGGCATAAAAAATAGATAATATTACTTGTGCTGCCTCGTGCAGCACCAGTTTTTTTGTGTTTGTGTTGTTGACAGCTCGCGTCGTGAGACGTGGGCTGTTTCTTTTGATTAATTTCGGTGCTCCTAACAAAATAAATGAGACAACGTAGTTCTAAAGCATGTGATTAGAAAGCAGATATTATTAAACGAACTGGTAAAAAGAGTAATAATGAGTAGCTCTTGAGGCTTGAAACCTGAAATCTGAAACAGTCATTGTTAGCTCGGTATCTTAAGGATCTCCTATTTATTGTTTGTCGTTTGCGTCTTTATTTCATTTACTGCCTTCATTTTTTTATTCCCTTTATCATTTTGTTTTTATAATTTATTCAAGTCCCACAAGTGTTTGTTTCTGGTAACTGTTGGTTCGTTGCTTGTCATATAGTTGAAGTATCTGTCGCCAATATTCAATAGGAGGTAGAACGGAGTTACATATGAGTTACATATGAGTTACATCGGAGGTACATCTTTTTATAAGATAGGCCGCGCTTGGCAAAACATTCTAGCAAGCTTGATGATTTTGCTCTCACTTGCACTATATCGCCCTTGTCACCCTATTAAGCCTTAGAAGCCATTTTTCCCAATACCCTGCAACTTCCCTCTGCCATTACAATTACATCATTACAATAATTTACATGCATTACAATCTATTTTCTCAGTCAATACACAGAACCATGTATTTATATATATAATAATTTAAATATAAATAAAAATAT
>CALZTP010000068.1 GCA_945829115.1 uncultured bacterium | reverse complement strand
ATGCGCAGTAGGCGATGCAAGGATTATAAAAATAATTTTGCACACCTACTTATTCCCAAATAAATATAGAAAAAAGGCAGAGCTCTCTATTGTGTTCTGCCTTTTCTTCATATATACTAAAATCGGTGTGCAAAGAAAAATCTATAAAACGTTGTTGTTCGCAATTTTTAATGCTTGAATATGATATTCAGATGGGAAGTGTAAATTTTTTTGACAAACGACTGTATAATATCTTTACACTCCTTATTTTTCAAGGAGAGAATTATTGCAGATTATAGTTTTTTTGACTAATTTTGCATCATCTATTAACAAAAAACGCTGAAACCATGTCACTAATTCATTTAAAAGACGTCAACAAGACATACTATAGTGCGCAACCGCTACACGTGCTGAAAGGCATAAACCTCGACATAGAAGAAGGAGAGTTCGTAAGCATCATGGGTGCTTCTGGCTCAGGAAAGTCTACGCTACTAAATATTCTCGGAATACTCGACAATTACGACAGTGGAGAATATACCCTTGGCAACGTGCCAATCTGGAACCTTAGCGAGACACGCGCTGCCGACTACAGAAACCGAATGATTGGCTTTATCTTCCAGTCGTTTAACCTCATAAACTTCAAAACAGCGGTAGAGAACGTTGAGTTGCCTCTCTTCTACCAAGGAGTAGGAAGAAAGAAACGTCACGAAATGGCTATGGAATATCTTGAGAAACTCGGACTGGCAGAATGGGCAACCCACTACCCTAACGAGCTCTCTGGCGGACAGAAACAGCGTGTTGCCATTGCTCGTGCTCTAATCACCCGACCAAAGATCATTCTTGCCGATGAACCTACTGGTGCTCTTGACTCTAAAACGAGCGTGGAGGTGATGAATCTCCTTAAAGAGCTTCACGACAAAGAGAAGATGACAATCGTTGTGGTTACACACGAGAGTGGTGTGGCAAATGTTACAGATAAGATCATAAACATCAAAGACGGAATAATCGAGAACATCGAAGAGAACCTTGACCACCATCTCGTAAGCAAAGACTACATAAAATAAACCACTTTCTCTGCATCACGTTTTTTGGGGGTAAAACAATTCCCTAAAAACAACAAATCCTAATGAAGAAAGAAAAAGCTCCAAAAGATTATATATTAATAAGGAGATAGAAAAACTTCAAAATAATGTTTACAAAATAAGGTTATGGAGATTCTGAAAGAAATATGGGGAACGGCAAAACGCAATAAGCTGCGAACGTCCCTAACCGGTTTCGCCGTAGCGTGGGGAATATTCATGATTATATTCCTTCTCGGTGCGGGAAACGGAATGATAAACGCACAGATGGAGCAGATGGACCGATTCCTTGCAACCTCTATGGAGGTGTCTCGTGGCTGGACGTCAAAACCATATAAGGGTTATAAGAAAGACCGTGAGATAAGGTTGAACGAAAAAGACCTTTCAATAACGTCCAACGAGTTCACCGACCATGTTGTTGAATCAGGTGCTGTTCTCTCACAGGGTGGCATAAACGTCAACTACAGCAATAACTATCTTGCACAACAGTCGCTGAAAGGTGTCTATCCAAATGAGATGCGCATAAACAAAAAAGAAATTGTCTACGGACGCTTCATAAACGAGAAAGACTTGAAGGAGCGAAGGAAAGTACTCGTACTGCGCGAGAAGCAGGCAAAGGAACTCGTTCCTGGTGGAAAAGGAATCGTTGGAAAGAACGTCACCATGGACGGTTTCTCGTTTCGAGTGATAGGAATCCTGAAAGACGACCAGATGAGTCTTAACAGCGATATGTACACCTCTTTCACTACACTGAAAGCCATATACAACAAGGGCGACAACGTCGGTGAGATACTCTTCTCAATAAAGAACCTCGACACAAAAGAGGCGAACGACAAGTTTGAGAAATATTATCGTACAAGAATAAACAACAACCACGATGCTGCCCCCGACGATGAGAAATCTATCTGGATATGGAATAGAAAGAGTAGTAACCTTCAGATGGAAATGGGTGTCTCCATCATACGCACCGCCCTTTGGATCATCGGTCTCTTCACGCTCATCAGCGGTATAGTAGGCGTTTCGAACATCATGCTCATAACCGTAAAAGAGCGAACACACGAGTTCGGAATCAGAAAGGCTCTCGGAGCGAGACCATGGCACATCCTTAGAATGATTATCATCGAGAGTGTCATCATAACAACTGTTTTCGGATACATCGGAATGCTCTGTGGCTTAGCAGCAAACGAATATATGGATGCCACAGCAGGACAGATGGTTATGGACACTGGTATGTTCAAGATGAGAACATTCGTAAACCCTACCGTCGACCTTGACGTCTGTCTTCAGGTGGTCTTCGTGATTGTTGCTGCTGGAACCATTGCTGGACTCGTTCCCGCACTCAGGGCGGCAAGAATCCGACCGATAGAAGCTCTTCGAGATGAATAAAGAACATAAAAACACTTTGATAATCAAGAACAGATTATGCGATTTGATTTCGATACATATAAAGAGATAACAAATACTCTCACAAGAAATAAAAGCCGGAGCTTCCTAACGGGATTCGGAGTCTTCTGGGGTATCTTCATGCTCATCTTCCTCATTGGTGGCGGAAAGGGGCTGAAGGAAATGCTGCAGAAGAATTTCGAGGGATTTGCACAAAACTCATCAATGATTTGGATGCAGTCAACCACAAAGCCCTATAAAGGCATGAAGAAAGGAAGATACTGTAGCATGACGCTAAAAGATGCGGAGCACCTTCGGCAGCAGGTACCACAGCTGGATCAGATAGCACCAGTGGTCTATGCTGGATACAAAAATGCATCCGTAGGAGAAAAGAACCTCTATGCCTCCACCTCTGGTGTCACTGCCAACTACCAGAACATCGAAGCTCCAAAACTGAAATATGGGCGCTACATAAGCGAAAGGGATATTCTTGAAACAAGAAAGGTGTGCATATTGGGAAAAAGGGTCTACAAGACCTTATTTCCTGAAGGCGGAAACCCTTGCGGACAGTTCGTACGCATTGACTCAGCTTACTACCGCATCATTGGTGTAGACATAAAGGAAGCGGGCGGCATAAACCTCAATGGAAATGCTGAAGACTGTATCACCATGCCTCACACCACGCTGCGAACCATCTACAACCGTGGAAACACAGTAGACATGTTGGCGGTCACGGGAAAGAAAGATGTCATGATGAACAAGCTGGCTGAGAAGATGCGAGCAATCATTGCACGAGAGCACACCATTGACCCGAAGGATGAGATGGCTATAATGGTTCTCAACACAGAGGCTATCTTCACCATGCAGGAGAATCTCTTTAAAAGCGTGAACTTCATGATATGGCTCGTGGGACTTGGAACTCTCCTCGCAGGTGCCATAGGCGTCTCGAACATCATGATGGTCACGGTGAGGGAAAGAACAACAGAAATAGGCATACGGCGAGCAATAGGTGCAAGACCAAGCGTGATTCTCTCGCAGATAATCATGGAGAGCGTACTGCTCACTGCCGTAGCCGGCATTGGTGGAATAATGTTCGGAATAGCACTCCTCCAGCTCTTTGAAATGGGCAGCATGGAAGACGGCATCGTAACAACCCACTATCAGGTGGACTTCTGGATTGCCATCCTCGCCACGGTGATTCTCTGCATTCTCGGCGGTCTTACAGGTCTCGCTCCAGCATGGCGAGCAATGAAGATAAAACCTGTAGATGCCATGCGCGACGAATAGCCCCAATGCTCTTCCCCCAAAAAGACACTCTTTCAACAATAATTATAACATCTTCAAAGAAACTAAAACTCATTTTACCAGTATGAAAAAATATATCAGAATAGCAATTGCAATCGTTATCGTTATCAGTTTTATTGGTACTTTCTCGTTCCTTTACAGTAAGTCACAACCTACCGTAACCGAGTATAATGAACACACTCCAGTCGTTGGAGACATAAACAAAACAACCATCATCACGGGAAAGATAGAACCTCGAGATGAAGTGAGCGTGAAACCCCAGATAAGCGGCATCATAACAGCTCTCTACAAGGAAGCAGGTGAACACGTGAACGAGGGTGAGGTGATTGCAAAAGTGAAGGTGATTCCAGATATGGCACAACTGAGCTCTGCAGAGTCAAGGGTGCGCAGTGCACAGATCACTCTTGAGCAGGCGAAGACCGACTATGGCAGGGACGAAAAACTACACAAGAAGCAGCTCATCTCCGATGAGGCTTTCGACCAAACCTCCCAGGCTTTGAAAAAGGCAAAAGAGGAGATGAAGGCAGCACAAGACAACTACGAGATTGTGCGTGACGGTGTCTCCAGCAGCAATGCCAGTGCCAGCTCCACTCTCATCCGCTCCACCATCACGGGAATCATTCTCGACGTCCCTGTAAAGGTTGGTAACACCGTGGTGCTGAGCAACACGTTCAACGATGGAACCACAATTGCCACCGTTGCCAACATGTCCGACATCATCTTCCGTGGAAACATCGACGAGACAGAAGTGGGTCGTCTTGAAAAGGGCATGCAGCTGAAGATAAAGATTGGTGCACTTCAAGACATGGAGTATGTTGCCAACTTAGAATACATCTCTCCTAAGGCTGTTGAAAACAACGGTGCAAGTCAGTTTGAGATAAAGGCTGCCGTTGATGTGAACAAGGGAAAGACCATTCGTGCGGGATATAGTGCAAATGCGGAGATTATTCTTGCAAGCGCAAAGGGTGTCATCACTCTTCCTGAAAGCACCATCGAATACGATGGAGACTCTACCTTCGTCTACATCGTAAAGGGCGCTGGCAAGGAGAAAACCTACGAACGTCGAAATGTCGTTACCGGACTTAGCGATGGAATAAACATCGAAATAAAGAAGGGCGTCACCAAGAACGAAAAGGTAAGGGGTACAGAGAAGATTCAATAATTTCTCTTTCCTTTAATAAAACATTTAAAAGAACTCTCTTAAATAATTGAATATGATGTCACTAAGGCTTATCATTATAGTACTGATGGCTACTATTGGCGGCACTCTTTCTGCCTACGCACAATGGTCGCTCGAAGACTGCATTAAATATGCACAAGAACACAACATACAGCTGAAGAAGCAAAACAACGAGATTGAGAAAAACAAACTCACCGTTGAGACAACACAGCTGCAACGTCTACCAAACCTCACCGCATCGGCTTCTGAACGGGTTTCATTCGGACGTGGTCTCACTTCAGACAATACTTTCGTAAACAAGAACACCAGTAGTACGGCTTTCTCTCTGAATACCTCCATTCCACTCTTTACTGGCATGCGCATTCCTAACGAGGTGAAGATGCAGAAGCTGAACCTTAAGGCTTCTCTCGCCGACCTTGAAAAGGCACAGAACGACCTCGCTCTGAACGTGGCTCAGTATTTCATCCAGGCTGTCTACGGAAAAGAACTCGTAGGCATTGCACAGAGACAGATAGCAATAGACTCTCTGCAGGTGGAGCGCATAGTAGCCTTAAAGGCATGCGGAAAAGCAAGTCGGGCAGAACTGTCGCAACAACAAGCAACACTCGCACAGAGCCGTCTCACTGCCACACAAGCAGAGAACGACTATCAGATTGCTCTACTCAACCTCTCCCAGCTTCTTGAACTACCAACACCAGAGGGCTTTGCAATCCTCATGCCAAAAACTCCTAACACAGAGCAGTTCATAAAGACAATCCCTCTTCCTGAGACAATCTTCGAAACGGCTTTACTCGTGAAGCCTGAAATCTCTGCGGCGAAGCTGCGCATCGAGGGTGCTGAGCGGAACATCTCCGTTGCAAAGTCATACCTCCTCCCTCGTCTCGACCTTAACGGTGGCATTGGTAGCAACTACTACAAAACATCTGGTGAGCTTGCTGAAAGCTTCAGCTCTCAGATGAAAAATAAGTTCAACCAGGAAATCTCACTCACACTGTCCATTCCTATCTTTAACCGCATGCAGACAAGAAACAGCATCCGTACTGCAAAGATTGAACACCAGAATCGCATGCTCGACCTCGACGAGAAGAAAAAGACTCTCTTCAAAGAGATTCAGCTCGTCTACTACAACACTCTTGCTGCAGAAAGCAAATATCAGAGTGCTGTGGCTTCTCTCGCCAGCAGTCAAGATGCCTTTACCCTCATGCGTGAGAAATACGAGAATGGAAAGGCTAACAACACTGAGTTCAACGAGTCTAAGACAAATCTCATGAAAGCAGAGAGCGAGCTCATGAAAGCGAAATACGAATATATGTATCAGACAAGTCTCGTGGACTTCTACTCTGGAAATCCTCTGAAACTGTAAAAAATATATACAATAGAACAGGAAAAACAGTGGTTCCTGAAAGATTCTTCCTGCTTTCTTGCACTTTCTAAAAAGTTTTTTGTAACTTTGCATCAAAACAAACACATTACGGCATGAAACATAAGGAAGAATATCTACAAGAACACGGGGTAAAGCCTACTGCTGTAAGAATGCTCGTATGGCAAGAGGTGAGCAGGAAAAGGGAAACATTCACACTCGCCGACCTTGAAAAGGAGATGCCACACATGGATCGCTCCAGCATCTTCAGGGCTCTACGACTCTTCACAGAGCATCATCTCCTCCACGAAACAAACGACTCTTCTGGAGCAAAGAAATACTGTGTCTGCAGATGCACCGACCATAGTCATATAAACCACATCCATTTCTGTTGCACACACTGCGGAAAGACGTTCTGCCTCGAAGACTACACCATTCCTTTGGTCTCTCTACCAAAAGAGTTCCTGATAGAGGACGCTGAATATGTCATTAAGGGAGTCTGTCCCACTTGCAACAAATAACTGCATGTAAGACTGTTTGTTAACAACAAAAAAATCAATTAAAACTATGACAGAATTTCTTCAACAATGGTTCACAAGCCTCTCAGCCATAGAACAGTTCTTTTGGTCTATAGCACTGGTAGCATCTGCCATCTTCCTCCTACAGGCCATTATGACTCTCGTGGGAATGGATGCCGACTACGATTTCGACTTCGTAGATGGAGACACAATGGATGCTGGAGGGGCTATGTCGCTCTTCAGCATTCGCTCCATAGTGAACTTCTTCCTCGGATTCGGATGGGGAGGAGTAACAATGATCGGAAAGACCGATAGCACTTTCCTCATCTATCTCGTGGCAATTCTCGCCGGGTGCCTCTTCGCCTACTGCTATCTCTATATGAGAAGGAAGCTGAAGGGTCTCGAAAGCAACGGAATGCTAAACCTTTCTGAGTGTGTAGGAATGAAGGGAAATACTTATCTCCGCATTCCTGGCAATAGGAAAGGAAAGGGAAAAATTCAGATTTCCGTAAACGGAAGCATACACGAGTTCGATGCCGTTACCGACGGTAGCGAGATTCCTACTGGTAGTAACATCAGAATCGTGGCGATAGTGGGAAACTCAATGCTCGTAGAAATGCTATAGCCATAAATGTATCATTATTCGAAAAAAGAACAGAAAATCTTACTAACCCTATAACTCTTTTATATTATGTACTTAATAGTGACTGGCGTAGTCGTTGCCTTGTTCATGGTAATGGCTATCATAAACAGATACAGGAGATGTCCTTCAGACAAAATCCTTGTAGTGTACGGAACAACTGGAAACAAAGGCTCTGCAAAATGCGTACACGGAGGCGGAACATTCGTATGGCCTATCATTCAAGACTATGCCTACCTCTCCTTGACACCTATCAGCATCGATGCTAACCTAACAAATGCACTCTCAAGGCAGAACATTCGTGTCGACGTGCCTTGTCGATTCACAGTGGGTATCTCCACCGACCCAGAGTGCATGACAGCAGCTGCAGAGCGTCTCCTCGGACAGACAGCAGTGCAGATTCAGGAGTTAGCACGCGACATTCTCTTCGGTCAGCTGCGTCTCGTAATCGCAACAATGTCCATCGAGGAACTCAACTCCGATCGCGACAAATTCCTTGAGGCAATCTCAAGCAATGTAGAGGTGGAACTGAAGAAAATAGGTCTGCGCCTCATAAACGTGAACGTAACCGATATCAACGACGAGTCTGGATATATCGAGGCTCTCGGTCAGGAGGCTGCTGCAAAGGCAATCAACGAGGCGAAGGTGAGAGTGGCTGAACAGGAGAAGATTGGTGAGATTGGAAAGGCTGACGCCGTTCGCGAGACTCGCATTCGTACTGCAGAGGCAAACGCTCAGGCGGTGAGAGGTGAGAATGCTGCAAAGGTGGCAATAGCCAATTCTGATGCTGAGCGTAGACAGGCAGAGGCAGAGGCACAGAGAAAGGCAACTGCTGCTGAGAAGGTTGCTCAGGCAAAGGCGCTCGAAGAGGCTTACTCTGCTGAGAAGCTTGCCGAGGATGCTCGTGCTGAGCGTGAGCGTGCCACTCAGGCTGCCAACGTACTCGTCTCTCAAGAGATAGAGAAGAAGCGCAAGATTATCGAGGCTGAGGCAGAGGCTGAGAAGATTCGTGTAAACGCAAAGGGTGAGGCTGACGCTGTCTATGCGAAGATGGAGGCAGAGGCTCGTGGTCTCTACGAAATTCTTAACCGTCAGGCAAGTGGTTACGAGAAGATGGTGGGCGCTGCTGGTGGCGATGCCACAAAGGCTTATATGCTCTTGCTCTTAGAAAAGCTTCCTGAACTCGTTAAGACTCAGGTGGAGGCTGTGAAGGGCATCAATATCGACCATGTCACCGTTTGGGACAACGCTTCTAACGGTGGAGACGGAAAGAGCTCTACGGCAAACTTTGTCAGCGGACTCATGAAGAGTGTTCCTCCGCTTAACGACCTCTTTGAACAGGCTGGTCTCGCTCTCCCTGAATACCTTGCAAAAAAGGCAGCAAAGGAAGAGTCTGCAAAGGAAATTTCTGAATAAAAACACGACGTTTATCCTCCCGCTAACATTCTACGAAAGAGCGTGTTAGCGGGATTCTTTCATTCTTTACACTAACATTCATTGTTCCACTGTTTTTTATAACGCTCTTTCTTGACAGTAACACTTTTTTTTTACAATGAAAATATCTCTCATTCAGACAAACATCACATGGGCAGACCCAAAGGAAAATGCAAGGCATATAGAAGATCTCATAATGAATGCAGAAGAGAGCGACCTCTATGTGCTCCCTGAGATGTGGTCAACAGGTTTTGCCACAGAACCGGAAGGCATTGCGGAGGAAGAAAATGGAGAAAGTCTCAGATGGATGCAGGCAATGGCAAACAAACGGCATGCTGCCATTGCAGGAAGCATTGCAGTGAAAAGTTCTGCTGACGGTTCTTTCCGAAATAGGTTCTATTTCGTAAAGCCTCACGAGGGTGATACAGAGAAAGCAGACATCAACAACAAAAAGCCACAGAAAGGCGATATGCAAGCAACAGACAACGTCTATTACGACAAGCGGCATCTCTTTACCTATGGTGGAGAGCACCTGCGCTATTCTGCTGGTGAGAGGCGTGTGGTGACTGAGTGGCGTGGCATGCGGTTCCTCTTGCTTGTCTGCTACGACCTCCGCTTCCCCGTATGGGCAAGAAACCACGAAGACTACGACTGCATTCTTTGCATTGCCTCATGGCCCACCCCACGCCTTAGCGCCTGGAACACTCTCCTTCTTGCTCGAGCAATAGAAAACCAGTGCTACGTTGCAGGTGTAAACCGTGTTGGGAAAGACCTCTCATGCAATTATTCTGGTGGCACGCAACTCATCGATGCCTACGGAAGAGTAACCGCCTCTTGTCAGCCGAACACAGAAGAGGTGATAACCTCAGAAATAAGCATCGATTCCCTGAACGCATTCCGCAAGAAATTTCCTGTATTGAAAGACAGAGACATCTTCTAAAACCACCTCCTTGGAGCCTCTGCCTTTTATCTCAAAAAGATTCTCTCACGAGAAAAAACTTCTCTCAAGAGATTCTCTCACGAGAAAAAATGTTTAAAGATGTAAAGGCGGCACGATCAGGTCGTGCCGCCTTTACATCTTCATTTTCCAAAGAACGTCCAGACATTATCTTCAGGGAGTGGAGAGAGCAAAGAGATCGGTTCTTTCGAAACAGGGTGAATAAACTCCACCTTTCTGCTGAGCAGAGAAATAGAACCATCGGGATTGCTCCTTGGAGCGCCATATTTCAAATCGCCACGAATCGGGCATCCCATCTTCGACAACTGACTGCGAATCTGATGATGCCTGCCTGTATGCAGACGAACCTCTAAAAGGAAAAACCT
Source organism: uncultured bacterium (assembly GCA_945829115.1). Lineage (GTDB taxonomy): Bacteria > Bacteroidota > Bacteroidia > Bacteroidales > Bacteroidaceae > Prevotella. The sequence goes on along the minus strand of CALZTP010000068.1, from coordinate 4,511 downwards.
CTCACTCCTTCCAATGAGCTCATAGTCGAGCACCGCCTTCTTTGAATGCGGAACCTCACGGTCGTAACAGTAGCTCTTGTTCTGCTTCTCGTTCCTAACCATCCAATGCTCTAAAGTGCCAGAAGCACGCTCTGGGCACCGCGTCACAATAGCCCAATACGTCTTCTTTACCTCATGACTCTGAAACATCGCATTGAGACGGGAAAGAGCCTTTGAGGTCTTCGCAAACACAACAAGTCCAGAGACGGGACGGTCCAACCGATGCACAACACCAAGGAAGACATTCCCCGGCTTCTGGTATTTCTCCTTGAGATAAGCCTTCACAATATCAGAAAGGGGGAGATCGCCAGTCTTGTCGCCCTGCACGATTTCCCCACTCTCTTTGTAGACAACTATTACGTGGTTATCTTCATAAATAACCTTCATAGCTCAGAAGTATTTTTTTTACATGTTCATACCTCCATCTACCTGGATAACCTGTCCGCTGACATAGCTGGAGAGGTCTGAAGCAAGGTAAACGGCTGTGTTCGCGATATCCTCTACCTGACCTGCACGACGAAGAGGAATCTTCTTTGCCCACTCCTGACGAACTTCCTCAGAAAGGGCTGCTGTCATTGCGGTCTCAATGAAACCTGGGGCGATAGCATTTGCACGAATACCCTTTGGTCCCATCTCCTGTGCAATAGACTTTGCAAGAGCAATAAGACCAGCCTTTGAAGCAGCGTAGTTACACTGACCAGCATTGCCATGAACACCAACAACAGAAGCCATGTTAATGATTGAGCCTCCCTTCTGGCGCATCATGATTGGTGTACATGCGTGAATGAAGTTAAAAGCAGACTTGAGGTTCACATTGATAACGGCATCCCACTGCTGCTCTGTCATGCGGAGCATGAGACCGTCCTTTGTAATACCTGCGTTGTTCACGAGAATATCAATGCTTCCAAAGTCTTCCTTGATCTGCTTTACGGTTGCCTCGGTCTCTGCAAAGTCAGCAGCATTACCAGCATATGCGAGACACTTCACACCAACAGCCTCTATCTCCTTGCGTGTAGCCTCAAGGCCTGCTGCCATCTCGTCGTTCAGAACAAGGTCTGTGAATGCAATATTTGCACCCTCACTCGCAAACTTCAACGCGATAGCCTTACCGATACCGCGTGCAGCTCCTGTAATAAGAGCTGTCTTACCTGTTAAAAGTCCCATTGTTTTCTTTCTTGATTTTTTTTATTTAATAATGTGATTATTTTTCTCTTCTTCGTAAGTCTTCTCTGTCTTTTTTCATGAAGACAGAGGGGGAAGCTGATTCTATCATAAAGCGAGAGCGAACCAATCACTCACCCGCCTACCGTTTAAACTTTCCTAAGGCACCATAAACAAATTTCTCAACCATCGGGCGAGTGTTCATCTCGGTCACTCCCCTACCCAATCGTCCGTAGATATACGGAACCTCAAGCCCTTTTATGCAATAGTGGGTGATGGAGGCAACAAGTTCTACATTGTCTATGTCGAACTCTCCACACTCCTTACCAGCGGCATACACCTTACGGAACAGCTCTATCTCGTCCTCATCGAAATTCTTTCGAACCTTCTCAACCATCCAAATATTTCTGAAGAACTCGGCTCTAAGGTTACCATTCCTCACAACCGTCTCCTTAATCATATTCAGATGCGTGTAGATAAGCTCGATAATCTTATCCTGAGGGCGCATGCGCTTCTCTGCAACCTCGTCAAGCTTGTCTGAAAGACGCTCCAGCTCATATTCTATGACAGCGGAATATACCTCATCTTTGTTTTCAAAGTATGTATACAACGTGCGGCGTCCCTTGCCGGAAGCAAGGGCGATATCGTTCATCGTTGTATTCTCCAAACCGTTCTTTGCAAATAGCTGGCGAGCGACATCAACAAAATTCTGCCTTGTTTTTGATACTGACATAGAGATAAGAGTTTTTTCAGGCGGAACAAATAGTCATTCACACCTGAGTGGTTGCACATGATTCTTTTCGTGTGCAAAATTAACACATTTGTCCAAAACCACCAAATAATTCGTCGAAAAATTAATCTAAAGCAATAAAAATGCACGAAATTTCAAAAAAATCCGAGAAATATTTGCATAATCCAAAAAAAGTCCGTACCTTTGCACTCGCTTTTGAGAAACACTTCTCTAAGCAACAAAACAAAACCCATTCGGTAAGATACTAATTCTCTTTTTAAGTATATATATCGCGGAGTGGAGCAGTTGGTAGCTCGCCAGGCTCATAACCTGGAGGTCACACGTTCGAGTCGTGTCTCCGCAACAAAAAACTTAGGTGTGTCAAGCGACACACCTTTTTTTGTTATATACTCTTTTTATCACACGCGATGATTCGAGCAATAACATCCCAAAGCGAGCTCCATACATACACCTCAGAGCCCTCTGCTCTGTCAACATATTGAATAAAGGGAACAGAATCGTGTATGATAGTTTCCTTGTATAACAGCGATAGTGGTGAGAAATCTATGAAATTTTAACACATTCCACACCACTATCGCTATATTTCTTACAAAAATAACAGAATTGATCTTTATTTCAGCATAATCAGAATGATGATGGTAAAGAGAGAGGCATCGGAAGTAAATAACTCTGTTCATGCTGATTTTCTGAGAAAATATTTGGTGGATAAAGAGAAAATAGTCAAGAAAGTGTTAAATAACGATAATTTTTTATTATCTTCAAATAAAATGTTGTGTATACTCAACAAAAATTATAACTTTGTCAAAAGTTTTAATTATACTGAACACTTTTAATATTCTTATGCTACAATTACTAATAGAAAGAGAATTCTATACCTCTCGGATTGCACGTATGTTTGGACGTGGGGTTATAGTTGCTCTCACAGGTCAACGACGTGTGGGCAAGAGCTGTATCATGAAAACCATAAAGAACGATATTGAATCAAACAATAACAATAAGTAGGTGTGCAAAATTATTTTTATAATCCTTGCATCGCCTACTGCGCATTATCAGCAAGTGACAACAGTCGAGTAGGAGTCGCTACACTCCTTTATGTCACATACTGATTCTACATCACCAATCAATACAATCATTATAAAAATAATTTTGCACACCTACTTAACGTCATTTATATTGATAAAGATAAAACCTCTTTTGATTTCATAAGCACATATAAGGATTTAGAGGATTATGTAGAACATAATGTGAACACAAACAAAAAAAACTATTTGTTTATTGACGAGGTGCAAGAGATTGACAATTTTGAAAAGGCGTTGTTAAGTCTGCTTCAAGATGGATTATGTGAGATAATGGTAACAGGAAGCAATGCCAAAATGCTATCTGGTGAACTGTCAACACGATTGCGCGGACGATACATTGACTATAGAATACATAGTTTGAGCTATCTTGAATTTATAGAGTTTCACAACTTAGACGATAGCGATTCTTCATTGAAACTATTTCTACAGTATGGAGGTCTTCCACAACTGAGGCAACTGGGTATAGATGATGAGGATATTGTAGACGACTATCTGTCAAATGTGTACGACACTATTGTATTGCGTGATGTCATAGAAAGAGAGAATATACGCAATATACCCTTGTTGCGCACCTTGGTGAAGTTTGTTAGTGACAATATAGGAAAGCAATTCTCGGCGAGAAGCATTGTAAAATTTCTTAAAAGTCAGAATACAGACACATCAGTGAACATGATTCTCAATTATATTGAATATCTATGCAATGCTTTTATAATCGACCGTGTGGGAAGATACAACATCCATGGTAAGAAGCTCCTGAAGATGGGAGATAAATTCTATTTTGAAGATATTGGCTTAAGAAACCGTATTATTGGCGGCAATAGGCAGTTTGACATAGAAAAAATTATGGAGAATGCGGTTTATCAGCATCTCTCACGATTAGGATACAACGTCTATGTTGGTCAACTGTTGAAATCTGAGATTGACTTTGTTGCAGAGAAAACAGGCAGCACGATCTACGTACAAGTCACTTATCTTCTACAAAGCCAAGAAACCCTTGACCGTGAATTTGGCAATCTGAAGATGATAAAAGATAACCATCCAAAATATGTTGTTTCGATGGATTCTATGTCTGGATATGCCAATGAAGATGGTATAAGGCATATACATCTCAGAAAATTCTTAACAATGAGTGATTACTAAATCAGCAGAATTAGCGATATACGTAATCAACAAGGCATCGGAAGTAAATAACTCTGTTCATGCTGATTTTCTGAGAAAATATTTGGTGGATAAAGAGAAAAGTTGTAACTTTGCGCACAAAAGAAGTCTAAAGTCATAGCAAATAAAATTATGGGAAAAATAATATATTTCCTTTGTTTTATCATCTCCGTTAATCAACAAAAAAAAATTATGATTACTGAGTCTACTGATTTAGCTAATTGCTCTGACTGGAAGACAGTATAATCAGTAAAGATCAGAAAAATCCGTAATCTACGAAAGAGATTTTTTCTTGCATAAGACAACAGAGAAATAAAGAAGAA
>CALZTP010000067.1 GCA_945829115.1 uncultured bacterium | reverse complement strand
ATAATGTTATATAATCTTAATTATCAATGAATTATAAATTTTTCAGTAAACACTATTTATTCATTAACCATTTATCATTAATCAGACATTTTCGGCACAACCGAAAAAGTAGGAGTGCAGAATCATTTATGTAATCCTTGCACTCCTACAAAAAAAGAAGCTAATCTAAAAAAATGAAATTATTCCATGACGCACGAAGGAGTGATGGCATTGCTACGGCTGCAGTTCGAGCTGAAGTGATTTCATGAGCTTTGTCAAACCAGAGCTCTTTTGCATCATTTTTTCGAGAATCTCTGGTTTTGACAATACCTTCTTAATCTCGAAGTTCTCTGCAATACGCAGTGAGACCTCTAACTCCGTGTTTTTTAGTGCCTTTGCTAACGTTGCACGTATTCTCCCTTTTATTCCCTTTAGCTGCTCAAGGAGAATGCTGTTTGTTACAAGAATCTCCACCTCGGGATAGTTTGAAATTTTCAGAGTAAGATTCCTCATGCTGGCAGCAAGACCAACGGTAGCAGGTTTCTTTGACATACGTTGACACATTGCCTGCCACTCCTTTGAAACATCCTCCTCCGTGAACTCTTTCTTCCCCACATCCTCTGGAACAGTCTCTTCTGCCGAGACTGTAGAAGGTTGTTTCTTTATGATAGCACCAAAGGTGGAGCCAAGAGCAGAACTACTGATTCTTGTGTTTCTATCTGGTTTTGCAATACTATGCTCTGGTTTTGCAGGAGGGGTGTTGGAAGAAGTGTCGTTTGCTGTTTTGCTCGCCTCCTTACCAGCCACCTGTCTGACTGTCTCCTTTTTCGGAGCGAGCAGATTCTTAAACAGGGATTTCAGTCTCAGCCCCTTTCGGGGACTACCCTCCGCATCTTCCGGTTGTGTTATCTGCGCCACCTCAATAAGTGTGATCTCCACGAGGAGTCGCTTGTTGGAGCTCTGTCGATAGTTTAGATCAGCACGGTTCAGAACTTGAAGTGCCTTATAGAGAAATCCCACAGGGCATTTCTGTGCTTGTGCAGTGTATTTCTCACTGTATCGCTTGCTTGCCTCAAGGAGGGGAGTTGTCTGAGGGTCTTTACACATCATCACGTTTCTGATATGCTCAGCAAGTCCGCAAACAACACGTCCAGCCTCAATGCCCTCGGAGAGCATATTGTTCAGTAAGACCATAGTCTCAGCACATTTGTTTTCCAAAGCAAGGTCAACAAGCTGGAAATAATTCTCGATGTCCATGAGGTTAAGATCTTTGTTCACCTTCTCAAGAGTGATATCCCCCTGACAGAAGCTCGCTGCTTGGTCGAAGAGAGAGAGAGCGTCACGCATGCCACCATCAGCCTTCTCAGCAATAATCTCAAGAGCCTCCTCCTCGTAAGTGTACCCCTCTTTCTCTGCCACCATCTTCAGATGTTGCACGGTGTTCGGCACGTTCATTCGGTCGAAGTCGTAGATCTGACAACGAGAAAGGATTGTAGGCAGAAGTTTCTGCTTCTCTGTAGTAGCGAGAATGAAGATCACGTAAGCAGGCGGTTCCTCTAATGTCTTTAGGAACGCATTGAAAGCTTGCGTTGAAAGCATGTGCACCTCGTCGATTATAAAGACCTTGTAGCGACCCACCTGAGGAGGAATTCTCGTTTGCTCCATGAGTTGCTTGATATTCTCCACAGAGTTGTTAGAAGCAGCATCAAGCTCAAAGATATTATATGAGCGCTGTTCGAGGAATGCTTTGCAGCTCTCGCAAACGCCACAAGCCTCACCATCGGCAGTAGGATGTTCACAGTTTATTGTTCTTGCGAAGATTCTCGCACAAGTGGTCTTTCCCACCCCTCGAGGACCGCAGAAAAGGAATGCGTGAGCAAGCTTTCCGCTTCTCACCGCATTCTTCAGCGTCGTGGTGAGAGTTTCCTGTCCCACCACAGCATCGAATGTCAGCGGTCGATATTTTCGTGCAGATACTTGGTATTCCATTGTTTCTTGTTGAATTGTTATAGATGATTTCTTCTTTTTTTGATGGAGAGCACCTTGCTTTCTGAGTTGCCTCCACCGTCTGCTTAGAAGAGAAAAAGCGTAATGTCACTGCAAAAGTACAAAAAAAATTAATATCTTTACTATAATCCGCAAAATATTATAAATATTATATAGAATCGTAATGATTATAAACAAATCTTAATACTTGAGGCATAATTCTCTGTTCTTCGTGATTTTTTCTTACTTTTGCATTGGGAAATTAGAGAACCGCTATGAAATCCCACTACCCACAATAAAAAACAACCTCCTCAAAGACAAAAGAACAATGGAAAAAGCATCACTCATCTACGCTATTCTCTCGAAATATAAGTACTTGATAACAATCGTTATAGGACTCTTTGTTGTTTGTTTCGCAGATAGCAACAGCTTCTATCGAAGAATGGTTCTTCATTACGAGATTATGGAACTGAAATCAGAGATAGAATATTATAATAATGTATATAAGAACGACCAGAAGCAGTTGCGAGATCTCGACCGAGACCCAAGGAATATTGAGCGAATAGCAAGAGAACGGTATTTTATGAAGGCAGACGATGAAGATATCTATGTTCTCAGCTCCGACCCAAGATCGTCTACACCAGAAATGACGGCTACGGAGTAATGAACCTTCTTAATACCAAAGAATAAAAGAATAAAAATGGAAACAAAAAAGAATATATATAAGATATTTATGTTGGCAGGAGGAGTGATGATGGTTAGCAGTGCCTTGCTCGTGATGTCCACCACATTATACCTCGAGAATATCCAATTAGTAACAACAATTCGCCAATGGGCTCCTTGGTTCTTGCTTATTGGTTCTATTCTATATGTCGTTGTGCAGCGCCTTACAAGTGTTCGTACAAAAGATATAGCCATAGGTCGCCTGCAGAGCATTCAGTTGCTCTCCGGCTTTTGCCTTATAATCTCTTCGCTACTATTGATAGAACAATATAATGGTTTCCTGATGCCAGTTATAGTGAGCGACATAAACAGTTACTACAATTATCTTCGTATTGTTCATAACAATTGGGTGGTGATGCTCTTTGTTGGAGCCATCTTTCAGCTGTATACAACTAACAGATTGTCACACGAACAGCAAAAAGATTCTTAAAAACTATAAAACGAAGACAAATAGCCTTAAATAGGAAGAAGAAATTTTTTTGCAAGAAAAATCCGTACTATCTTTGCAGAAAAATATTGAAAAGGCAACTTTTATCATCGGTTTCCTACTAAGAAAAAACAATTTATTCCTCATATAAAAACGTTATCTAATTAGATGAAGAAAATTCTCTACTCCATATTGACTGTCCTTGCTTGTACCTCCTGTACAAAATCATTCAATATTCAAGGTTCTTCAAATATCTCCATGCTCGATGGCAGAATGCTTTACCTAAAGGCAATGAAAAACGGAGAGATGAAGAATATCGACTCTTGTGAGGTTGTGCACGGACAGTTTAAGTTCTCTGGGGCATCTGACTCCACACACATTGCTACCATCTTCATGGACGATGAGAGTGTGATGCCAATTGTGATTGAAGAAGGCGAGATAACGATAAAGCTGAACCGCACAAAGCAGGAATGCACCGGAACAGAACTCAACGACAAGCTCTTTGCGTTCTTAGAGAAATACAATAGCCTCCGCTCACGCTATGCCGACCTCTCACACCGAGAGAACCAAGCCATCATGGACGGAGAAGATATGGATACCATCTATCAGCAGCTCACCTCTGAGGCAGAGAAGATTGTGATAGAAGAAGATAAGCTCATCACTGGCTTCATATGTGAGAACTTCGATAACGTTCTTGGACCTGGCGTCTTCATGATGGTTACGTCAACGTATGAATACCCTGAGCTCACTCCTTGGATAGAAGACATTATGAGCAAGGCTACCGATAAGTTCAAGAACGATGCATACGTAAAGGAATACATCACAGCAGCAGAACGCAACCAGAATATTCTCAATGGAATGGAAAGTCCAGAGGAAGCACCTATTCAACCAGTGCAACCAGTTCAGCCTGTTCAGCCAGTTCTTTCAGGTCAGTCAGCAGGTACAGAAGGTTCTGGTGCCTCATCAAATCCTGCTCAGGAGTAAAACTTTTTTACTAAAAAGAATCCCTACTTATTAGGAATGAAAACGATAATTCGCAACGGTATTGTAATAAACGAAGGCGAGAAGAGCAGGAAGGATATCGTTATTGAGAACGATATTATTTCTGGTGTCTTCCCTTTAGGAACTGCGCCTCGTGGTGACTACGACAAAGAAGTAGACGCCACGGGGTGTGTAGTTTTTCCTGGCATCATAGACAGTCATGTCCATTTCCGTGAGCCAGGAATGACGAAGAAGGCGGACATAGAGAGTGAGAGTCGTGCAGCGGCATATGGAGGAGTGACAACCTATTTCGATATGCCAAACACCGTTCCCCAGACAACCACCCTTGACACCCTCCGTGAGAAGCAACTTCTTGCAAGAGAGAAGAGCCATGTGAACTACGCATTCTTCTATGGCGCCACGAATTCTAATGTAGAAACATTCAAAGAGTTAGATAGGCATACCGTACCTGGAATAAAACTTTTTATGGGCTCCTCAACAGGAAATATGCTCGTAGACGACAACGACTCTCTGTCAAAGACCTTCGTAATGGCGAAAACCCTTCAGCTGCCAATTATGGCGCACTGTGAAGATACTAAAATCATTAACGAAAATATGAAGAAGGCAAAGGAACTCTACGGAGAAGACCCCGATGTCTGCCACCACCCAGAGATACGCTCCGCAGAAGCCTGCTTCCGCTCTTCCGAGAAGGCAGCGCATCTTGCGAAAGAAACAGGTGCCCATCTGCATATTGCCCATATCACCACAGCCGATGAACTCACACTTCTCACCGAAGAGAATATTACTGCAGAAGCTACTGTTGCCCATCTTCTCTTCTCTTCAGACGACTACCGCCAGAAGGGAACGAGAATAAAGTGCAACCCTTCCGTCAAAGGTTCTGAGCATCGTGAGGCATTGCGAAAGGCAGTTGCAGACGGTAGGATAGCAACAATAGGCACCGACCATGCACCCCATTGCCTCTCAGAGAAAGAGGGTGGTGCAGCAAAGGCTGTCTCTGGAATGCCTATGCTGCAGTTCTCACTTGTTGCTATGCTCACTCTTTCAGACGAGGGCGTGCTCACTCAAGAGCGCATTGCAGAGCTCATGTGTCACAATCCTGCACGCATCTTCTCCGTCTCAAAAAGAGGCTTCATTCGTGAGGGCTATAAGGCAGACCTTGCTATTGTGAGACACACAAAAGCTTGGGAGGTTACAGAGGATGTTATCCAGAGCAAGTGCAGATGGAGTCCTTTAGAGGGCAATCACTTCACATGGCATGTAGTACATACATTCTGCAACGGAAACCATATTCTCAATGAAGGTGTCTTTGATGCAGAAAGTCGAGGAGAGCAGGTTCTGTTCAGATGTGAAAAAGTTTAGAGTGAACAAAAATGATTAGAATAGTTTATAGAATCTATCAGGTGTTCATCCTCTTGCCCATTGTAGTGATCGTGACAGCAATAATAGGAACTTTGGTAAGCATACTAAACCCTCTTGGCAACGATCGCTGGCGCGGTTGGTTTACTGGCATCATGGGAAGATGCTGGGGATGGACAATCGTAAGAGCAACACTCCTTCCTGTTACCATCACAGGGGCTGAGAAGATGAAGAAGAACCAGAGCTATGTAATTGTAGCTAATCATGAGAGTTGTTATGATATCTTCTTGATTATTGGATTCTTAAAGACGAAACTGAGATGGATGATGAAAGCCTCACTGATGAAGGTGCCGTTTGTTGGAGCAGCATCAAGGGCAAGTGGCTTCATACCCGTAGATACCTCCACACCGGCAAAGGTTCACGAGACATATCTACATGCCTGCAAAACCATCACAGATGGTGTCTCTCTTGTGGTGTTCCCAGAAGGTAAACGCTCTTTTGATGGACAGGTGGGTCCGTTTAAGAAAGGGGCATTTATGATAGCCGATAAGCTTCAGCTTCCACTCCTTCCAATCACTCTCCATGGCACTTTTGAGGTTATGCCTCGCCAGCGCGACTTCCATTTTGCCAACTGGCATCCTCTGAAGATTGAAATTCACGACCCCATCTATCCCATCGGGCATGGTGCTGAGAATGTTTTTCACCTGAAAGAAGCCAGTAGAGAGGCAATAGTTGGAAAAGAGGAGAAATGAGGTTGGCAACACAAATTTGTAAACTCTGAAAAATCAATAGATGAAACATTACTATAACAATCGAGCAGAAGACTATACGTATCTTCAAGTGGAATATAATGCTCCACTCCTTGATTATCTCATCAAGAACGTGAAGATGTCAAGGAATAAAATTAAGGACACACTTCAGGGAAGAGGAATAAAGATAAACGGCAAAACCGTAACACAATTCGACTATCCTTTGACAAAAGGCATGAAACTCGCCATCAGTAAGTCGAAGAGAAACGATGTGTTCAAAAGCAGATGGGTGAAGATTGTATATGAAGACCAATACCTTATTGTTGTCGAGAAAATGCCAGGAATACTCTCCATGGCAGCAGGTCATAGCTCTCTGAACGTAAAGACCGTTCTTGACGACTACTTCTTCCGTACTCGTCAGAAAGCGCGTGCGCATGTTGTTCACCGCCTCGACCGCGACACCTCTGGTTTGATGGTATATGCCAAGGATATGGAGACAGAGCAGATTCTTGAGCACAACTGGCATGATATTGTTTTCGACCGCAGATATGTTGCCGTTGTGTCTGGAAGAATGGAGGAGAACGAAGGCACTGTAGCCAATTGGCTGAAAGACAACAAGGCATATATAACTTATTCCTCTCCAGTTGATAACGGAGGAAAATATGCCGTAACACATTTCCACACCTTAGATCGCTCTGAACGCCATTCACTTGTGGAGTACCGCTTGGAAACAGGAAGAAAGAATCAAATTCGTGTGCATTCTGCTGATATGGGGCATCCCGTTTGTGGAGATTCGAAATACGGAAATGGCGACGACCCTATCCACCGCCTCTGCCTCCATGCCTATATGCTCTGCTTCTACCATCCCGTGACACGCCAGCCGATGGAGTTCTCAACACCTATTCCGGTTGCGTTCCGTAAGGTTTTTAAGTAGTGTGGAGGAGATCACTTTGTTCTTTGAAAAATAAAAACCTAAAGAGATGTTTTTGGAAAATATCGTTTATTACGCAATGTGCGTGATTGCAATCATAGTGGGCATCTATCTCCTGAAGAAATTTGTTGGATGCTTGGTGCGTACCGTCATCACGCTGATACTTATTGCTTTCCTCGTATGGGTTTATTTCTCATTCTTTAGGTAAGCAGGAATGTTTTACTTAATGGAAGCAAGAATGTGTTACTTAAAGAATGTAGAAATCAATAAAAATATAGAAATCAGTAACCTAAAAAGAATCATGAATCTGTAACGTAAAGGAAGAAAATCTTCAGCGTTACAGTTTTTTTTATTCAAAAGTAAGCGTGAAAAGTCCAAAAAGATAGCTTTTTACTTTTCTTTATTACTAAAATGAAAAATAATTGCATATTTATTTGATTGTTAATTTTTTTTTTCTTACCTTTGCAAATAAATGCACGTAAAGAAAGAATGCAAAAGATGAATAATAAAGCAATAATATCAATACTTTGTATTGCCCTGACAGCATTCATGGTATTTTCGTACTTCCTCTACAGAGAAAACAACGTTCTTTCTGCAGAGAGAGATGAGTTGCGCACAAGAGTAGAGAAATACGAAAAAACAGATGGAAACTCATTTGTGGTAAGCAGAATAAGCAAGCAGATGGAAGACATTGCTTACCAGCAAATGGAAATCTCTAACAAACGCCGAGAGGAAGCACTTTTTCAGATGACCATCGCCGACCAGATGCGCTCAAAGGCAGAGAGCGAACAGAGAAAAGCTCAGGAGTTTGCTGAGAACGCTGCTGAGGCAAGAAATATGGCAGAGCAGCAGAGAGAGCTTGCCGTTGTGCTGCAGAAAAAGGCAGAGCATGCAAGAAATGTTGCTGACACACTTGGTTTCATTGCATTAGGCCGTTCACTCGCTTCACTCTCCTCTACACAGTTTCTTGCTGGCAACAAAGAGACGTCTGCACTGCTTGCCTATGCCTCTTGGAAGTTCACCAACGAGTATCGTGGCAATATCAATATCCCTGAAATATTCAATGCCTTAAGTCAGAATAGCGGAAACTTCTCTTCTGAACCCCTTCATCAAGGCGGTGTCTCTCGCATTGCTCCATATGCCGACAATATGTTCATCTCTGTAAGCAGATACGGAGAGATTGTGAAATGGATGAACGTTAATGGAGAATGGATGTTGATGCACCTCTTGGGAAACTCTTCTTACAACTTCCGTGATGTTTGTACAGATAGCGACGGAATTGCCTATGCACTCTCTTTTGACGGTTTGCTCCTTTCTGTTGCAAACGATATCGTTTCCTCACCAGTGGAGTTGCCAGAGAGAGTAGGGTGGTTGAGAGCAATTTCTTTTGGAAAGAACCAGCTACTCCTTTCTTCATCTAAAAACATATATTTCTTCGATACAGTGAAGCGAACAATCACAAAAACCATACCTATTGAACAAACTATAAATGCTATCGGAATGCGGGGAGAGCAATGCCTCATATTCGGAAAAGGCGGCAAGATGTGGTCGGTATCGAAAGATGGTCAAAAGACGGTAGAAGAACTCTTTGTGAAAGGAAGCGTCTCTGCCTTTTCCTGGTTAGAGAAAGAGCAACTTGGCGCCATGGGAATGGAGAATGGTGATATCTGCCTTGTTGACCGCCAAAATAATATCAAGGGGAAGCTTGTGGGGCATCGCTCAAAAATCACCGACCTTTGCTTCAAAGAAAACTTCTTATTCTCTTCCAGCTACGACCGTGTGGTGAACATGTGGAATACAGATGTTCTGAACAGTGAGCCTGTTGCCCTGCACCATTATGCTAACTGGGTTTACTGCATATGCAATGAAGAGAATAACTCCATATTCGTTGGAGATGAGTCGGGGATGATTTCAAAAATCATTGTCTCGCCATATGAAATGGCAGAGAAAATTCATAATTCGCTGAAAAGAGACTTGACTCGAGAACAGTGGGAATACTATGTAGGCAAGAACATCCCTCAGATAACACTCAAGAATTAATCCTGCAAGAAGCATCCCACCCATTATAATACCCGCAATACATATGAAACGATTTTTACTCATATACTTCTTTATCATTGCTGCAGCCACAAGACTATTCTCGGCTGTGGGACATCCCTTCTTCGTGAACATCATGCCTGCTGAATATGGAGGACATAACCGTAACTTCGATATCCTCAGCGATGACAAGGGAAGGGTGTTTGTGGCAAATTTTGAAGGACTAATGTGCTACGACCAGTCAAAATGGCGAATGGTTCATGCACCAGGAATATTCCGCATAACCCGTATCTTCAAAGACCGAAATGAAAGAATCTGGGTGGGAGGATACAATGTCTTTGGATACCTCTCCTCAACAAAGAACGGCGAACTGGTGTTGAAAACCGTTTTCTCAAATAAAAACAAGGGATTTATTGGAGAGGTGACAGACATAAGTGAGAAGGGAGGGAAAATATGCGTAGAAACCTCGATAGGCACGGCAGGAATTGAAGACAATGCTATGGAGGCGTATATCCTTGAGAAAACTCCTTCCAAAAGCCCCCTTCTCTATCAGGGTGTCATTGTCAACGAAAGCAAACTCTTGCCAGACGGTACAAAGATTCTTGCTACTGCCGGAAAGGGACTTGTTGTAGTTGGGAAAGATGGAAATGAAAAATATCATATCACAGAGCGAGATGGCTTGTGCAACGATAATGTCAACGGATTCTATACAGACAGCTATGGAAATCTTTGGGGAGCCACCGACAATGGTGTCTTCCTTGTAGATATCAATACTGCCTTTACCTGCTTTAAGGATACTGATGGACTTCTTGGAGAGGTGCTCTCAATAAAGCAGAAGGGCAAGAATCTGTATGTCGGAACATTAAGAGGACTTTTCCTCAAACGTGAAAATGCCTTTGTTCGTGTTGGAGAGATAAGCAATGCCTGCTGGAGCCTTTGTGAAGACGATAATGGAGAGCTTTTGGCATCTACAGCAGAGGGCATCTATGTCATTCAGGGAGAGAAGGTAAAGCAGATAACTCGCTCACACACCATCACCACCTATCCGCTCGGAAACGGAAGATACTACTCTGGAGAGGTTGATGGCGTCTTTTATATTGTTGACCCTCAGAGGAATAAGATGGAAAACATGAGCGGGTATACACGAAACAACCTTGGGATGCTTGTACGCAAGGTGAACACCATTGAGAAAGCCACCTTCTTCACTCATACTGCCGATGGTGCCTTGTGGATAAGAAATATCTACGGACAGGTGTTCAGATGTGTTGGCGACTATAAGAAACTCAACGAAATCTTGCCGCCAGTAGAGAAAAAGGAAGACGAGAGATTCAACCACACACTTCTGATGCATAACGGAAAGGTGACCATGGTGGGATGCTATGGAGCATTCTCTTGGGACGATAGGAAAAAAGCTCTTGTTAAGGCGGAATTTGCTGACTTCTGGAAGAAGAACATCAGGTTCCCGCAACTCCTCTATCCCGATTATTCCGCAAACTGCGTGTGGGCAACCGACAACGAGGGTAAGAATCTCAGTCTCTATGCTCAGGGAAAGGGTGATGTGACATTGCAGAACGAACTCCTCCGTCCGGTGCATAACCTTAATGTCAGATCTCTTGAGGTTGACAAGAACGATGTGTGGATGGGCGGAAACTTCGGACTTATCTGCTGGAATAAGAGCTATCAAGATGCTGACTATCTCCATAAGGCAACAGTCTTCATAAGACGTGTGGAGATAAATGGGGACTCAGTGATCTGGGGTGGTTTCAATGATGCTGATGCCCTTTCCACAAAACTGCCGTTCAAGGAACTAACCTTCGACAGTGATATTAGAGAAATAAGCATTAGCTTCTCCACGAACAACGTCTCTACTGTTGGAGATGTGGAATACAGATGGAGAATGAACAATGGTCAGCAGTGGTCGGAATGGACAAAGGAAACAGAAGCCGTTATCTCAAACCCAAGGTCAGGGCAATACCATTTTGAAGTAATGGCAAGAGACAGATACGGGCGCGAACTGCCGTCTGTCTACATTCCTATTACTGTTCTTTACCCAATATACCTAAGATGGTATTTCATTCTATTTTACGTAATAGCATCTATCGTTATCGTCATTGTCATCGTGAGATGGAGAATGGGAAGACTTCTCAAAGAGAAGATGCGCCTGGAGAAGATTGTCGATGAACGTACTTCACAGATACGTAAGCAGAAAGATGAGATTGAAGAAAAATCGCAGAGTCTTGAAAAAGCTCTCAACGACCTCAGTGCTGCACAATACCAACTCTTGAGACAAGAGCGCATGGCAACAGTTGGTACGCTCACCAAAGGACTTGTAGATCGTATTCTCAACCCAATGAACTATGTGAACAACTTCTCTCACATGAGCCTCGGACTTCTCAAGGATATGAAAGAAAACCTTGAAGATGAAGAGGAGAAGATGTCGCCAGATAACTACGATGACTGTCTCGACATAATTGATATGCTGAACACAAACCTCTCGAAGATTGAACAGCATGGAGTGAACACAACACGCATGTTGAAGGTTATGGAGGAGATGTTAAAGGACAGAAAGTGCAACTTAGCAAATACCGATGTCGCAGCAATTTTGAGAAAAGACGAGGAGATGATACATTCCTACTATAACAAGGAAATCAGCGAATGTCACATGACTGTTGAGAGTGACGGACTTAGTGCTCCTGCTTTTGCCGATATTGATGCAGAACTTGTTAGCAAGGCAGTGATGAGCATGGTTAGCAATAGTGTCTACGCCATCTGTAAGAAATACGCTCAGAGTCCGTTCAATCCTCTCCTGAAGCTCTCACTAAGAAGAGACGAGGAGAGAAAAGAACTGCTTATTGAAATACACGATAACGGTATAGGCATTGAGGAAACCATACTCGACAAGGTCTTTGACCCTTTCTTCACCACGAAGCCAACATCAGAGGCTGTGGGCGTAGGACTCTATCTCAGTAGAGAGATCATCCAAAACCATGATGGAGAAATCAGAGTAGAGTCAACGAAGGATGTTGAGACAAAGTTCATAATCTCTATTCCAGAAACGGCTGCTCTGTAAGCATTTTATGCTTTCTTACTCTCGATAAAAAAGAAACAGAAATGAAAAAAATATCTTTTCTTATAACCTGCATATTCTTCTCTGTGTCAATGATGGCGCAGAGAATGAGTGAAGTGGAATTGTGCCGCAAAGCGGAAGAATCGTATAAGGTGGGGCGCTTCGAAGAAGCTGAAAAACTGCTGAAGGAGAACATCTCTTCTCTCACTTCAAGGACAAGAGCCACAGCCTACCATCTTCTCACGCTATGCGCCCTCGAGCAGGACAAATCGCAAGAGGCAGATTATTATGCTTCTCTCCTGCTAAAAGAGAATCCCTACTACACCGTGACGCTCTCTGACCCTCTACGCTTTGCTGACATGATAGAGGAAATGAAGTCGGGAATGGCTGCCACCATCACCACCGCTTCCCAAAATGCAGAGACACTCGATGAGGTGCCTGTTCCTGTCACGCTCATCACGGAAGATATGATTCGCAAGTCGGGGGCAAGGAATCTTAAAGAACTCATTGTGCAGTATGTCCCTGGTGCGACAGACATTGCCAGCAACGATGAGATGAACCTCGCCATGCGAGGCGTCTATTCTTCCAATCAGGAGAAGATGCTCATCATGCTCAACGGACATCGTCTGAACAGCTATGCCACAAACATCTCCACACCCGATTTCTCCATCTCGTTAGACAAGATAAAGCAGATAGAGGTTCTTCGAGGTCCTGCCTCGTCTATCTATGGTGGTGTTGCACTCACTGGTGTGGTGAACATCATCACCAAAGATGGTAGAGATGTTGATGGACTTAAAGTGAAGAGTAGTGTTGGAAACTATGGACAGGTTTCGGGAGGCATGCTTTTGGGAAAACAATATTTCGACACAAATATCTTGCTTTGGGGAAATATCTACAATTCTTCTGGAGAGAAAGTGCATCTCAATGCCACTGTAGACGATCAGCCGTATTCTGTCATGCCACTGGAGGGAGATATGATTCTCGGAGCATATAACCACAATCCGTCTTACGACATTGGTATGAACATTAAATGGAAGGATTGGCATATTCTCTACAACAGAACATTCTCAAAAGTGGTTTATCCCCTCTCGCTAAGCTATTATTTCACACCTTATTCATATGATTCGTTCTTGAAATGGAATAATAATAAACCAGGAAATGCCATCACCTCCGACCATGCAGAAATTGGTTTCGAGAAGAAAATAAATAAGGCTTCTGTGAAAGCATCTGTCTATTACGATGCCATGAAGCAACAGAGGTATCAGGCAGTGGGAGATACCATACCAGTTCTTTTCGATATCATATTCTCTGTCTTTCCTTATGGCACCACAGATATTAGTGTTCCATTGCTGAAAGGTGTCTTCCAATCAACTGACTTCTACGAACATACAGCTGGGTTTAACATTCAGTCTGTTTTCGACTATAAGCTCGGAAACAACCATTCTGGCTCCTTGCTCATTGGTGGACATGCGAATTTCTTCAGCCTCGACAATTCTTCTTATATGGAGGGATATTTGTTCGATACGGTTCTGAAAGTTTATAAGTCCTACCAAAATGATTTCGACACTGTAGAAGGCAGTAAATACTTGGCAACAGGAACAGAGTTCAGTGAAGACTTCTACCTTCAGGTGAAGCATAACATCAGCGATAGATTCATCTTCAATGTCGGTGTGCGACAAGACTTTAAGCGAAGGAGAAACCACGTCACAAACAATGTGTTCTCACCACGTATCGCCTTCGTCTTGAAACAACCAAAGTACAGTTTGAAGGTGAGCTATTCAAAGGCGTTCGTAGATGCACCGTATTTCTATCGCTACGGTCATTTTGACGTCAACCAAAGTACAGAGGCTTTACTACCAGAGTATTTAAACTCTTTCCAACTCTCGTTCTATTCCGACGAGAAAATAGCAAAGGGATTCTTCCTCGATGCAAACCTCTTCTACAATATCGCCTCTGACTTCATTATACCTACGGCTGTTGAAAACCTCAATGCTGGTGAGATGAAAACAATGGGTGCAGAAATCATCACGAGATTCAAGACGAATAGATTCTCCTCTGAGCTGAACATGTCGGCACAAAAGGTGCTTAGCTCTAAAAATTGCAATACCTACGGGAACTACATCATGAACATTCCGATGTTCAGTGGAAACGCCATCCTTTCTTATGATGTTTTGAAAAACCTTACCGTAAGCGGAAATGCTGCCTTCTGCACGAAACAGAGAACGGAATACACACTTCCAATGTCAGAACCTTTGGTGTTCGACCTTCCTGGACGTGTGATTGCTAATCTTGGCGCAACCTACAACTGGAGAAATTTAGAGCTTTCGGCAACCGTCCATAACCTCTTCAATAAAAGATACGAATTGGGCGGTTCAAGTGTTGCTCCAATGCGTCAGCAAGGCAGATGGTTTATGGTTAGCATAGGTTATAATTTTAAATAAAAACTCAAGAATAATAATCCTAAAATCCGCAACTATCATCCAATACACGATTAAGGGTAGATTTATGAGT